>JANWYD010000001.1:0-147105 GCA_025057155.1 Chloroflexaceae bacterium
GCAAGCGCCCTGCGTTCGACTTGCATGCATTAGGCACGCCGCCAGCGTTCGTCCTGAGCCAGGATCAAACTCTGCGTTGAAATGATGGTTACACCCGCGCCCGCATCTGCGGACGTCGGGCGCACGGGCACGCACGCGACCACACTCGTCTGGTAAGGTGCACGGGATGCGTGCAGCGAACAAAAAACTAGTGTCACCATCGGTGACCCTAGTCGGGAGGACGACCACATTGTCCGACCCGAATGTTTCTGCTGCCTGGTCTACTTCCTTGCTGGAGTAAGACCGGGATCCACATCCCGCCTAATAGTATATTCCAGGCCACGGCTTGTGTCAAGGTGTGCTATTATGATGCAACCTGGAAGGGTTGTACACCGCCGTGCTGTTCCCCGCTGTGATGGGACAACCGGTTTCCCCATAGCATGTCAGAAGAGGTCGCTATGCTCCGCTTGCGCTTCGCTGCGTTCGCCTGGGCCAATGTCGCCTACAATCTGCTGGTTATTCTCTGGGGCGCATTCGTGCGTGCCACTGGCTCCGGGGCGGGCTGCGGCAATCACTGGCCCCTGTGCGACGGTCAGGTCATTCCGCGCGCGCCAGGCGCCGAGATGCTCATTGAATTCACCCACCGGCTGACCAGCGGCGTGGCCCTGCTGGGCGCGATAGCGCTCCTGGTGTGGGCCTTCCGCGCCTACGAGCGCGGGCATCGCGTCCGACGCGGGGCGCTGGGGGTGATGGTCTTTATGCTGCTCGAGGCTCTCCTTGGAGCCGGTCTGGTGCTGTTTGAACTGGTCGCCCATAACGCCTCTGCCAGCCGCGCCCTGGCGATGGCCCTGCACCTCGTCAATACGTTCTTGCTTCTGGGAGCGCTGACCCTCACGGCCTGGTGGGCCTCAGGGGGCGCGCCGCTCAGTCTGCGGGGGCATGGCCGATTGCCCTGGTTGCTGGGGTTAGGCCTGGTAGGCACGGCGCTGGTTGGCTCCAGCGGAGCAGTGACGGCTCTCGGCGATACGCTGCTGCAGCATGGCGTGTTGCCTGGAGGCCTGAACCAGCCGCTCGGCGCCGCGAGCCATCCGCTGGTGCAGATGCGCGTCATTCACCCTGTTATTGGCACGCTGGTCGGCATCTACACGCTCTTCCTGGCCCAGGCCGTTACTGCGCGTCGCCCGGAGCCTCTGGCCCGCGGCTTTGCCTGGAGCCTGGTGGGGCTGTTTCTTCTGCAGATCCTCATTGGCGGCCTTAATGTCACGCTTAAGGCTCCCGTCTGGATGCAACTGGTGCACCTGTTGATGGCCGATGCCACCTGGATCTGCCTGGTGCTGCTCAGCGCCGTCGCCCTCGCTGCGCCGGAAGAAAGCTCCGCGCCCGCTCCATTCCCCCGGACTGGCCCTGCCACTGCCCGCCTGTAGCGCCTATCCGAAGAAGCGGGTTCTTCGGTTGCGGGAGCGCTTTGCCTCCCCGGATTATGTGCGCAACTCTCAGGGTTGCGCTATGTCTGTCTCCAGCAGGGTTGTGAGCGCCTCGATCCGGACCCTGCGCGCGGCGAAGCTACACGAAAACCTGCGGTATAATGAATATTGTGGCGATTGTCACATATTATGCTGCGCCGGGGAGAGGTTTGCAATGAACACTGCGCGGAGGCTGGTGGAGAAGAAGACCAAAGGCGTATGGAGCATTGCGCCGGATCGCTCCGTCGAAGAGGCGGTTCGCCTGATGGCCGAGCACGATGTCGGCGCGCTGCTGGTGGTGCTGCAAGAGCGTCTAGTGGGCATCGTGACCGAGCGTGACGTGGTGCGCAAGGCGGTGCTCCAGCGCCGAGACCCGGCCACGACCCCTGTCGCTGAGATTATGACCGAACGGGTGCTGTATGTGCGTCCTGAACAGACCGTCGAAGAGTGCATGGCGCTGATGACCGACAAGCACCTGCGGCATCTGCCCGTGCTCGATGACGGCCGCATTCTCGGCATCGTCTCCATTCGTGACGTGGTGGCCGATCTGATTGCCGAAAAGAGTTTTATCATCGAGCAACTCGAGAACTACATCTACGATATCCCCCCTTACAGCCGCGTCTGAGACGCGCCCCGCGCCGGCCTCGACGCTGTGGCGAAGATAAGAACCCTTCATTCCTTGACGATGAACAAATTGTTATCATCCAGCAGGCGATCCCCTGTACACGCCGCTCCGCCCTGTTGTACCATGGTCCTGTCCTGGCAGTATAGCTACGGAATCGCAGTGACGGCGAATAGCGCCGTCGGAAGCGTCCAGTGGCGTGAGCATCTGGTCGTCGGCGCGCGCTGGCGTCAGGCCAGACGGGTTTAGACCAGCCTTCGCAACACGTTGCCGTCTCAGCCCGGAACCTGGCCAGGTGAACCATAAAATCAGAGTACCCGCGTCATGTTGCGCCGGAACGTTGATGGATGCTAGGATCAGAGCTGCCTGCCTGGGTCGTTCTGTTCTGCATTGCACCATCATCGCCAGGGAGCGTATCGTGAAGCTGGAAGGTTCGCTTGCCACATTCCCGCTGCGGGAACTGATAGACATGGTAACGTTTAGCTCGGTCACCGGGGTGCTGAATATCTACGGATCGGGGAAGGCCGGGCGTCTTTTCTTCCGCGATGGGGCCCTGTATCACGCCGAGCGGGGAGCGGCGCGTGGAATTGACGCTCTGGCTGAGTTGCTGGCCATTGATGAGGCCTTCTTCAGCTTCGTCAGCGACATCGTAGCTGAAGACGAGTCCCTGTGGGGAGCGCCGCACTACTTTCTCCAGAGCGCCGAACGCGCCGCGACTCGCTGGCGCCAGATACGCCCCTATGTGCCCGATCTCGAGCGCATCCCGCGCCTGCTGGTCGCGCCGGAGTGGATCGAGCGTCACGTCAATCCGGCGCACCATCCGTTGCTTGCACTGGTTGATGGGCGTCTCACCCTTCGCGATATCGCCGCTCGCCTGTCGTGGGCCGCGATTGATGTGGCCGAGATTGCCGCCCAGTTGAGCCTCGACGGCGTGATCGAACTGACGACTTCCCCCTCTGAACCGCCAGATCCCGCACCACCGGCTCGCGGAAGCGGGCTGTTTGATCGACTTCTCGCCTCCGGTTCCGCCACACCGGCATCGCCGCCTGCGGCGCCTCCGCCTGCCGACCCCCAGCCACGGCCGTACCAGTCCGTCGAAGATCCGATCCTGCGTCTCCTCCGCGGGTCCGGTTAGGCGTTTGTAGAGCCAGAGCCTGCGCAGAGCCGCTGAGGCTCCAATCCCGGTGCTGGCGGTGGTTAGGGCCGCTGCGCCGCGGAAACTACCGCCACCACAACCCTTGTGGCGGCGTAGCCGCCTCCCATTCCGTCCTGAGCCGATTTCTCACCAGCCCGAGACGGATCTCGCGGAGTTGAGGTCCGGGAGCAAAAAACCGTCGGTCTTGCCGTTGGGCCGCCGGGCGTGCTACTATAGAGCCGGGTGCGCCAGCGCGCGCTGGCGGCGCGTGCGCTGGCGTGACAGGAGCCAGCGTACCGTCATAACAGCAGAGACGGCCCTGCGTATGTTCGACTGGCTGCGCAAAATGCTGGAACTCGATGCCGAGGCCGCGATTGACCTCGGCCCCGAGGAGAAGATCCTCTTCGTCATCGGTCGCCACTGGATCGTCCTGCTTACCCGGATGATCCTGCCCCTGCTGGCACTGATCCTTTTTGGCGGCCTGGCGATGTATCGCGCCGCCGGGGGCACGTTCCTGGTGCGTGAGACCGGAGCGCCAATTGGTCTGGATGCGTTAAACTGGCTGCTGGCCTTCATCGCTGGCGGCCTGTTGCTTGTCTGGCTGGTCCTGTACGTGCGCGGCCCCAGGACGCGTGGGCCGCGCCGGGTGTTGTTACTGGCCGCCGGCGCCGTGCTTCTGCTTCTCTACTATCGCTTTACTGGCGGGCGCGTCTTCGCCATCGAGCCGGAGCTCTCACTGGCTCAGCGCGCTGATGCCTGGAACATCGTGCTGATCATTCTGGCGTTTGTCAGCGTCTTCATGCTGCTCTTTACATTTTATGACTGGCTGAACGACGAATTGATCCTCACCAACCAGCGGGTCGTCTTCGACAACGACCAGGTGTTTATTCCACGCCTGATTGAACAGCGCGTCCAGCAGCAGATCTTTCTCGAAGATGTGCAGGATGTGAATGCGAAAACCAGCACCTATCCTCAACATATCCTGAAGTATGGCACTATTGTTGTGAAGTCGGCGCGCTTTGGCGGGAACATCGTCTTTGAGTCGGCCAGCCAGCCGATGGAGATGCAACGGCAGATTATGGACCAGGTGCGCGCCCTGCGGAGGCGCATGACCGCGGCCGATTACCAGCGCATGATTGATGAGCGCATCTACGGCAAAAAAACCTCGCCTGGCAAGACAACCACCATAATCAGGCAAACGCGTCCAGCACGCTGGCTCAGCGCCATCTTTCCTGAGAATCCCGAGGTTGATGAGAAGACGTCAACGATTACCTGGCGCCCCCACTGGCTGTTTATGCTGCGCGCCCAGATTGGCCCGACGTTGCTGCTGGCGCTGGGCCTGTTTGCCGTTGCCCTGGCCAATAGTTACCTGGAACTGGAGGCGGGCTGGATCCTCCTGGCAATCTTCCTGGTTGTGGTCGCCTACGTGCTCTGGGCGGCGTGGGAGTTCGAGGATTATCGGAACGATAAGTACATTCTTGCTCCTACCAATGTGGTAGATATCGAGAAGAAGCCCTTCGGCCCCGAGGATCGGCGACAGGCCAGCCTGGGGGCGATCACCAATGTCAGCTTTGAGACGACCTTCATTAGTAACTTGCTTGGCTACGGCGATGTGGTGCTGGAGACAGCGGGCGCGGGCGGCAAGTTTACGTTTTTGCGCGTGCCGCGTCCAAATCAGGTAGTTAATACGATTAACGAATATATTGTCAATTTCAAGCGCGGCGAGCGTGAGAAAAACCTTAACGACACCCTTGACCTGCTCGCCCAGTACCATGAGGCGCAGAAGCGCTACAACGAGATTAACCCCGGCTCGGCGTGAGGCCGACCGCTTTTGCATGGAGCTGGCATTGACGTTCCGGCGCTCTCTCCTCTGGCTTCTCATCATCGGCCTGTTCGTTGCCGGAACGCCCGCGCAGGCTCAGGTCCCGCCCGCTATCACCCTTGAGGCGCAGGTCGGCTATGATGGATCCGGGACGTACCGCGACCATTTCTGGTACCCCGTTGCGATCACGGTTGCCAACGCCAGTGGCGATAGCGTCGGAGTACTCACATGGACCGTGCCCGGCGATGCGGCCAGTACGTTCGAGTATGTCCTCGATCTGCCCCGGGGCGCCCGCAAGCGGGTGGTGCTGCCGGTGGTGAATACCAGTTTCAATACCCGCGGACGGTTAACGCTGCACATTGATGGCCAGCGGGTGGCGCAGGAGACGATCCCGCTGAACCGGATTGGCCTTGAGCAGCCGACCGTGGCGGTGATTAGTTCTGATGCGACGGCGCTCGCCAGTTTGCAGACGGCCCGTTTTTTCCCCGATGCCAACACGGCGCTGGTGCGTCTGGACCCGGATATGCTCCCCGACGACGCCGCCTTGCTGGCCGGACTGGACGCGATCTTCATTCACGATCTGGCCACCGACGGACTGAGCGCGGCCCAGCGTGGGGCGTTGCTGCTCTGGACGCGCCTGGGGGGCCAGCTAATCATTGGTGGCGGGTTGCATGCCGACCGCACGCTGGCTGGCCTCGCCGAGGCGTCGCCTGTTGACGTGGGCCCGTTGCGGGCCAGCGCGCCGGCTGATGCGCTGGCCGCCTTCGCCGGGCGCCCCGAACTGGCCGCCGGTGTGCCCCCGCTGACGGTGAACGAGGTGCGACCCCGCGAGGGCGCGATCGCTCTCGATGGCGCCGGTTTGCTCACGGCCCGTCCGGAAGGGGCTGGCCAGGTGCTTTTTGCGGCTTTCGACCTGGCGGCTCTGCGCGTCTGGTCCGGCGAAGCGGCGCTCTGGGAACAGGCGCTGCAAATAGCGCCGCGGACGCACATCGGCCCTTCCTTCCGCTGGCGGGGGGATAATCTGCTGCAGGATGCCCTGCAAGGCGGACTTGTCTGGCTGCCCTCGCCCTGGGCGGTGCTGGCGCTGATGGCAGCCTACATCGTGGTGATCGGTCCGCTGAACTTTTTGCTGTTGCGCCGGCTCCGGCGCATTGAACTGGCCTGGCTCACCACGCCGCTGATCGCGGTTGCCGCGCTGGGGCTGACCTATGGCGGCAGTCTGGCCCTGCGCGGCCCGGAAGCGCGGGTAGTGCAGGTGGCAATCGTGCAGGGCTTCGAGGGCGCATCCACGGGCCAGGCAACCGCGTTCTTCGGCATCTTTTCGCCCGGACGCCAGAACTACCGCCTCGATTTCGCTCCTGCGAGCCTGATTACGCCCTCCAGTCTGGGCAGCTTTGAAGCCGATCCGCTGACAGTGCGCCGCGAGGCAACAAGCAGCAGCGTCCCTGAGTTATTAATTGATGTCGGTTCATTCCGCACCGTGATGGTTGAACAGACGGTTGGCGAAGTGCCGCAGGTGCAGAGCGAGTTGCAGCACGAAGGCCGGCATCTGCGCGGACAGGTGCGCCTGGTTGGCGGCGCCGGGCCGCTGCGTAACGCGCAGATCGTCTCCGGCGCGGCGTCGAGTTCGATTGGCGATCTGCGGCCGGGAACGGAGGCGACGGTTGATCTGGATCTCGACCAGGAGAGTTTTCCCTATCAGTTGCAGCCAGACGGCTCAAGCCTGATCTATCGCAACCAGGTCCTGAACTCACTGTTTGGCTTTGACCGCTTTAGTCTGGGCAATCCGTCGTTGCCGAGCCAGCACGGCCATCCCGATGCGCAGGGCGTCTACCTGCTCGGCTGGATCGAGCGCCCGACGCTGGCTATCAGCGTCAATGGGGATGCCGTCGGCCAGCAGGGCGAAACGCTGGTGATCATCAGGCTGAACGACAACGGAGCGCAACCGTGACGCCAATCGTAGAGACCCGCGATCTGACCCGGCGCTACGGCCAGACCCTGGCGCTCAATCATCTGAACCTGACCATTCCGCAGGGGGCGATCTACGGCTTCATCGGGCCGAACGGGGCCGGTAAAACCACCACCATGCGCATACTGACCACCCTGCTGGCGCCCAGCGACGGCGAGGCGCGGGTGGCGGGCTACTCGGTGCAGCGCGATCCAGTGGCCGTGCGGCGCGCTGTGGGCTTCATGCCCGATTTCTTCGGCGTCTACGACCAGATGACCGCGCAGGAGTACCTGGAGTTCTTCGCCGCGGCCTACGACGTGCCGGTGGAGCGGCGCGCCCGCCTGATCGGCGACCTGCTGGCCCTGGTTGAACTGAGCCACAAGCGCGATGCCAACGTGATGGGCCTCTCGCGCGGTATGAAGCAGCGCCTCAGTCTGGCGCGCACGATGCTCCACGATCCGGCGCTGCTCATCCTCGACGAACCGGCGAGCGGTCTTGATCCACGGGCGCGGGTAGAGTTGCGCGAGTTGCTCAAAGAACTGCGGGTGATGGGCAAGACGATCATGATCAGTTCGCACATTCTCACCGAACTGGCCGAGATGTGCACCCATATCGGGATTATCGAACGGGGCAATCTGCTGGCCTCGGGCGATGTGGCCACAATTATGCGCGAAATGCAGCCGCATCGCGTGTTCGAGGTGCGGCTGCTGGCCGCGTCGGAAGCCAGTCTGGCCGAAACCCTGGCGGCAGCCGCGGCCCTGGTGCGCGACGATCCCCACGTGATTGATGCGCGGCCCCTGCCCGAAGATGATCCGCCGCATCTGCAGATTGATTTCGATGGCGACGACCGGGCTGTAAGCGCGTTGCTGGCTCGCTTGCTCGCTGGCGGGATGCAGGTGATCCACTTCGCCGGTCAGGCGAGCAATCTCGAAGAGATCTTTCTGCGAGTCACCGGCGACTCAGCCTACGGCGGCACAAGTTGACATTCTGTGGTTTGCGGGGGGCAACCTTCCGGGTTGCCCCCTACTTTGTTTGCCTGTGGCAAGCAGGACTCAGAGGGGAACCGGAGTTGCCCGTCTCCGCAGCTCTCCCGGCAGGCAGGGATCCGGGGCAACCCGGTTTCCGCCCCCTCCTCCAGGCGGTGATGGTTGCGCAGGATGGTCCTGGAAGAACAGTCCCTTTCAGAACCCATTGCCGGGCCGGGGGGCGGTGGGAAAAAATACTTGAGATCTGAAGAATTTCTCCTCATATGCGCCTCCATGGTAACAAATTTCTGGTATGCTATATGCAGAGTATGTGCAACAACTCGACGAATGTAGTGCAATGAGGAGTCAGACGCCGATGCCTCGCCGAAATCCTCCGGCGCCCTCTGTTGCGCCTGACGCGCACACGGACAATGCTGAACCGACGGTCCACCCGGCGCCTTCCGACGACCCGCTTGCGGCGCTGCGCTACAGCCCGCCCCCAGAGATCGAAGCAGAGCTCATTGCCAGACTTCGCTCCGAGCATGGCTCATCGCTCCGTTCAGAGGCCGAAGACGCCCTGCGAGCGATTGCCGCGGCTGATACGCGCCGCCTCCCGCCCCGGCTGCGTCCAAAGACGACCAGGCACAAGGGGATTACCCGCATTGACCATCCGGCCAAGCGCACCTTCGGCTACTTTGTGCGGGTCACCTGGAACAAGCAGCGGCGCAGCAAGTTCTTCTCTGACTCGGTGTATGGCGACCGGCTGGCGGCGCTGAGTGCGGCATTGGAATGGCGCAACAAAGCCGAGCAGGAGTTGGGGAAGCCGCGCACCGAGCGGCAGGTGATCGGCGTTTCCCGCACCAGCACCGGTATCGTGGGCGTGCGCCGCACCGTTAAGGATGGGCGCGAGGTGTATGAAGCCACCTGGCGCGAGGGGAACCGTATTCGCCGAACTTCCTATTCCATCGCCAAGCACGGTGAGAAGCGCGCCCTGAGCCTGGCGCGCCGGGCGCGCGAACGGTACGAGCGCCAGCGGCAGCGCAGCCCGATAGAGCGCTGAGGCCGCTGAGGTACTGAGGCCACTGAGGCCGCTGAGGCGCTACGGGGGCACAGGCTCAAAACGGGCGAGGGATGATCCTGTGTTCTTTGGTTTTCATTCGGAGGGCTACTGGCCCTCCAAACTTTTTCCCGGAGCAACCTTCCGTGCGTCGAGCGCCCTGCAACGCAGAGCGCCTGACGCGCACCTGCCTTTCAAATGAAATAAGGACCACGAGGAAGGTTCCCCGTGGTCCTGTTGATTAGCCAGGATGGTCAGGGAGGGTAAAGCCCTCCCTGATTCTGTGCCAGCGGCTTAGTCGGCCGTGCCCGCGGCGCGCACGCCCGCGCCCGCCAGATCGGGGTAGGCAACCGCGCCGTGCTCGCCAATGTCCAGACCAGCCTCTTCCTCCTCCTTGCTCACCCGCAGGCCGATGGTGGCCTTGATAGCGAGGAACATCAAGCCGGAGAGGGCGGCGGTCCAGACACCGACGGCCAGGATGCCGACGATCTGCGAGATCAGCAGGGTGGGGCCGCCACCAAAGAACAGACCGGTGGTGCCCGTATTGCCGGGGAAGGAGGCAAACAGCCCCACTGCCAGTGTGCCCCAGATGCCGGCCATCAGGTGCACGGGCACGGCGCCGACCGGGTCGTCAATCTTCATGCGGTCGAGCAGTTCGGCGCCGAGCACCACGATCGGGCCGCCGATGAAGCCGATGATGATCGCCGATAGCGGGGTGACATAGGCGCAGCCGGCAGTGATGGCTACCAGACCGGCAAGCACGCCATTGAGCGTCTGGCCAAGGTCAGGCTTGCCGTAGCGCAGCCAGGCGGTGAAGAGGGCGCCGAGGGCGCCAGCGGCTGCCGCCAGGTTGGTGGTCACTGCGACCATGGCTACGGCATCAGCATCACTCTGGGAGGCGATCGCCAACTGGCTGCCGGGGTTGAAGCCAAACCAGCCCAGCCAGAGAATGAACACGCCCAGCGTCGCGAGCGACATGTTGTGGCCGGGGATGGTCCGGGGCTTGCCATCGGGACCGTACTTGCCTAGGCGCGGCCCAAGGATGATCGCGCCCATCAGCGAGGCCCAGCCGCCGACGCTATGCACCACCGTGCTGCCGGCGAAGTCGGTGAAGCCCCAGTTGCCCTCGGTGTTGCCCGCGTAGTGGTTGAGCCAGCCGGCCCCGCTCCAGACCCAGTGTACGACAACCGGGTAGATAAAGAGCGAGATGAGGAAGCTGTAGACCAGGTACGCGGTGAACCTGGTGCGCTCGGCCATGGCCCCGGCGACGATGGTCGCTGCGGTACCGGCAAACACCACCTGGAAGAACCAGCTCGCCAGCACCGGTACGCTGCCTTCCTCGGTCACCACGGAGAGGAAGAACTGATCCGTGCCGATGAAGCCCCCGGCCGAGGTGCCATACGCAATGCCCCAGCCAATCGCCCAGAAGGCGATGGAGCACATCACAAAGTCCATCAGGTTCTTAAACAGAATGTTCGCCGTGTTCTTCGAGCGCGTAAGACCGGCGGTCAACATCGCGAAGCCAGCCTGCATAAAGAAGACCAGGGCCGCGCAGATAAAGAGGAAGAAGGTGTCCATCGCCACGGCCAGTTCGGTCGTCGAGGGTCCTTCCTCAGCAAAGGCCTTCCCGCCGGTAATCGCCCAGAGACCAAGACCTGCCGCCAGCGCAATGCCGGCTTTCTGCCACGTCAGTCGCATGGTGAGACTCCCTATCGTGTCTACGTCAAAGCGGTGGTAAGACAACTGAAGCGCTTCCTGTCTTAGCATCCACACGAAGCACTGGTACGAACCTGGTACCAGCGCAGCTACGCCGTGAGCGACCTGTTACGAATCTCTGAAACACGAGTTGTGGTGAGCCGACCTCTACGGCTGCCGCGTCGCAGGGAAGGCGGGCACACCGGCCTGTCACCCCCTTGAAAAGAGAATGTCCACATTTTGTCGAATATTGAACCGTTACAGTAATGGTAACAAATTTGGAACTTCAAACAATGTCAACCGTGCCCGAATTGCTCCTCACCACGTATGTGCAAAATGACCAAATGGCGCTAACCGGCGGGTCTCCCCGCGTCTCGCGCCGCCAGAAGGGGGCGCGGCCTATGCAGGCGGCGGCTGATGCGCCGCGAGTGTTCGCATTTACCGACCTCGTTCGCTCCGCAGAGGCTGTGGAGGGCGCAAAGGGCTTCAAAACGCTCGTCCTCTGCGTGCTCTGCGGTAAATCTGAACAGGTTGCAATGCCCATCTGACTTGACAGGGAGCGGCGATGCTTCTAAGATATCCACTCCCGACATTACGCGCAGGAGAACAGGCCCCCTTTTTTCACGCGCTGATGGTGGTCGTTGAGGGGAAGCCCGACCCATAAAGAAAGTCGCTTTCCCGGCGCCCGCCGCGGAAAGGGAGCGGCAAGGCCCGTGCGCCGGCTGGCATCGCCTGGGGGAAAACCCGGTTTCCTGCGGCCCCTCTGCGTTAGCCTGGAAGGAGACGGCGAAAGCTGGTTGCCGCTGGTTCTCACCGGACGAGAAGGTTGCAGAGATGGAAGATCCCCGGCTGGCCGCGCTACAGCGGGCCATCGAAGCCCAGGGGTGGCGCTGGCGCCCCGGTAAGCCTGTTCCCTACGGCGTCCAGTTGCTGGTCGAGGATGGCCGCCATCAGGCCGCGCTCACGTACTATCCCGGACAAGGGCGTATAGTTGTGGGCGGGCGCGCGACGCCGTTGCGTCACGAGCTGGAGGAGCTGGCGCTCTCGACGGCCGGCTGCGTGGTCGAGGATGCCGAAATTGGTCTGGATGAATCCGGCAAGGGCGACTGGTTCGGGCCGCTGGTGGTGGCGGCGGTGTGTGTCGATCCGGCCGTGGCTCCGGCCCTGCTCCGGGCAGGGGTGCGCGACAGCAAGACCGTCGCTGGCGACCGTATCGCTGAACTCGCCGCCACAATTGTGCAACGCATCCCCGCCCCGGCCCATGCGGTCACGGTGCTTGAGCCGCTGGCGTACAATCAGCGCTACGCCGTAGCCGGGAACATCAATGCGCTGCTGGCGGAACTTTACGCCGCGACCGCCGCGCCGGTAGTGGCCCATACGGGCGTCAGGGCGATCATCTGCGATCAATTCGCGCAGAGCGCCGAGCGCCTGGAGACAGCCTTTGCTGTAGCAGATTTACCGCGCCCGCGCCAGGCTCACCACGCCGAGCGCCTCAGTCTGGCGGTAGCCGCGGCCTCGGTGCTGGCCACGGCGCGCTTTCAGGAGGAACTGACCCGCCTGGGGGCCCTGGCGGGGTGGGAGGGGCCGTTGCCGGCGGGTGCTTCGGACCTTCCGCTGCTGGAGCGGGCAGCGCGCTGGATCATCGCCCGCGAGGGACCCCAGGGGTTGGCCCGCTACGCCAAGCTGCACTTCCGGCCTGTGCGGGCATTGCTCGAAGCGGGGTGAGCCGATGCTGCTCTTTGATCCATATGCGGTGCGACCCTTGTTTCCGGCGCTGGCCCAGCAGTGCGGTATGCGCGAGGCGGTGTTCTTCGACGGGCCGGGGGGGACGCAAGTTCCGCAGTCCGTCATCGAGGCCATGGCCAGTTATCTGGCCACCAGCAATGCCAACACCCACGGAGCCTTTCCCACCAGCCGCCGCACCGATGAGACCATCGCGGCGGCGCACCGGGCCGTGGCCGACCTGCTAGGCTGCGCTTCCGAGGAGATCGTCTTTGGACCGAACATGACCACGCTGACCTTCGCCGTCAGCCGGGCGCTGGGCCGTGACCTGCTTCCGGGCGACGAGGTGGTGGTGACGCGCCTCGACCACGACGCGAACGTGGCCCCGTGGCGCGCCCTGGAGGAGCGCGGGGCGATCATCCGCGAAGTGGACGTTCACCTCGAGGATTGCACCCTCAACATGGCCGATCTCGCGGCAAAGGTGCACGGGCGCACCAGGATCGTGGCGGTCAACTACGCTTCGAATGCCGTCGGTACAATCAGCGACGTACAGAGCGTGATCCGTCTGGCCCACAGCGTGGGCGCAATCGTCTATGTTGACGCAGTGCATTACGCGCCTCACGGGCCGATTGATGTGCGCGCCCTGGGCTGCGACTTCCTGGCGTGCAGCGTCTACAAGTTTTTCGGCCCGCACGTGGGGGTGCTGTATGGCAGGCGCGAGCTGCTGGAGCGGCTGCAGCCCTACAAAGTGCGCCCGGCGCCCGAGCAAAGCCCCGAGCGCTGGATGACCGGCACGCAGAATCATGAGGGGCTGGCCGGAACCATCGCGGCGATTGAGTATCTGGCGTCGCTGGGAGTCGCGACTAATGCCAGCGCCTCCCATGCACGGCGCGACGCCCTGATGCGGGCGATGACGACGATCAAGACTTACGAGCGCGGCCTGGCCGGGCAGCTGGTCGAGGGGCTGTTGCGTATCCCCGGATTGACCTTTTACGGCATCCGCGAGGCGGCGCGCTTCGACGAGCGCACGCCGACGGCGGCCTTTCGCCTGGCAAATCTGCCGCCGCGGGCCGTTGCCGAGGCCCTGGCCGAACGGGGTATTTTCGTCTGGGACGGCAACTTCTACGCCGTAGGTCTGACCGAGCGGCTGGGCGTTGAGGACCAGGGCGGCCTGGTGCGGGTGGGGTTGACCCACTACAACACGCCTGAGGAAGTGGATTACTTTCTTGATGTGCTCGATAGCCTTGCAGCGGCAAGATAGGGCGAAGCCCGAGATAAGCGCATATCTGCACGTGAGGCGAGCATGCTCAGAGGCATTGTTGTCTTGATCGTTATTGCGCCAGCCGCTGGGCGAGCTTGGCACCTTCCTGACGCATCTCTCCTTTGTGTTCGAGGGCGGTCTGGAAGCCCTGCCGGGGGTGAGCTTCGTGCGCGAAGCCGAGGCCACGGCGGCGGCCCGGGCCGTGCTCGACGCAGCCAACCGCCGGGTTGAGCGGCTGTTAGGGGCCTCGCACCCGTGAGCAACTTGCGAAATCTCAACTTTTTTGTTACTATTCCGGCGCGGATCGAGGGAGATGCTAATCGAGGCGTTCAGTCGGAACTGAGCGGATCGCCCGAAGCGGAGCGGAGGGGACCCGGATACACACCGGTGATGTCTATCAACAGCGAAGAACGGGGTCTCCGAAGATGAAGTGGCATGCCCTGAACCTCTACATCAAGGTCTCTCTGCTGATGGGGGCGATCGCCTCGCTCCTTCTGGCGGCAGGCGCCGAGGCCAAGTGGGTCTAGGCAGGTAAGTTATCTCGATCCGCGCGAGCAGAGGGGCTGTTTCCTTCTGCTCGTTTTTTTAACGCTCTGGTTCGGTTCGGGTGATATATTAACCCGCACGATTGCCCGGCGCTCTGCGAGACGCAGCGCCGGGCGCATTGCCTATGGGTAGAGCCGTTCCCTCGCGGCGCTGCAATGCCCTGGCACGGGATCGAGCGGTGCAGACCTGGTCATCTCTGGACGGCACGTACCGCCGCAGGATGAGAAAACGATGAGTACACTGCCGCGGGCTGCACGCTGGTACCTGTACAGTCTGTGGAGCATCGCACTGGTTAGCATTATTGCAGCGATCATTTCCACCAGCGCCCCGATGCCCGGGCTACTCGCGCTTGGCATCAGCGGTGTAGCCTATGTGCTGGCCGACTACTTTGAGGTGGTTTTCGGTCTCAATCAGCGTGATCGCGTGGCTATGACCGTTGTTGACGCGCCGACCATATTTCTCGTGCCCACGGCCGGTGCGTATGGGGTGCTGGTAGTGCTCATCGGCAGCCTGCTGGTGGACTGGCTGCGCGGGCGGCCATGGTACAAGGGTCTCTTCAATGCCTCACAGCGCAGTATCACCTTCCTGGTCATGGTCGCCATCTACAATGCGCTGGTACCGCCAGCCAAGCCGTTCTTCAGCGGCTTTGGGGGACTGGTAACGTTTGCGGTTCTTGCCGTAACCTATTATACGCTCAACACCCTCCTCGTCTCCACCATCCTTGCCCTGGCCAGCGGCGAGCCGGTCCTCCGGGTCTATCGCGCCAGCTTTCGCGAGGTGCGCTGGGTGCATTTTATTACCTTGCCCTTTGGCGCCATCCTGGCCTACATCTGGGAAACGAACCCCTGGTTGACCCTGGCTGCCGTGCTGCCCCTGTTTATGGCCTATCGCTCCTTCAAGACCAAGGCCGCGTTGCAGGAGGAAAGCCAGCGCAGCCGCGACCTGGCCGACCAGGCGACGCGCCTGGTGGATGAACTGCGCGCCAGGCAGGAGGAGTTGATCCGTTCCTCCCAGCTTGCCGCGCTGGGCACGTTTGCGGCGAGTGTGGCTCACGAGTTCAACAATCTGCTTACCGCCATCTACGGCTATACGCAGCTAGGGCTGAGCGCCCATGAGCCCCAGGAGAAGGATCAGGCGCTTGACGTGGTCCGGCGAGCCTGCACCCGCAGGCAGAGCATTACCCGCGGTCTACTCTCCTTTACGCGCCGGCGCGAACCCAGGCGCGAGCTATGCCAGTTGAACGACCTGGTCCGGGATGCGATCACCTTGCTGCGACCTGAGTTTATGCGCCTGGGCGTGGTGATTGAGGAGCGCCTGCAACCCCTCCCCGAGGTCTGGTGCGATAGCGGCCAGATCACCCAGGTGTTGCTTAACCTGCTCACCAATGCTCGTAACGCGGTGCGCGACCAGGGTCACGGGCAAATTATTATCGGCACACAGATGATCGAAGATCAGATCGAACTGTCGGTCAGGGACACAGGTGTCGGCATTCCCGCCGAGATGCTCGCGGCGATCTTTCAGCCATTTGTAACTACCAAACATCCGAGCGACGCCAGGAACTCCGGCGGCGCCGGCCTGGGACTGGCCATCTGTCGCACCATCATCGAGAACCATGGCGGCGTCATCCGGGCCGAGAGCGAGGTGGGACGGGGCACCACCATGACCGTGCGCCTCCCGCTGCGTGCATCGCTCGCCCCTGCGACAACGGATGGTCCAGGCGAGGTCGGGTTCGATGCGGAGCCGGACACCCACTACGCCAGCGCACCGCATTCGCTGGCCTGAGCGGCGCACCCGGTATGGTACGCAAGCGGTTTCCTGTCAGGGTCGCGCTCTCCCAGCCTCTTCTATCACTAGCCGCTTTGCACGGATGAAAAAGGATCTTCCTGAGCGTGCGCCTCTCTACCCGACTCTCCTGGCCAGCCGGGTGGGCGCCGTCTTTCCAAACCATCCCCTGGATCGGTCTCCGGTGGTATGGATTGCACGGCTTATCTCGCGTCATACATCGCTGGGTATCGGTCTGACCCTGCTGGCGCTGCTGGTTGCCTGCGCCCCCGCGGCCCAACCACAACCGCCCGCTCCCTACGGGCTGGTCGAGCCTTTCCTCAGCGCCTGGCGCGGCGCCGGCGGCGAGGCGCTCGGGCCGCCGCTGACGCCGCCGTTGTGGATTGACGATTTCCAGGTGCAGTTCTTCGCCCGCCACGCTATTACCGCCGCCGATGGGCAGCGCGCTGTAGTTGAACCGCTGGCGCCGGGCTGGGAACGCCGTTACCCCGGTGACGTGCTGCGCCTGCCGGCCTCGCCCTTCCGCGCTTCGCTGAGTCTGAGCGATACCGCCGATCCTGTGGCTCGCCCGCTGCTCCCGCTTACGGCGACGCTGCGAGCGCCGGGCTACAGCGGCCCCATCGAGGTGCGCCTCTTCGATGGCGCCCTGCGACCGGCAGGAGTGGCGAGGACGGAGGTGAACGCTGGAAGTGGCGAGGTGACCTTGCTGCCCCGCGGGCGCGTGGGCGATCAATGGGCCGTCGTGCTGATTGATGGGCGGATCGCCGCCGCGCGCAGCCGGTTGTTCACCCTCGATCCCGTCACCGAGGTACGTACCGGTCAGCCCGACCTAGATGCCCTCTACCCCCGCCTGCGGGACTTTATGCAACAGGACATGGTGGCCTATGACCTCGACGGGCGCCCGGTGCGTGGCTATCGTTCGCCCGATAACCCGCTCCTGTGGTTGCGGGACCATGTTTACCAGGGGCGCGGCTTTCGCTACTTTGAGCGTGACGTGACCAGTCTGCTCGACGCCTTTCGCGCCGCCCAGCGGCCCGATGGCAGCTTTCCCGACGTGATTGATTATCCCGAACGAGCGGTGCGCGCCTTTCGCAAAGAAGTCGAAAGCGACCTGGAGTTCCTCTTCGTCCAGGGCGTGTACGAGGCATGGCAGATGACCGGCGATGACGCCTGGCTGCGCTCCAATCTGGAGGCCATGCGGCGCGCCCTGCGCTACATCACCAGCGACCCGTTGCGCTGGAATGCCGAACGGGGCCTGGTGCGCCGGCCTTACACCATTGATATGTGGGACTTCTCCTATGGCCCGACGACTGTCAGCCCCGATGGACGACCGGCCCCCCGTCACTGGATTGACGCGGATACGATCTGGGGCGCATTTCACGGTGACAATACCGGGCTGGCCCACGCTCTGCTGTTGATGGCCCGTATTGAAGAGCGTGTGGGCGATCCGGCTCTGGCTGACGCCTGGCGCACCCAGAGCCGCGACCTGATGCAACGCCTGAACGATCTTAGCTGGAACGGGCGCTTCTTCACCCATTTCGTCCCCGAAGATCCGGCGTTTCGCCCAGACGGTATTGACCCGGCAACGCAACTCAGTCTCTCCAACGCCTACGCCCTCAACCGTGAGGTGCTCGACCAGTGGCAGGGGCAGCAGATTGTTGAAGAGTATTATCGGCGCCGCGATTTTGGGCGCGCCTTCGCCGAGTGGTACAGTATTGATCCGCCCTTCCCGCCGGGAAGCTTCGGTATGGCCGGAGGAAAGGGCGAAAACCCCGGCGAGTATGTTAACGGCGGCATTATGCCCCTGGTCGGCGGCGAGCTGGCCCGTGGCGCCTTTCGTTACGGCCTGGAAGCCTATGGCTTCGACATCCTCCGGCGCTACGCCGAACTGACCCGCCTCACCGGGGCGACCTACCTGTGGTACTATCCCACCGGCGCGCCCGGCATCCAGGGACCCGACACCCTGGCCACCGACGGCTGGGGAGCGGGGGCGATGATCGGCGCGCTGATGGAAGGCGCCGCCGGGTTTAATGATCGCGCCGCGGGCTACCGCGACCTGCTCCTTACCCCCCGCTGGGCCGCCGACCCGCGTTTTGTGGAGGTCTACGCTGTAGCCCGCTACGCCGCCTCCGACGGCTACGCCGCCTACCACTGGCGCCGCGATGCCCGCTCCATCACCCTGAGCGTCACCGGCAATGCCGAACGCATCGAGGTGCGCCTGCTCCTGCCTGAGGAGGCCGCCGCCCGTCCGCTCCAGGTGACCCTCAATGGAGCCAGTCTCCCCTCCACGATCCAGGTTGTGCGCACCAGTTCCTATGTCGTCGCGCCGGTTAGCGGGAGCGACGCCGAGATGGTGATCCGCTGGTAAGCCGAGGATGTGACGAAACGTCTTGCACGCTCCCCTTCGCCCGGCGGCTGATTAGTCTGTGAACTAAGTTTCCTGGCATTTCCGCCCCCTCCTAGCCTCCCCCCGTTAGGGGGAGGAGTCGGGCGCCCTCCCCCGGCGGGGGAGAGTTGGGGAGGGGGCGGGGGTATAGCGAAAAACTTTGTTTACAAACTAATCAGGCTCCCGGCGGGCCGGTGGGCCGCGGCACGTGCAGAACGTTTCGTTGCACCCGCGGGAGGGCTTTGCCCGCCCGGACCCGCCAATCCAATGGTATACTCCTCCTGGCGTCCCTGCATCCGCATGCCCCCGGAGGAAGCATGGCCAGAACCAACTTCGAGCCTGTGCGGCACGGTTTTGCCTTTCCCAACTCGTGGCGGCTGAAAGCCGAAGAACGAACCCATCTGCGCCAGACGCTTGCCCAATCTACCGGCGAAGCAACTAGCGTCCTGGGAAGCGACCCCTTTGGACTCATCCGTGCGATGGTGTCACCGCAGCTGGGCCAGTGGATCGAAACGGCCCTGCCCGACACCTATGGCCTCTGCGGTGGAATGGCCTTCGCCGCGGCCGACCATTTCCGTGCCGGCAAGCCCGTTCCCCACGGTATGACTCCCACTGTGCCTCCCGATAGCGACGCGCCGCTCGAGCGGGCCATCCGCGAGTACCTGTGGAAACGCCAGCTCGATAGCCTGGCGTCCAACGCACCGGTGTTGCTCTCGTGGATGGCTATGCTCTTTCTGCCGCTGCCCGGCGCCGGTCCGGGCTGGTTGCTGGAACGCACCCGCGAGCAGTTCGCCAATCTCAAAGGCTTTCTCGCTCAGGGGCAACCCTGGCCGATATGCCTGATCGGCA
This sequence comes from Chloroflexaceae bacterium, assembly GCA_025057155.1. NCBI lineage: Bacteria > Bacillati > Chloroflexota > Chloroflexia > Chloroflexales > Chloroflexaceae > Chloroflexaceae bacterium. The sequence goes on from JANWYD010000001.1 coordinate 19,233, forward strand.
GTTCGACCTCACCGTTCAACAACCATCAGGTGCTTGCCATTGGCGTGGATGACCGCGGCAATGGCGCCGGCACGATCTTCGTCTATGACGCGAACTGCCCTGGCCAGACCCAGACCATCCAGCTTGACATGCGCGGTGCGGCTTTACAGGCCAGTGAAAGTTGCCCTGGCGCCGAACGCGGCGCACTCCGCGGCTTCTTCTGCGAACACTATACCCCTGCTCCGCCACCGGATTTGCCTTCGGGAAGTCAGGGAGAAGGAGTTTGACAGGAGCATTGAACCACAGGATATGGCTACGACATTGACTGTTACTCCGTGGGACGCCGATACGGCCCTGGCAGGCTTCGAGGCGCGCACGCTCACGTTCCCTGCCGATGACGAAGGACCGGTCATCGCTACCCTGGTGCGCCGGCGCGCCGCTGCTCCGTCGGGCCGCGCGGCGCTCTACATCCATGGCTTTGTGGATTATTTCTTCCAGACGCATCTGGCCGAGGCCTTCAATACCCGTGGCTACCACTTCTATGCCCTTGACCTGCGCAAGTGCGGCCGCTCGCTGCGCCCTGGCCAGACGCCGCACTTCTGTACCGATCTCCGTGACTACTACGCCGAGCTTGACGCCGCCATCACCCTCATCTTCGACGAAGAGGACCGGCCCTGGCTCCTGCTCGATGGCCATTCCACCGGCGGTCTTATCGCCGCGTTGTATGCCCACGAGGGGCGCTGGCGCGAGCGGGTCAAGGCCCTGTTCCTGAACAGCCCCTTCTTTGCCTTTTATCTCCCCCGGCGCCGGATGCTGGCCGCGCGCCTGTTTGCCGCCCTGGGCCGCTGGCGCCCCCGGCTCGCCTCTAATAGTTCCGTCTCGCCGTTCTATGCCCATAGCCTGCACCGCAACTACTATGGCGAGTGGGAGTTCAACCTGAACTGGAAACCGATTGAGGGCTTTCCGGCCTATGCCGGGTGGATGCGGGCGGTGATGCGGGGACAGCGCCGGCTCCAGGCCGGGCTAGAGATCGCCTGTCCAGTGCTGATTATGCACTCGACGCGCTCGCTGCTCCTCTCCCGTTGGGACGAACGCCTGCTGCGGGCGGATGCGGTGCTCAACGTGGCCCATATGCGCCGTTACGGGCCGGGCCTCGGCCCGCGGGTGACGCTGATCGCCATCGAGGGCGGCATGCACGACCTGACCCTCTCGGCTGCGCCGGTGCGCGCCCGGGTCTTCGAGGAGTTATTCGCCTGGCTGGAATGGGTCACGCTGCAGGGCCGACGCTGCTAGCGACGGCGGCCGCGGGGGAACGCCGGGGGGAAGCGCATACCAAACGTCACGGGCGGGGTGACCGCACGGTCGCCCGCCCGTGTTTCAGCAGTTTGACCATCACAGCACCCCGTAGGCGACAAATGCGCCGATCACGCATCCCGCCGCCAGGAGCAAGCCGGCAACCACCTGCATCGGGGTGTGGTTGCGGGTGCGCACCCGCGCCCATCCCAGGGCCAGGGCGCACAGCCAGAGGGCCAGACCCAGCGGCTCGGAGTACAGCGCGGCCAGCGTCGCCGTCGAACCCATGCTTGAGGCATGGATGCTGATCTTCCAGTACAGGTTGATGAGCCAGGCCACTACACTGATTGCCAGCCCCGACGCCGCCAGCGCCAGGATGGGCCGCGGTGCGCCGAGCAGTTGCAACACGACCATACCCGCTATCAGATTGGCGATGCCGAAAAGATACAATTCATTGCGCTGCGAGCGCACCGAGATATCGTCATCGGTGTAGGCCCCCTGGCGCAGGCGAATGGTGAAGAAGAGGGTCGGCGGCAGCACCTGTAGCCCGGTGCAGAGCAAGGCCCAGTACAACCCTGTCTGGCGCGGCTCGACGCCTAGCAGACCTACGATAAAGATACTGACCATGCCGAGAAACACCGGATGAAACACCTGCGAGATAAGCCGGGCCACGGCATAGCCGCGGCCCGGCGCTGCCCCCCGCTGGATGGCCTCAGCGGTCAGATCGTTCTGTGAAGACATGTTCATGCGATCCTTTACTCGGTTCACCGGCGCCGAGCGTCCGGTAGCATGCCAGTAAACGCTGTGCGGCCGTCTCCCAGCGAAACAGCCGCGCCTGGGCCGGTCCGGCAACCCGCAGGCGCGCGGCCTCGCGCAGGGCGCGGGTGATGCCGTCGGCGATGGCGGCTTCATCAAGGGGGTCCACCAACACTGCTGCTTCACCGGCGACTTCGATCAGGCTGGATACGCCTGAAGTGACCACCGGGGCGCCACAGGCCAGGGCTTCCAGTACCGGCAATCCGAACCCTTCGTATAGGGAGGGGTACACAAAGGCCCGCGCAAGATTATACAACGCCGGAAGATCTGCGTCGGCAACAAAATCGAGCATGTGCACCCGATTCTGGAGCTCCAGTTGTTCCACCGTCGCGAAGATATCCTCGTAAAGCCATCCGCGCCGCCCGGCGATCACCAGGTGCAGCTCCGGGTCGGCGAGGCGCGCGAAGGCGCGCACCAGGCGTGGCAGGTTCTTGCGCGGCTCCAGCGTACCAACGAAGAGCAGAAAGTTCGTCGGCAGCCCTAAGCGCGCGCGGGTCGCTTCCAGGGCGGTGGAGGGCAAGGGCTGGAAACGCGCATCCACGCCGGGATAAATCAGGCGGACGCGCGACCCGTCCACTCCGAGCAGCCGTGCGAGGTCTGCCGCCGTGGCCTGCGAATCGACCAGCACCAGATCGGCGCGGCGCAGCGCGCGCGGCACGGCGCGGGTGAGGTAGCGCCGCAGCCCGGCCTCGGCGCAGTCTGGCCGCACCAGAAAGGTGAGATCATGCACAGTGACCAGGGTGCGCGCGCGGGTTGGCGGCAGGACGAAATCGGGAGCGTGCAGCAGGTCCATAGGGCCTGCGAGCGCCTCGGCACGCAGCGGCAGGCGCAGGCGCTGCCAGAGGATGGTGAGCAGGCGCGGGCTCAGGGGAATGGGCCGCAGTTGCACATTGGGGTGCGCAGCGCGCAGGGCGCGCAGATCTGCCACGTAAGGCGATGCGGCGGGCAGGGCGCCCGCCGCATAGAAGAGACGATAGGTGATTGTTCGATCAAGCCCGACCACGGCGCGGATCAACTCGCGCGTATAGCGCCCGATCCCCGCGCCCTGCCATACTGCCGCGGTGTAATCAACCCCGATGTGCATGCGCCTGGAACTGTGCCCCTGTAGAGCAACCTTGAAAGTTGCTCTACAGGGTTTTACATCATCGCCTTTTGCTGAAAATGTAGGCGATAAAGCCGCCGAAGACGATGCTCCAGAAGTTGATCAGCCGGTCGAGGAAGGTGACTGCCGCACCCAGGTGCTTATCCACCCCGAAGAAGGTGAGCACCACGGTGATCGTCCCTTCGACGACTCCGAGGCCGGCAGGGGTGATCGGCAGCGCAGTCAGCAAGGAGGAGGAGAGAGCCACAAAAATGATCGCCGAGAGAGAGAGGGTGGCCATGGTCGGTCCAAGGGACTCGATCACGAAAAAGAGCCGGAAGCCCTCAAGGAGCCAGACCCCCGCGGTCAACCCAATCAGACGAGGGAGAATAGCGGGCCTGAACGAGCGCAGGGCGGCATACTCAAAGCGCCCATAAAACCCGTGCAACCGTCGCGGCAACACCCGGTGAACCAGGGGGCTGAACCAGCGCATTCCCGCCAGGCCGCCGAGGATCGTCACCATCAGCAGGCCGCCAAACCCGAAGACGATCTGCGTGCCTTCGGGCATATGCGCCCCGAAGGTAAAGTACGCCGAGATGACCAGCATGCCGAACAGACCAAGCATGTCGAGCAGACGCTCGGCGAAAATGGTGCCAATCGAGGTCGAGAAGCTGACCTTTCCATTGTGCTTGAGCAGATAGGCCCGGTAGGCGTCGCCGAGCTTCGCGGGCACGATGCAGTTCGCGAACCACGATAGATAGATGTACTCCATCAGCGCGGGCATCGAGGCCCAGCTACCCCGGCCCTCATCAACCGGCACGCCCGCGTTGCGCAACAGCACCCGCCAGCGCAGCGCGCGTAGCGGAAAGGTCAGATAAAAAATGCCCAGACCAGCCAGGAGCAGCCAGGGGTTGGCCTGCCGCATATACTGCCAGGTCGTCGCCAGGTCAATATCCAGACCACGCAGGACAAAGATGACAATCGCGATGGCAAGGCCAAAAGAGATGAGCGTGCGCGGACTGCGCAGACGCTCCCATAATGAAAACCCTTCGCGGGCAATCTCGACCTCAGGAGAGACCTCAGGCGTCGCCAGCGTTTCTACTGGCAAGGGCGCCTCCGTGGCAGAGGAACCCTTCGTATGATCTACAATCATGCCTCGGCCTGCCTTTTGTTAATGGTGCGGATGCTACATTCTGGAGGAGTATACCGTATTTTGCACATTTGGGCCAGTAACAAATCTGTTAGTCTTCATACGACATTGAGAGTGGGCAGGACCTCTATCTGGTACCATTCCCAGAAACGTGCCAGACCCTCCTCAACGCTGGTGCCGGCCCGAAAGCCCAGCAGCCGCCCCGCTTTTTCGGTCGAAGCGTAGGTAATGGGCGGCTCGGTTGGCGGCAGGGGCTGCGCCTCGATCAGTGCGCGTATTCCGGTGATCTGTTCGAGCAGGGCAACGAAGCGCTGGAGCTCGACGGGGCTCGAGTTTCCTAAATTGAAGATTTCGTAGCCCCGCGCCCGGTCAAGGGCCGCGATCACGCCGGCAACGATGTCATCAATGTAGGTGTAGTCGCGGTACAGGCCAACTCCCCGCTCGAAGAGTACAATCGGCTGTCCGCGCACCATTCTATCAACAAATACATACGGCGTCATATCCGGGCGACCCCGGGGGCCATACACGGTGAAGAACCGTACTACACTCATCGGCGTGCCGTAGAGGCTGTGGAACGTATAGCCAAGCACTTCGGCGGCTTTCTTTGTCGCGGCGTAGGGCGAAAGGGGACGATCAGTCGAATCGTCTTCTTCGAACGGCAATTTAGTCGTGCGACCATAGACCGACGAGGTCGAGGCGAGCACGAAGCGTTCCACGTCGTAGCGGCGGGCCAGTTCCAGCAGATGCACAGTGCCGCCGACGTTGACCTGCTCGTAGAGAGCGGGGTTGGCGATCGAGGGCCGCGGGCCGGGCAGGGCCGCCAGGTGCACCACCTCGCGTGGACGGTAGCGCTCAAACACCGCGGCCAGCGCCTCGGCGTCGCGGATGTCGGCCTCGACCAGCACAAAGCCTGGCTGGGTAGCTGCCCAGGCAAGGTTACATCGTTTGCGTTCGGGAGCATAGTAGGGAGTGAAGTTGTCGAGACAGATCACCTGTTCTCCACGGCGCAGCAGTGCCTCTACCGTATGGCTGCCGATGAAGCCCGCGCCGCCGGTTACGAGACAGGGCATAGCCGGTCCTCCTGTCCACGTGCGAGACGCTGTGCTCTGCTAGTCGCCCTTGCCCGCAGAGAGATGAGGAAGTCAGGGTTTACTACACCTTTTCCCGCTGCTCTTATGGTAAAACCAGGGCGGCGCTGCCGCAAAATAACGCGATGAAGAGAAGGTCCTGAAAGTGGATAGTCCTACCAGGCCCTTTCACGCATGGTGGTGCGGAAAACTGGTATTCGACCAGGGTGAGGATGTAGCCCTTCCGCATTAAATTAATCTGTGGCCGCTGTTCACGCCGCAGCGTCCTGATGCGGCGGAGGGCGTTACCAACTTCCGCATTAAATTAATCTGTGGCCGCTGTTCACGCAGCGGCCCGGTTAGATGGCGTCTGAGGAAAGGGACGCCTCACACGCATGCAACACGGCCCAGATCGCGCCCAGTTGCAGCCCCATGTTCAGCACATGCAGGTTCTCAAACAGGTTATGGGCAGCGACGGCGGCAACCACGCCAATCCCCCCGACTGCCACCCCTGACCACAACCAGCCTCGCGCGGCGCGGACGGCGCGAACCGCCTGGGCCATCACCGCGCCGATCAGCAGCAGGTAGGCCGCCAGGCCAACCACTCCGGCCTCGGCGGCGATATGCAGGTAGTAGTTGTGCGCGTGGCCCCGCGAGGTGTACCAGGGCCGCACGCTGAATGGCGGCGCGTCTGGACCGGGGGGGCGCTCGTAGGCGATGCTGTAGTTGCCCGGTCCAACGCCCAGCAGGGGCCGGCTACGGAACATGTTCCAGCCGGCCTGGAGGTGGGCCATGCGCTCCACCACCGCGAAATTCTCGGGCGTCACGGCAACGCCGCGCGCGTCGAAGAGGCGCAGGTTCCGTACCAGGCTGATGGCGCGCTGCTCGACCGCGTCGGGCAACAGGCCGCCCCCGCCAAGCGCCAGGAGCGCCACCCCCACCGCGGTGACCGCTACCAGGAAGCGCCTGACCGGTACGCGCAGATCCGCCGGCAGCAACGCGAAGGCGGCACCCCCAAGGGCCAGCATGCCGGCCATGGCGCCGATCCATCCTCCGCGCGAGAAGCTGGCGATCAGCGCCCCCCCGGTCAGGAAGGCCGCCACACCGGCAAGCGCCAGCGTGAGGAGGACCGGACGGCGCGGCGCGCCCTGGCGCAGGCCCACCGGGGCGAACAGCGCCAGACCCGCTGCCAGGGGCCAGGCCTGGTTCATATAGCCGGCGAACGAGTTAGGCTGCCCGATGGTGCCATAGGCCCGCACCCGCCCGCCGCCGATCCTGAAACTCTCAGGACCCAGACCCAGGGCGAACTGGACCAGGCCCAGGGCGCCCGCCGTCGCCGGGGCCGCCAGCAGGCAGATCAGCAGCCCCCAGACGCGCCAGTCGGGGCGGCGAGGGGAACGTTGCCCCTGTTCGAAGCCCAGGGCGCGCAGGGCGAGCACGTACACCAGCAGCACGGTGGACCATCGCGCTGTCTCGCGCAACCCTTCGGCAAGGCTAAAAGGAGTAAACACCGCCGAGAGGCCCAGCGTCCACACAAAGATCGCCAGCGGGACGAACAGAGGTCCCAGAACCAGCGGTTGTTCGGGGAAGGCAAGCACGTGGAAGGTCAAACTGGCCGCCGCCAGCAGTAGAGCGGCCTGAGTGACGGTAAGGCCGCCCGGCAGCAGCCAGACCTCCTGCACGGGCACCGAGAGCACCAGCAAATACAGCGCCCAGATGGGGTCGAGCAAAGCCAGGACAGCGGCCAGAGCGCCAATCACGAGCGCGGTCGCCAGGGGGATCGGCAGGGTTGCCACGCCCAGGCCCAGGGCCGTAGCGCCAGCAAGAGCCGCCAGGCCTGCGCGCCGCGTCTCCCGCCCGAAGCTCCTGGCCCCCACACGCCAGCGCATCGCCTACAACTCGCCCCGGCGCCGAAGCTCTTCGCGGAACCAGGGAATGGTCTGCCGCAACCCCTCCTCCAGGGTCACCAGCGGCTCCCAGCCCAGCACGCGGCGAGCCTTGGAAATATCGGGCTGGCGCACCTGCGGATCATCGCGGGTGCGCAGATCCTTATAGACAATCGTACTCTTGCTGCCGGTCAACCGGATGACCACATCGGCGAATTCCCGGATGGTAAACTCGCCTGGATTACCAATATTGACTGGTTCGACCTCATCCGAGAAGAGCAGCCGGTAGACCCCTTCAACCAGATCACTCACATACTGAAAACTACGGGTCTGTAAGCCATCGCCATAGACGGTCAGCGGTTCATTCTTCAGGGCCTGCCGGATAAAATTGGGCACCACCCGGCCATCACGGAGGCGCATGCGCGGACCATAGGTGTTAAAGATACGCACAATGCGGGTATCGAGGCCGTGGTAGTTATGGTAGGCCATTGTCATCGCCTCGGCGAACCGCTTGGCCTCATCATAAACGCCCCGCGGCCCGACAGGGTTAACGTGGCCGTAGTAGCTCTCCGGCTGGGGATGCACCTGCGGATCGCCATACACCTCGGAGGTAGACGCCAGCAAGAAGCGTGCGCCCTTGGCCTTGGCCAGACCCAGGGCCTTGTGCGTGCCGAGGGCGCCGACCTTGAGGGTCTGGATGGGGAGTTCCAGATAATCTATTGGCGAGGCTGGCGAGGCGAAGTGCAGAATGGCGTCGAGCGGTCCATCAACATAGATATAGTTGGTAACATCGTGCTTGATAAACAAAAACCGCGGATGGCCTGCGAGGTGCGCGATATTATCCGTGGTCCCGGTGATCAGATTATCCATCGCGATCACCTCGTGGCCCTCGCTGAGAAAGCGGTCGGCGAGATGGGAACCGAGGAAGCCTGCGCCACCGGTAATAAGCACACGCATGTTGAGCCCTTTTCTCTTTCTGTTCAGTATGCTCCGCGACCGCTGATCAGCACCGGGATAAGCATAAGCAGGATGCGAAGATCCATGCTTACCGACCAGTTCTCGGCATAATAGATATCGAGTCGAACCTGCTCGTCGAACGACATATCGCTTCGTCCCAGAGCCTGAGCCAGACCGGCGCAACCGGGCAGCACCTCGAGCCGGCGACGGTGCCAGGGTTCGTAGCGCGCCACTTCATCGGGAAGGGCGGGCCGCGGTCCAATCAGGCTCATCTCCCCGCGCAGCACATTCCAGAACTGCGGCAACTCATCAAGGCTGCTCCGGCGCAAAAAGCGCCCGATGCGCGTAACGCGCGGATCGTCGCGCATCTTAAATAACGGCCCATCCGCCTCGTTCCGCGCAGCAAGTTCGGCCTTCCGCGCCTCGGCATCAGGCACCATGGTGCGGAACTTGTAGCAGATGAAAGGCTGCCCGCCTTTCCCCACACGAACCTGGCGAAACAACACCGGACCGCGCGAGTCCAGCTTGATCAGCAGCGCGATGAGGGCGACAAGAGGCAAGACCAGGGGCGCCGTCAGGAGCACTGTGGTGACGTCAATGGCGCGTTTGAGCAGCAGATTAGCGCCGCTCAGCCGGATCTCTTTGGGCCGCAGCAGCGGCACGCCGCTCAGTTGCAGCACATCCACCCGGTCGAAGCTCAACTGGTGCACATCCGGGGCGATCTGGTACCGGACGCCCAGACGCTGACAGACGGCCACCAGCTCTGGCAGGCGGCTCTGCTCGGCAAACGGCAGAGCCACAATCACCTGCTGTGCGCCGCTCTGCTGAATGGCCCGCTCCAGGTCTTCCAGTTTGCCCAGATGGCGATAGACCCGTGTGGCGCGGCCATTGGCAACGATGGGCTGATCGTCTACATAGCCGACCAGCGTGTAGCCCAGGCCCGGCGACGAGGCGATGCCATTCATCACCTGCTGGCCCAGATCGGCGCCCCCAACCACCAGCACCCGATCCCGGCCAACCCCGTGGGACCACTGCCAGTGCCGCACGCTCGCGAGGGCGATCCGCCAGCCGCTGAGGAGCGTGAAAATGCTGACCCCGGCGAACGCGAAGATCAACCGCGAATAGTAGAATGGCTTATAGAGAAAAACAAAAATGATCAACAGGGCCAGGCCGGTAACCAGACTATTGAAAATGATGCCAAGTTGATCGAACAGGCTCAGACGGGGGGCGGCGCGATACAGGCCCTGACTGGCAAAGCGCACTGCCAGGAAGAACATCAGCGGCAGGACCGAGGGAAGCAAAAAGGCGCTAAACTCCACATGGTTCTTCGTAGCGACTTCAAGAACCACACGGTCGAACGGCGGAGGCCAGTCGGCGAGATAGCGCAGCCAGTACGCGATAGCAAAGCCGGCGAGGATCAGCGCCTGATCGAAGGCCACTACCCCGACAAGCGCCAGGCGTCGCAGGCGCCTGGCGACCCAGGGCTGTTCAGGAGTGGTCAGTACCGGCTGAGCGGTCTGGTGGATGCTTCTGTCCATGGGGTTCTCCCGCATCTACCCGGCCCTTGCAAGCGGGGCTATACACCCGTGCTTCCAGACAGGGCATGTGCAGGGCTCCGCCTGTCGCACCACCGCTACCTACTCACGCCGGCCTGATCGAGACGAGCCGTGACGTGTTGGATAGCGCACAATATCCTGATCCTATATCGGATGCGAGGCCTCATGCACATAGTGATCGGCTAGAGCAAAGCCGGGTATATGCGGATTGTACCATACAACCCGGGGACGCCAATAGTCCCGCGCGTCTCAGGCGATTTGCTGTGCGCCATCGTTAACGGCGTCGCCCGGATCAGCGGCTGACGAGCGCAGATTCTCCAGGTATAGCGCGATGCCAGGAATAGCCGCGACCATAAGCATGAGCGCGAGAAGAGCAAGCCAGGCCATAGGTCCTCTACACCGTGAAAGCAAGATTTCAGAACCGATCGTTCCGGCTTGAGCAGCGCTCTACAGCCCACATTCTGTGGAGATGTGTAGGGCTGTGGAGTTGTGGCGATGAAGACTCAGATAGTCAGACCCATGGGCAAGATGCCTTACATTGGTTGAGCGACTACGCTAAGCGAAACGACGCCGAACGTTCGAGCGACACATCCAGCCGGCTGGCTTGCCTTGCGTATCCTACCACACTTGCGCCAGGGCGCAAGTGGAGCGAAGCCGGTGCATGTTATGTTGACTGCATCCGTATTCACTGCAGAGGACGCAGAGGGTTGTAAAAGCCAATCCTCTAGCCTTCTCGGCAGGCTCTGCGCTAAGTTGAACCGACGCCGAAACCACAGCAGGGGCTTACAGGACCACTCAGCCGCCCGGGGATGGTTTTTTGGCGCTTCTGGCGGCTATCATAGCTATGCGCGGGATCTGGTATCATTCTGGCAGAAGGGCGCGAAACCCGGTGGCCCCAGCGAGCCAGCCATGTCTCACGAATCTTCCAAACTCCGCAGATCTACAGAGAACAGCACGGAAGCGCCGCTCGGTCAGGGGCCGTTTCAGGCGCACGAAAGCCTGATCGAGCGCCGCATCCGCGAGGCCGAGGCCGCGGGCATGTTTGACAATCTGCCCGGCGCGGGCAAACCATTGCCGCTGGACGACGATGACCATGTACCGGAGGATCTGCGCATCGGCTATCGCTTGCTCAAGAATGCGGGCTACGCTCCCTCGTGGATCGAGTTGCAGAAGCACATCTACGCCGAGCTCGCTGATCTGGAGCGCTGGCTGGCCCATGTCACCGCGCGCTGGGCCCGGACCGGCCCGCTGGAGCGCGAACGCCTGCGCGCGGAGTACGCGCAGAAGGTGCACGACCTGAACCGGCAGATCACCACGTATAATCTCATCGCCCCACCGGCAGCCGGCCAGTTGCCGCTACGCCGGCCCGGGCGCGAACTCGCCGAGTAGGCGCTGTTTCAAAACCTTGCGGGTAGAGGGGCGTGGGGTAATCTGGTTTCCCCACGCCCCTGCCTGAGGGGAGGCGCTGGAGGGGCGTAGCTCCGCTTATGCCGCGCGGGCGGCGGCGGGCTTGAGTTCCTCGGTGCCCTCGGCGGCGTTTTCGATGCGCGCTACGGACTCCCGCGGCGCCACGGTCCAGAAGAGGTTGCGATAGTTTTCCCAGCGGGCCAGGATCTCGGCCCCGCGCGGGCTGCCGGTCAGTTCGACGTGCCGGCGGATCAACTGTTGCACCCGAGCCTCATCGCGGGCGCTCATAGGGCGCAACTCGATCAACTGCGGATTGTAGCGCCGCTCGAAGCTGCGGGTTTCATCCAGCACGTAGGCGATGCCGCCGGTCATCCCGGCCCCGAAGTTGCGCCCGGTTGGCCCCAGGATGACCACGGCGCCCCCGGTCATGTACTCGCAGCCGTGGTCGCCCACGCCCTCGACGACGGCGACGGCGCCGCTGTTCCGCACGGCGAAGCGCTCACCGACCTGACCCGCAGCGTACAGTTCGCCGCCGGTGGCGCCGTAGAGCAGGGTGTTGCCGGCGATGACGTTCTCGTGCCAGGCGAAGCGCGCCTGGGGGTCGGGCGCGACCACAATCACGCCGCCGGCCATCCCCTTGCCCACATAGTCATTGGCCTCGCCGGTCAGCCGCAGTTCCACTCCCGGGGCGTTGAAGGCGCCGAAGCTCTGGCCAGCGCTGCCCCGCACGTGAATGGTGATCGTGCCGGGCGGCAGGCCCTTGTCGCCGTAGATCTGGCCGATGGCGCCGGCAAGCCGGGCCCCGACGCTGCGATTGCGATTGCGGATCGTATAGCTCAGCGTGACCGGACCACGGGCGGCCAGAGCGCCGCGGGTGTCGAGCATGATGCGGTCATTCAGGCTCTCCTCGGGTGGCAGGGCGTTGTTCTTGCCGTTATGGCGAATTTCATGCGTGCCGACCATGCGCGCCGCGCCCAGGACGGGGGTCAGATCCAGATCGTCGGCGCCGGGATATCCCGTTGGGCGCTGCCGCAGCAGATCGGTGCGGCCCACCGCCTCGTTGAGCGAACGCAGGCCGAGGGAGGCCAGGATCTCACGAATCTCCTGGGCCAGGTAGCGGAAGAAGGCCATGACCATTTCGGGCTTGCCGGGGAACTTGGCGCGCAGTTCGGCCCGCTGGGTGGCGATGCCGACCGGGCAGGTGTTATTGTGGCAGGCGCGAGCCATGATGCAGCCTTCGGCCACCAGGGCCGCCGTGCCGAACGAAAACTCATCGGCGCCGAGGAGCGCGGCCATGACCACATCGCGTCCTGTCTTCAGCCCCCCGTCGGCGCGCACGCGCACCCGCCCGCGCAACCCGTTGAGCACGAGGGTCTGCTGGGTCTCGGCCAGGCCAAGTTCCCAGGGCACGCCGGCGTTCTTGATACTGCTGAGCGGCGCGGCGCCAGTGCCGCCAGCGTGACCGCTGATGAGGATAATATCGGCATAGCCCTTGGCGACGCCCGCGGCAATGGTGCCTACCCCGGCAGTAGCCACCAGTTTCACGCTGACGGTGGCGTTGGGGTTCACCTGTTTGAGGTCGTAGATCAGTTGGGCCAGATCCTCGATGCTGTAGATGTCGTGGTGCGGCGGAGGTGAGATCAGCGCCACGCCGGGAACGGTATGGCGGATGCGGGCAATCTCCTCATTCACCTTATGGCCAGGCAATTGCCCGCCCTCACCGGGCTTGGCGCCCTGGGCCATTTTGATCTGCAACTCACTGGCGCTGGCCAGATACGCGGGCGTCACGCCGAAGCGCCCGGAGGCCACCTGCTTGATGCGGCTGTTACGCTCGTCCTTGAAGCGCTCGGCTTCTTCGCCGCCCTCGCCGCTGTTGGCCAGGCCGCCGAGGCGGTTCATGGCGATCGAGAGCGTCTCATGGGCCTCTTTGCTGGTCGAGCCGTGGCTCATCGCCGCGGTGCTGAAGCGTTTGACGATTGACTCCACCGGTTCCACCTCATCGAGCGGCACGGGAGGACCGGCGGGCACAAACTCGAGCAGATCGCGCAGTTCCGTCGGCGGGCGCGCGTGCACCAGGTCGGCATAGGCGCGGTAGAGAGCGTAGCCCTCAGGGCTGATGCGGTCGCGGCTGTCGCCATTCAGGGCGTAGGGGTTCTGCACGGCCCGGTGCAGGGCGTGGATGACCGCAGGGCTGAAGGCGTGGTACTCCCCGTCCTTCTTGAATTTGTAGAAGCCGGGATGGGGCAGGGCCGGCGCAGCGTCGCCGAAGGCCCTGCGCTGGCGGGCGCGCACGTCGCGTTCGAGCTTCTCCAGGCCCACACCGCCGATGCGCGAAGGCGTGCCGGTGAAGCAGGCGTCAATCAGTTCCTGATCAAGCCCGACAACCTCGAAGATCTGCGCTCCGCAGTAGCTGTCCAGGGTGGAGATGCCCATCTTCGACATCACCTTTAGCAGGCCCTTCTCGAGCGAGACGATCAGATTGTGCTCGGCCTCTTCGGCCAGGGTGCGCGAGCGGGGATCGTCGCGCACCTTCTCGACGGGAGCGCTGGACGTCTTTTGCCGTAGCGCCTCGCGCTCCAGGGCCAGGTGGCGCACGCTGGCCAGCGCCAGGTAGGGATTGACCGCCTCGGCGCCGTAGCCGGTCAAGCAGGCCAGGTGGTGGACCTCGCGCACCTCGCCGGTTTCGGCCACAATGCTACAGAGGGTGCGCAGTCCCGCGCGGATCAGGTGATGATGAACGGCGCCAACGGCCAGGAGCGCGGGAATTGGCGCGTGGGATGGGTTCACCCCGCGATCGCTGATGATCAGGATGGAGGCCCCGGCGCGCACGGCCTCGGCGGCCTCGGCGCGCAGGCGCTCCAGAGCGTCAGCAAGAGTCTCATCGGCGTGCAGGAGAGCCGCGACCGTGGCCACGCGCAGGGCCGGATCGCGCTGGGCGCGGATGGCGGCAAGCTGCGCGTCGGTCAACACCGGGGAGGTGAGTTGCAGCAGGTGGGCGTGCTCGGGTGTCTCGGTAAGCACATTGCCACGCCGGCCCAGGGCAATGCTAAGGGACATCACCAGCTCTTCGCGCAGCGGGTCAATCGGTGGGTTGGTGACCTCGGCGAAGCGCTGCTTGAAGTAGTGAAAGAGCGGACGCCCCAGTTCCAGTTGGGAGAGCACTGCCGTGGGCGTATCATCACCCATCGAACCAACCGGCTCGTGTCCGGTGGCAGCCATAGGCTTCAAAATAACGTTCATCTCCTCCGACGTATAGCCAAAGGCCATCTGCAACGGCTGCAGATCGGCGCCCTGCGCGGCGACATCCGCTCCCTCCGGCGTCTCCGGCTCGTGCGGCGGCAGCGTGCGCAGATGCTGGCCGACCCAGGCGCCGTAGGGCCGCAAACCGGCGAGGTAGCTCTTCACGTCCTCGTTAGTGAAGAAGTTGCCGGTCGCCGTATCAACGGCGATCATCTGCCCGGGACCGAGCTTGCCCTTATGGACGACGCGCCGTTCGTCTACACTGACCGCGCCAACCTCGGAGCCGGAGAACACCAGCCCATCATCGGTGACAATATAGCGCGCCGGGCGCAGGCCGTTGCGGTCGAGGGCCGTGCCCACGATGCGCCCATCGGAGAAGGTCAGGGCGGCGGGCCCGTCCCACGGCTCGATCAGGCAGGCATGGTACTGGTAGAAGGCGCGCAGGGCCGGCGGCAGGTCGGGCACCTTTTCCCAGGCCTCGGGCACCAGCATAGTAAGAGCATGGCGAATATCGCGCCCGCTGATCACCAGCAATTCAAGGGCATTATCAAGCATCGCCGAGTCGGAGCCGCGCTCGTCGAGCACCGGGGTGAGGGCCACAGGGCCATCCACGGGACCGGCGGCGAGAAAATCGGCGGGCAGGTGTAGCACTGCCTGGCGGGCGCGCATCCAGTTGGCATTCCCCTGGATGGTGTTGATCTCGCCATTATGGGAGAGCATGCGGAAGGGCTGAGCGCGCTCCCAGGTAGGGAAGGTGTTCGTCGAGTAACGCTGGTGATACACCGCGATGGCGGTAGTAAAGGCCGGGTCGCGCAGGTCGAGGTAGAAATCGGCCAGGTTGCTGCCCAGGAGCAACCCTTTGTAGACAATGGTGCGGCTCGAGAACGAAGGCACGTAGGCGGCGAGGTTCTCGCGCTGGAAAGCGGCTTCGATAGCCTTGCGGGTCAGGTACAGGGTGCGTTCAAAGGCAACGTCGTCGAGACCGGTGGGGCGCGCGATCAGCGCCTGGCGGATCAACGGCATCGCCGCGCGCGCGCGCTGGCCGAGGGTCTCGGGGTCAACCGGCACGTCGCGCCAGGCCAGGAGCGTCAGGTTGCGCTCCGCAAGGGCCCGGGCGACAATGGTGCACGCCGCGGCGCTGGCGTCCTCTGCGTGCGGCAAAAAGAACATCCCCACCGCCAGATCCGCCGGCTCTGCGGTGATGCCCTGGCGACGCAACTCGCGGAGCATCAACGCGCGCGGTATCTGGGTGAGCACGCCGGCGCCATCGCCTGTTCTCGCATCGTCGGCGACGGCGCCGCGATGCTCCAGGTTGCCGAGGGCCTCGAGGGCCATAGAGAGGATCTCGTGACCAGGCTGGCCACTGATGCGGGCGACAAAGCCGATCCCGCAGGCGTCGTGCTCAAAACGCGGGTCGTACAATCCGTGAGCGTCGCGCACAGGAAGTTGCATCGTTACCACCTTGCACTCTAGTGAAAACAGACAAACGCCCGCCAGACCCTCGGCCCTTCGAGGGAGTGGCGGGCATCGTTGGCGTATCAGTTTGCCGATGCCGGCGGATGCATAAACCGCCTCGCAGCGCATCCTTGCGCCGACGAGGCCGGGTGGGCTGAGAACCTTGGCCCGAATGGAGCGACCCTTATGGACGTTTGAGAACCTGCCAGACGAGCTAGAGGTGCAAAAAGCCGCCGGACTCAACCGTTGAACTTCCGGCAGCGCCGCACTGCACCGCACCGATGGGTTCATTAATTTCGTGTTATGTAGGACTATACAATGTTCTGTGGGCACTGTCAATATCACTGTCCAATCATCGCGGCGGGATTTTGTGCGGAAGATCCAAGCGGCGCAATCCGGAGGGTTGCGCCTGCCGTACCTCCTGCCGACCTGTGCTACACTGTCGGGACTATGCAGACGCCACGGATCGCTTACTGTTCGCCGGTGAATCCGGCGCCCTCCGGCATCTCCGACTACAGCGAGGAGTTGCTGCCCTACCTCGGGCAGTACGCCGACATCGTGCTGTTTGTCGAGGATGGCTTGCGCCCGGCCAACCGGCGTCTGGTGCAACACCTCGAGGTGCTGCCGCTGCGCCGCCTCCCGCGCGAGTTGCGAAGGCGCCGCTACGATGCCCTGGTGTACCACATGGGCAATAGCCCGGCGCACGGGGCGATCTGGGACGCGGCCCGGCGGCTGCCGGGGGTTGTTGTGCTGCACGATTTCGTCCTGCACCACTTTATGCTCTGGTATGCCGCCAGCCGGCTGCGGGACGTGCAGAGCTACGTCCGCGCGATGGAGGCGCGCTACGGGGCCTCCGGCGCCCATATGGCCCGGCTCATGATCCGCTCGCGGTTCACCGACGCGGCTTTCGACTTCCCGTGCTGCGAGCCGGTGCTCGCCAGCGCCCGCGGGCTGATCGCCCATAGCCGCTACGTAGCCGGGCGCGCCGCCGCGCTGCGTCCCGACCTGCCCGTGGCCGTTGTGCCGATGGGCGTTCCGCTGCCCAATCTGCCTCCCCGTGAGGCGGCGCGCGCGCGTCTGGGGCTGCCGCCTGAGGCGGTGGTGCTGGCAAGTTTCGGCCACATCAATGCCTGGAAGCGCGTCGAGCCGACGCTGCGGGCTCTGGCCGCTCTGCGCGCCGAGGGCCGCGACGCGCGCTATCTGCTGGTGGGCAGCGTCTCGCCAAACTACGATCTTGCCGGGCTGATCGCCCGCTCGGGTCTGGGCGACGTCGTGACGGTGACCGGCTACGTGCCCCGCGCCGCGTTTGAGAATTATGTCGCCGCCGCCGATATCTGTGTCAACCTGCGCTACCCGACCGCTGGCGAAACCAGCGCCAGTCTGCTGCGGCTCCTCGGCGCCGGGCGCCCGACCCTGGTGAGCGCCGTTGGCGCCTTCGCTGAACTGCCGCCTGGCGTGGCCGCTCAGGTGGACCCTGGCCCCGCCGAGGGCGATCAGATCCTCGCCTATTGTCGCCTGCTGCTCGCCCGCCCGGAGCTGGCAGCGGCCCTGGGGGCGCAGGCGCGGGCTTATGTGGCCGCCGAACACACTCTGGAACGGGCCGCTGCGGGTTACGCGCGTTTCCTTGCCCGCCTGTACGGCTGGCCGGTGGTGCGCAAGATCCGCCCGGCGCCGCTGTGGTTCCCACTTCCGGAGGAGGGCGAGCCGGACAACCTCGCCGTTTCCCCGACACTACCGCCCGCCGCGCCCACGCCGCCAGCGGCAACCTCGCCCCTCGTCGCCAGCGCAGCGCGCGCCCTGGCGGAGATCGGGCTAACTGGAGAGGACACCGGCATTCTGTCGAACGTGGCGCGGCGCATTGCTGAACTGAGTTAAAGTGCGGAGCAACCAGGGTTCCTCGCTCCCCTGTCCGACTGAAAACGGACCTGATAACGAGAGGCAACCAGCAATGGCCATGCCAACGCAGGCGGGCAAGACCCGGTCCGGGTTCGGCCTGCCCGTCACCGATGTGACGATGATTGCGGTCGTAATGATCTGGGGCCTGAACTTCAGCGCTATGAAGATCGGGCTGCGCGAGATTCCGCCGCTGGCCTTCGGCGCGCTACGCTTCGCCGGAGCAGCGCTGTTACTCTGGCTGGCGCTGGCCTGGCGCGAAGCGCCGCTCCGCCTGCCCCCCGGAGCGCTGTGGAAGCTCACCTGGCTGGGGTTCGTTGGCAATACCCTCTACCAGCTTGGCTTCACCTACGGGCTGCGGATCACCACTGCCGCTAACGCTTCGTTGTTGATCGCCACAACCCCGGCCCTGGTCGCCTTTTTCGGCGCGCTGCTCGGCATCGAGCGCCTGCGCCTCCACACCATCGCTGGCATCATTCTGGCCTTTCTCGGCGTGGCCCTGGTAGTTGCTTCGGGGCAACTCCACTTCACTGCCGAAAGCCTGCTTGGCGACCTGTTGCTCTTCGGCTGCGCCGTATGCTGGACGATCTACACCCTGGGCGTCCGTACCCTGACTCAGAGCCTTTCGCCCCTGGCGATCACCGCCTGGACAACCATCACCGGCGCGCCCGCCTTACTGCTCATGGGCGTCCCCGACTTGCTGCGGCTGGACTGGTCCGGGGTTAGCGCGGAGGCGTGGGCCAGCCTGGTCTACGCAACGGCGATCGCCCTGGTGGTCGCCTATGCTCTCTGGAACCACAGCGTGCGCGTCGCCGGTTCGGTGCGCACGGCGATCTATGGCTGCGTGATCCCTTTCTGCGCGGCGCTGCTGGCCTGGCCGCTGCTGGGTGAACAACCGACCTGGAACCAGGCGGCCGGGGCGGTGTTGATCGTGGCCGGAGTACTTCTGACCCGACGGTGATACCATGAGCGTCGCCCCCACCCTGGACCCTGCCTGGTCCATCGAGCTTGCCAGCGACGACCCGACAGCGCTGCTGGCTGCCGAGGAGTTGCGCGCCACGCTGGCGCGCATAGGGGCGCCGGTGTTGCCGATCACCGCAGCGGCGCAGGGACCGCGCATTCTCCTGTCGCATGGTCCCACGGGCGAGGGGTTCATCCGCGTCCCTGATGAGCACGGCCTGAGCCTGCGCGGAGCGGGTCCGCGGGGCTTGCTCTACGCCGTCTACGACCTGCTGGAGGCCCTGGGATGTCGCTGGCCCGCGCCCGAACCTGGCGCGGAGCATCTTCCCCGCCAGGCTCGCATCACCCTCCCCGCCGTCGCCGTCGCCGACCGGCCCGGCCTGGCCCGCCGCGGTCTGATCATCGGCCACGACCTCTTCCTGGCCCAGGCCGAACAGTGGATCATCTGGGCGGCCCGCAACCGCCTCAACACGATCTTTATTCACACGACCATTCGCGCCCCGGCGCTGTGGGCGTGCCGGCTGGCCGCCTGGCGCGAACGCCGCGCCGTACTGTTGCCGCTGCTTCGCCAGCGTGGAATGCGCGTCGAACTGGGGGGCCATCACCTGCGCGACCTCTTGCCGCGTCGTCTCTTCGGCGCATGTCCCGAGATGTTCCGCCATAACGGGCGCCGGCGCACCGCCGACCATAACCTCTGCGTGAGCACCCCCGCCGCGCTGGCCCACGCGCAGGAACTGGCAGCGGCGTTCTTTGCCGCCTATCCCGAAGCCGAGATCTATCACCTCTGGCCGGACGATCTGCGCGCTGGAGGATGGTGTCACTGTCCGAACTGCGCCAGTCTTGGCCCTGCTGACCAGGCCCTGATCGCCGCGAACGCCCTGGCGGAGGCCCTGCCAACCGGGCGTCCTGGCGCCCGAGTGGCTTTCCTGGCCTACCACGACACCGAAACCCCGCCCGCGGCAACGCGCCCGCACCCGCGTGTCACGACCATCTTCGCGCCTCGCCGGCGCAGCTACGCCGAGGGGATGGGTGCGTCGGCCAACGCCGGGGTCGCCGGCAGGCTGGCCCGTTACGCCGAGGAGATCGCGGGGGAGGAACTGACGATCTTCGAATATTACCTGGACGGCATTCTGTTCAAGTCTTCGCCCCCGCCGCTGCCTGAAGTGATCGCCGCCGACATGCGGCACTACCAGGCCACGGGGGCGAGCGGGGTGCACGTGCTGCTGACGGGCGACCGGCCCTTCGTGGCCACGCCGCCCAGCGCCTACCTGTTCGCGCGGCTGGCCTGGGCGCCCACTGCCAGCGCGGAGGACACGCTGGCAGGCTATGCCGCCGCGCGCGCGCCGCGCGCCAGCGAAGCCCTGGTCGAGGCTTACCGCGCCCTGAGCCGCGCCTGGCGGGCCGTGCTCGAACGCGACCCGGAGAAGGACGAGGGCGCGCAGGCGCATCGGGGCCGCGATCCGATCGCTCATCCGCCCGCCGACGTGCTCGACCAGATCATCGCCGGGCCGCGACGCGCCATCGAGCGCCGCCTTGAGCACATACGTTGCGCCGACGAGGAGTTGCAGCGGGCGGCGGGAATGTGGAACGCCGCCCTCGCCGGGGCCGACCTGGACGCCGAACGGGCCGAGTGGGAACTGAGCGCCGCGCTGCTCCACTTCCTCCATCTGCGCCAGCAATTGTACGTTCTGGCGGCCCGTGACGCTGGCACAGCGCTCCTCGGCGAGACGCTGGCCGAGGCTCAGGCGGCCCTTGACACGCTCCTGGCCTGGGCGGACGTTCACGTGCCCCCGGCGGCCCTAGGCGGCCACCGGTTGCTGCGCGCCGCCTTTCAATTGCACCTCGACCACATCGCCGACGCGCGGTTGCTGGGACCGCTGGCCCGCCTGGGCCTGCGGCTGCGCCGCGCGGTGGCCGCGGCCCGCTACGCCGCACGCCTCGACTGGCGATAAGGCCGCCCTTGACGGATGCCTGCCAGGAGCCTATGATGAACCTGTCGCCGTCTCATTGCCGCCGCTTGCACCACCCGAGGACCGCCAATGGCCCGCACACCCGTGATCTTCGTGCCCGGTCTGTGTGGCTCGTTTAACCTGCTGGTCCTGCTCGATTTTCAAGGGCCGCGGCTCACCGGCTGGAACTTTCCGCCCTTCATCAGCTACGGAAAACGCTTCCTCGAAGCCTTCGAGGAAGCCGGCTACGTTCGGGATACCGATCTGTTCGTGGCCTTCTACGACTGGCGCAAGTCGGTACAGGACGCGGCGCGCCTGTACCTCAAGCCGTGGATTGATCGGGCGAAGCGCCGCGCCCGCGCCGAGAAGGTGATCCTGGTGGGGCACAGCATGGGCGGTCTGGTCGCGCGGAGCTACATCCAGAGCGCGGAGTACGCACACGATGTCGCCCGGTTGTTTACCCTGGGCACGCCCCATCGTGGCGCGGGTGAGGCCTACTACGCCTGGGGCGGTGGCGAGTTGCGCGCCGATCCCGCCGTCAAGGCGGTCTTCGATGTCTATCTCTGGTACCTCCGCCACGCCCATCCCTTCCAGACCCAACTGGACCCGCTGCGGACAATCCGCGTCCTGGCGCCCGGCGTCCGCGATCTGCTGCCGATTGATAATTACCTGGTCAACCATCAAGGGCCTCCGCTCCCCAAACCCGAGTCTTCGCATCGGGAGCGCAACCTGGTGGGCCTGATGCTGAACCAGCCGGCGCAACTGGATCTGCTGGCCCGGCGCGCGCCGGTTACGACGATCAGAGCGACCGGCTTTCCCACCATTCGGGCGATTGTGGTCGGCGGCCCACCCATTCCTCCCGGTGATCCGCCCCGCTTCCCGGACGGACAGCCGGTGCAAGACGAGGTGGATAACGAAGGAGACGGCACTGTGCGCACCGCCAGCGCCGGTCTGGCGCATCCGGACATCAGCAATCCTGACCCACTGGTCGGTGCGGCCCACGGGGCGCTGCCAGATCATCCCCGGGTGTTAGAGGCGATCCTCAATGAAATTCAGACGTTCATTGACGAGGACGTTCGCCTACCCCTGCTCGGCGCGCCGCCGGTGGAGGAAACGAAGCTGGTAGTGCTCACCGCCTCGCCGGTGACGATGGTGGTGGAGACCCCCGCCGGTCCGCCCCTTCTAGGCGCGGGCGTGCTGGGAGCGCCGCTCGAAGTGGCCAGGGCGCCCGCGCGCCCGCGGCGAGTGCGGGCCCGCGATCACGGTCACAGCGGCAAGCATCTCAACATCGCCATCATCCCCAACCCCCCCGCAGGGGCCTACCGTGTGCATCTGCATGGCACCGCCACGGGCAGCCTGGCCCTGGGTGCCATGCTCATCAGCGCCGAGCAGGTGACCGTCCTTGGCGCGGCTGAAGGCGCAGCCGAAATCGTAACGGCGGAGACCCGGCATACCGAGATCAGCACCGTTCATGGGCAGGTGGCCGACGGGACGGATCTCTTCTACGAGGTGGTGGTGACGGACGTAACCACGCCGCCGGACGTGCATCTTGATATGCGGGCCACTGCCGCCGACGCGATGGCCAAACTGCGCGCGGCCCTGGGCGCGGGCGCGGTGCTCGGCGGCGTCCCGGCGGCAGAGGTGTTGAGCGAGGCGCCGCCGGAGGTGCGGGCCGCCGCCGAGGCGGCGCTGGGCGGAGATGCCGCTGCCGCCGAGGCGGCCCTGGAAACCCTCGGCGGGGCCGAACTGGCGGCAATGGTTGATGCGCTCACGGTCGTTGCCCGCGATGTCGTTGGCGCACAGGACGTGGCCCTCGCCGAGGCGCTCGTGACGCAGTTGCAGGCGTTGAAGACGGGCTAGTCGGTGGCGACTGTGCACCCCCGGAGCAGCCGGGTGGGTGGATGGCTTCACAGAGTGGTGCTATTTCTCCGCGGCGCCGTGCCACTGGCGCTGGTGGCGCTGGCGCTGATCGGCGTGCCGACGGCGCTGGCCTGGTGGTTGCTGGGCGGGCCGCTGGGATGGCGTCACCTGCTGGTAGGAGTGGCGGGTGCAGCGATACTCTTTGCGCTGGCGGGCCTGGCCCTGGGTTGGGCCATCGGGCGGGTGCGGCGGGATCTGTAATACCGTTTTGGATTGTGGAGTGCCGGATATGGCGTCCGAATGAGACCTGGCGATGAAGCGGACGCTGTCTATTCAACAGAAATTGGTATAAATTCAGGCGGTGCGCCGCATGGCATAGTCGACTACGCGTGCCAGGGCTTCGCGGCCAGGGCCGGGGGGCATCTGGGCAAGCATGCCGCGCGCGCTTTCGGCGTAGCGCAGCACCTCTGCCCGGGCTGGAGCGAGACCATAGCGGCGCACCTCATCAGTGGCCCAGCTTTGCTCGCCGGCATCGGCGCTGTCAAGAGCGGCCGCCAGACGCGGTCCGTCGCCGAGCGTAGCAGCGAAAATAAGCGGCAGGGTCACGACCCCGGCGCGGAGGCTGGCGCCGGGAGCGCTGCTGCCGTTCCGCTCGCTGAAATCACGCACTTCGTCGCCGAGGCGCAGGGCCAGACCCAGTTCATGGCCAAAGCGTCCCAGGGTCTCAATCTGTTCCGCATCTCCGCCCCCGATAGCGGCGCCAGCCTTACAGGCGGCCACAATGAGCGCCGCGTCCTTCTGACCCACACGTTCCAGATGGTGTGCCCGTCCCTCCTCGAGCGGCCGCAACGGCGCTGCAGGCGTCAGGATCCCCTCGGTGATCTGCTTGACCGCCTCGGTAAAGAAAACGATCACCCGCGGGTCGGGACTGAGGGCCATCTCGCTGGCGGCCAGAGCAAACAGGTAGTCGCCGACCATAAGGGCCGCGCTGTGGTTCCAGGGACCAACGCGTGGCTGACCGCGGCGGCGTTCGGCTTCGTCCACCAGATCGCTATGGGTTTGTGTGGCGGCGTGGATCAACTCTACGGCTGCTGCAGCGTGGATGGCCCGTTCGAGGTGATAATCGCCGGTTTGCGCCGCCAGGAGCACCAGAGCAGCCCGCAAGCGGGGCGCATCCGGCGGCGACAGTCGAGAACTCGCAATGCTGGTCACCGCGGCGCGCGCGCGTAGGCGGTTCTGGATGATCTGTTCTACCTGCTGGAGATCAGCGCTCAGGGCGGGAGAAAACTCTATATGTGGCATGGCTTGCCGCTGCTTCAGGCGTGCGTGGCGCTATTTTTATTATACGGCGCAATTGATGACGAATAAGCAGGTATTCAGGTAGACCGGCGGAACGCACCCTGAGACGGTCGAAGAAGGCATTCCGCCCTCCGCCCTTCGACGAACACCGCCCCGCCGTCCGGCACAAAAGCGACGACCGCACCGGAGGGTGCGGTCGCTGCCGACTGGCGGGGCTGGTGCGGATCGAACGCACGACCAGCCGCTTAGAAGGCGGCTGCTCTATCCACTGAGCTACAGCCCCATCGCTGAGTGTACTATAAACCAGACATGGAGTGGTGTCAAAGCCTCCCCGGGCCACCAGGTTCTCCTTATGGGCGCAACCCGGAGGATTGCGCCCACAGGGCCTCATCCCACAACGAACGACGCCACACCGGTTAGACCGCTACGCTGGCCGTAGAGCACGATCTGGTAAATGCCGGGCGCCAGGCCCGTGCTGTTCAGCACCAGTTCAATGCTCCCTTCGCTGTTGGCCGTGCCCCTCAGCGATAGCGGCTGGACGCGCCCTCCGGGAGTGTTCAGCCAGGTGGTCACTCCTTCGCCGGGCAGGAAGCGATTGGTGAAAAACGCGAAGCGTGTGCCGGCCGGACCACTCATAGGCGTCCTCTGCACCCAGATATAGGGCGTGTCAACCGGACCGCTGCCCACCAGCACCGGGGCCCAGTTCGTGCGCTGGCCGCCACCCCGAGCATCGTCGCGGAAGGTGTAGCTGGCGCGGGTATCAATCAGCACCGGGGTCTGCGTAGGCGACGGCAACGGCAGGTTCTCATTCACGCGCATAAAGAGCTTGCCGCTGCGCCTGGCCCCCGCACTCAGCGGACCGAACACCACCGTGATGCTGTTCTGGTCCACCGAACGCACCCAGTCCCCGGCCCGGCTGTCCAGGCTGGTATAGAAGCCATAGACCTGAGCGCGGTTGATAGGGAAGACCACCACCGTCTCGCGCGCCGTGCCCCGGCCGTAGTTCGTCAGGCGGAACTCATACTCGAGAAGGCCGCCCCGCGCCACCCAGACGCTCGGCCTGGGCCAGATCGTCACCACCATATCGGCAGGCTCGCCCGGCTCGGGTTCAGGTTCCGGCGCCGGCGTTGGCGTCGGGGTAGGCGTCGGCGCCTGACCGACCTCTGGCGGCCTGCGGAGAACCGGGACGTACACGGTGGCGATGCGGTCAAGCACCGCTATACTCGGAACTGCGTTCTGCTCCAGGAGCGCCAGCGCTTCGTCCAGCATCAACGGATCACTGCTGAGGTAGGCGCGAAGGGTCGCCTCGACCGCCTCCTGTTCGCTCAGCATCCAGATCGGCACGTCGGCCGTTAGAGCTTCTTCCGGCTCGATATTCGGCAGCAGAGGCTCACCGGGCGGGCCGGGCTGGGCGAATGCCTGACCAAGCACTGCCAGCGCCAGCGCCACGACCAACGTCAACGGCAAGCCCCAGCGCCGGATTCGCGCAAGCCTGCGAGACATTGTCGTATCCTTTCACCAGGATGACTGAAGGGGCTACCGTGGCCCCTTCGGGGAAGTCAATAGTACTTCCATCCTATATAACGCTGGCGGATGGGAATATGTTCCATTGTTGGAGAGAAACGGGAAAAACTGGTCTCCCCATTCCTCTGCCCACCGGGGGCATCCGGAAAGGCGCAGCCCCCCGAACGATCCCCCAGGGAACGTTGGCAACCCGGCGTTCTGGAGGCGTCGAGGTTTACACGCAGCGCGCAGGCGCGCGGGCCTGCCGGTAGACGCGGGAAAACTCTTCGGCGAAGGCCCGCGCCAGTACCAGGTCCTCAATGATTAACAGATTTTCGTCGTTCACCTCCTCGGCGCGGCGCGTGAAGTTGTACGAGCCGGTGATGACCACCCGCCCGTCGAGGATCATCACTTTGTGGTGCATCGTATGGCAGTTGCCATCGCGGTGGACATCGAGGCCCGCCACGCGGAGGCGCGCATACTCTGAACCCGACCCGTTGGCGTTGCGCGCTTCAAAGACCACTCGTACCGGCACACCCAGACGGTGACGATTAATCAATGTCTCAGCAATGGCGTCATCGGTGAAGGAGAACGCCAGCACGTCCACGCTACTTCGCGCCAGGGCCAGATGCTCCAGGATGTGTGCGCGCACCGGCTCGTGCGGCGAGAAGAAGGTGGCGATCGTGGCCCCTGGAAGACGCGCCAGAGGATAGGGCGTTGCTCCGCCCTTGCGGCTGCCGAAGCGCCCCGCAGCCATGCGCTCGAACTCAGCGGCGTAGTTCGCCACGACCTGGGGCGCCGTGATACGCAACAGGTTGTTGTTATTGCGGTAGGTGTCGTTCACCGTCACGTTCCACGAGCCGGTCCAGACCACTCGCCGGTCGAGGATGACGAACTTGCTATGCAGAAAGCCGTCACTCCGCTCCCAGCTCACGCTCGCGCCGGCCTCTTCGAGCATCCCCGCCCAGCGGGACATAGCTGGATGGTGCAGGCCCTCACGGTCGAGGGCCATGCGCACCTGCACTCCCCGGGCGCGGGCGCGCATTAACGCCTCGGCGACGCTGGCCAGGTTGTACTCAAAGCTCGCCAGTTCAATCCGCTCCCTGGCAGCGGCGATGTCGGCCAGCAAGGCTCGTTCGAAGGACGGCGCAATCCGGTTGCGCGGCACATCGGGGTAGTGCAACTCCGGCGTGGTGAAGTAAACCGCCACTGTTCCTCCAGCAGTCAGTTGGGGCCGGTGAGAGCGTCCAGGCAAAGGGACGGCCCGCTCCAGGCAGCCATGGGCTGCCACAACAGCGAGCGCGAGCGCCAGGATGATCAGCGTGCGCCTGGAGCGGCGTGGAGCAAGAGTGGCAGGGTCCATACGCCACGAAGTCGAGAAGAGTGCAAAAGAATGGAGGGCTGAGCCTGCAAACCTGGAGGGTCAGGCCCGCGACCCACAAGAAAACCGTTTCAGGAGCGGGAAAGTTACGCTGCCAGAAGAGAAGCGTATGGGCCCTCTACCACTGCGATCGCGGGTCGAGGGCATCGCGGAGGCCGTCGCCGATGTAGTTGATGCTCAGCACCGTGAGGAAGATGAGGAAGCCCGGCCAGAGGACCACCCAGGGAGCGAATTCGAGGAAGTTCTGCCCATCGTTGAGCAGGCGGCCCCAGGTAGGCGTATCGGAGGGAAAGCCCAGACCGAGGAAGGAAAGCACCGACTCGGTAATGATCGCCGCGCCGACGCCGAGGGTCGCTGCGACGATGATCGGCCCGAGGGCATTGGGCAGAATGTGGCGGAACATAATCGTTATCTCGCCAACCCCCAGCGCGTGAGCAGCCTCAACAAACTCTTTCTGTTTGAGCGAGAGGAAGGAACCGCGCACCAGGCGCGCCACGGTCATCCAGTTCAACCCACCGATCACCGTGACGATAAGGATAAAAATGCCTCTTTCCGGTCCGAAGGCGCTGCGCAGACTATCACGGAAGAGAAAGATCAACAGCAGCAGCAACGGCACCACCGGCAAAGCCAGAAACAGATCGGTCAGACGCATAAGCAGGCCGTCAACTCGACCGCCAACGAAGCCGGCTACGGCGCCGATCAGGGTGCCGAGGGTGATGGCGATCAGCATCGCCGCCACGCCAACCGCCAGCGAGACGCGACCGCCGAGCATTACCCGCGCCAGCACATCGCGGCCCAGGTCGTCGGTGCCCATCGGGTGCGCCCGGCTCGGCGGAAGCAGGCTCTGCGAGAAGTCAATTTTGCGCGGATCCCCAGGCCAGATCACGGGGCCAACGATGACCCCCAGCATCAGGAAGGCGAACATCACCGTGCCGGCCACAGCCATGCGATGGCGGCGGAAACGCCGCCAGGCATCGCTCCATAGCGAGCGCGGCGGGCGCAGCGCCTGGGCGAGTGTTGCCGCCTCAAGCGTCGCGCGCGCTCCCGTAGCATGTTCGACAGGCGGGTTCGCTTCCGACATCTTCACTCCTGAGCCTGGCGCCGGGGATCGGCGCTCTTTGCGAGGCATTGGAAACCGGTTTTCCCCGCGCTTTTCCAACCAGCGGCGGCGTTGCTTGCGCCCTGCTATCAGGCAGGGGCGTGGGAAACCCGGTTTTCCCAGGTCAATCGTACCGAATGCGCGGGTCGAGAATCCCGTACAGTACATCCGCAATCAGATTAAACATCACCACCAGCACTGCAAAAATAAACGTAATCGCCATCACCACCGGCGTATCGGAGGTCTGGATTGACTTGATCAGCAACTCACCGATGCCATTGATACGAAAGATCTGTTCGGTCACAATCGCTCCGGTGAAGATGGTCGGCACGCCCAGGGCCAGCAGGGTCACCACGGGGATCATGCTGTTGCGAAACACGTGCCGCAGTATCACCATGCGCTCGCCAAGCCCCTTGGCCCGGGCGGTGCGGGCGTAATCGGAGGGCAGGTTCTCCATCATCGCGGCGCGCACGAAGCGCGTGAGTGAGCCGGTCTGGAACAGGGCCAGCACCGTCACCGGCATAATCATCTGGCGCACCTGACGGGTGAAGGTTTCCCAGTCGGTGACCCGCAGGGTCGTGTCGTAGATAAAGGGCAGCCAGTTCAGACGCACGGAGAAAATCACGATCAACAGTGGGCCGGTAAAGAAGGTCGGCACGGAGAAGCCGATGAAGGCGAAGGTCGTGGCCAGGTTGTCGAAGAGCGAATAAGGGCGCACGGCCGAGATGATGCCGATCGGGATGGCGATGAGGATCGAGACCAGATAGGCCACCCCGACCACCTGCAAGGTCCGCGGCAGGCGCTCGACGATGAGGTTCAGTACGGGAACACGGCTGGTGAAAGAGTAGCCCCAGTCGCCCCGGACCAGGGCGGCCAGCCATTTGAAGTAGCGAATGTACCAGGGGTCGTTAAGCCCCAGGTTCTCGCGGATCTGGTCGCGCACCTCGGGCGGCACTGAGGGATCGGCGGCGAACTGCGCCAGAGGGTCGCCGGGAGCAAGGGCGAGAACGGCGAAGATCACCACGCTGATGCCCAGCAAGGTGGGGATGGCAAAAACGAGCCGGCGGAGAATGTAGCGACCCATAGATGTTCCTGGGAGGGCTTAGCCCTCCCAGACCCTTGCCTGGCATGGCTGTCAAGCGAAGAGCCGCGCTGCTCTCCTGTCACTTGTACCAGTTCGCCACATCCCACAGCTCCGCGTCCCATCCGGAGGGGTTGTAGCCCTTGAGATCCTTGCTGGCGCCGGCGACGCGCGGGCGGGCCACCAGGGGGATCATGGCCACATCGCTGACGATCAGGGCGTCCATCTGGCGAGCGATCTCCACGCGCCTGGCGGGGTCAAGCTCTTTGCGAAGCTGGTCGCAGAGGGCGTCATACTCGGCGTTTTGCCAGCGCATATTATTGGTGCCGCGCCACTCGTTCTCTTTCTGCGAGGCGGCGCTGGAAATCCACCCGCAGAGGTGCGATGTCGGGTCGGGTTCGGTAGCGCCAGTGGTATACATCTGGATATCGGCGAAGAAGTGGCCGATGTTGTCGGGGTTGCCCGGATCGCTGCCGAAGAAAACGCTGCCATCCACGCTTTTCAGTTCGGTCTCCA
The DNA here is from genome assembly GCA_025057155.1 of Chloroflexaceae bacterium. Classification (NCBI taxonomy): domain Bacteria; kingdom Bacillati; phylum Chloroflexota; class Chloroflexia; order Chloroflexales; family Chloroflexaceae; species Chloroflexaceae bacterium. The sequence continues at coordinate 48,661 of JANWYD010000001.1, forward strand.
CGCCGATCTCGGCCCAGTTGGCCTTGATCAACTCCTGAGTCTTCTGACGCAGAGTGTTGACGTTGGTCTGGAAGAGCAGGCTGAGACGCCTGCCATCCTTGACCCGAACGCCATCGGGGCCGCGTGTCCATCCAGCCTCGTCGAGGAGGCGGTTGGCCTCGGCGATATCCTGATCGCAACCCTTGAAGATATCGGCGACGCTTTCGGCGAAGGGCGGGTACCACAGGAGGGTGCAGGTTGGATAGCCCGCCGGGCCGTAGAGTTGCTCGGCGATGGCCTTGCGGTCAATCGCCAGGGCCAGGGCCCTGCGCACGTTGAGGTCGGTCAGGAAGGGGTGCGGCTGGCTGAGCTGGCCGCGCTCCTCGCCCAGGGCCGGATCGGGGTTGGTGAAGTTAATCAACAGGCGCTCGACATTGGCCGTGTTATAGGTGACCAGAATGCCCTGGCCGCCCTGGTTGGCCAGTTGCTGGAGCACGGCGGCCTCTACCTGGAGGTTCCATGCCCAGTCCACCTCGCCAGCCTGGAGCACGGCGCGGGCCGCCGAGGGCGCATCGCCGCCGCCCTTCAGCTCCACACGCTTGAAGAAGGGCCGCTCAGGGTCGCGGTACAGTTCGTTGATCTCGTAGATCACCACGTCACCGGGTTTGAACTCGACTACCTTGTAAGGGCCGGTGCCGATGGGGGCTAGATTGGCCGCCTGACAGTCGGCGGCAGTGGAGGCGGCCTCGCCGACGCACTTCTCGAACTGGGCCTTCTGGAGAATGGCCCCGCGGGCGCTGGTAAACACCTGGTAGGGATAGCTGTTGGCAGCCTGCCATGTAATCTTCACCGTATAATCGTCCAGCGCCTCGACCGACTTGATGCCGCGGAAGGCTGCAACGCTCGTACAGGCGGTTTTGGGGTCGGCGCAGTAGTTGTAGGTGAACACCACATCGGCAGCGGTAAAAGGGGCGCCATCGGACCACTGCACGTCCTTGCGCAACTTCCAGGTGATCGAGGTGAAATCCTGGGCCACGCCGCCATTCTCGACAGTAGGAATCTCCTCGGCGAGCAGCGGCACGAAGTTGCCCTCAGGATCGATGGCCGCCAGTGGCTCAAGCACCAGCCGCGAGGCTTCAACGTCTTTTGTGCCGACGGCCAGGTGGGTGTTGAGAATCGTGGGCGCCTGCCAGTAGAGAATGCGCAGTGTATCGCCTTCACCGCGACCGGGACGGGCGGCGGGCGCCTCAGTGGGCGCGGGCGCCGCCGTGGCGGCGGTAGCGGGCGCCGCCGTTGCCGCGGCAGCGGTGGTGGGGGTCGCCGGCGGCGGGGTGGGCGCCTGTGCGGGGGGAGCGCCGCCACATGCTGCCAGAACCATCGCTCCGGTGAGCAGAGCGGCCATCCAGGACCAGATCCGTTGCTGGTTCACGCTGATCTCCTGATCTAGAGGAACGAACCCTGTCTCGGAACCATATGCGGTCAGGTTGCACGCTACAAGCGTGAATGCGGGAAAAGCCGGTTTCCCCGTGCTTGCTCAATGGAAAGCCTTCACACGCAACGCTATAATGCTGCCCGTTAAGGTAACACACTTCTTCTCGGCTTGTCAAGTTCAACGGGATCTTGAGAGTTTTATCGCATCGTAGAGGGAGGATGCCATCGCAAAGCATGGAAAATTGTAAAGCGTTATTGGACCGATCAGTTTTCTTCCAGTCCAATATCGTTCCAGTGTGGCGCAGCCGTGCCGCGCTCCGCGCTCAATGTGCGGGCTTGGCGTCGGGCGCGCCAAAGCCGTCGCGGCGAAAGACGATGTTGCCGCCGGCCATGGTCAACATGACCTGGCCCTTGAGGCGCTGGCCGTGCAGGGGGGTGTTCTGCCCCCGCGAGACGAAGCGTGTCGCGTCCACGGTCCAGGCGGCATCAGGATCGAAGATCACGATGTCGGCGCGGGCGCCGGGGCGCAGGGTGGCCGGGGAGCGGCCAAGCACCTGAGCCGGTCCCTCGGTCAATCTGGCGACCACGTCCACCAGATCCATTTCGCCGCGATGTACCAGCGAGAGCACGAGGGCCAGGGCCGTCTCCAGACCGCTGATGCCAGGCGCGGCCAGGCCGTACTCGCACTCTTTCTCGACGCGCGATTGGGGGCTGTGGCCGGTGGCAATGGCGTCAATCGTGCCATCACGCAGCCCCTCGGCCAGGGCCTCGATGTCCTCCTCGGTTCGCAGCGGCGGGCACACGCGGGTGCTCGGGTCATAGGGCGGCAGACGAGTAGGATCGAGCCAGGAGGGCAGTCCCAGTTCCGGGTGGGGGTTGGACTGGCGGCGTTGCGCCGAAGACGCTACAGGCGCCGGATCATGGATGGCAAGGTTGCCCAGCACCCAGCGATCGGTGAGCGTCAGGTGGTGCGGCGAGACCTCGGCGGTGACACGCACGCCCCGGGCCCTGGCGGCGCGGATGAGGGCCACGCCACCAGCAGTGCTCACCTGACAGATGTGCAGGTGAGCGCCGGTCAGTTCGGCCAGGGCGATGTCACGGGCGATCTGCGCCTCTTCGGCGGCGGCGGGACACCCCGGCAGACCCAGGCGCGTGCTTACCGCGCCCTCGTGCATGGCCCAGCCAGCGCTCAACCGCGCCTCCTGGCACAGGCTCATCACCGGCAACCCCAGGGCGGCGGCGTAGGTGAGGGCGTGCCGCATCAAGGCAGCGTCGCTCAGCGCCCGATCTCCGTCGCTGAAGGCGATGCAACCCGCTTCGGCCAGTTCAGCCAGATCGGCGAGCACGCGCCCCTCGCGGCCCACGGTCAGCGCGCCTATCACGTCCACGTGCACGTGGCCCTCCCGGCGGGCAAGCTCCTGCACCAGCCGCACCGTCGCCGCTGTGTCGTGGGTGGGATGCTCCGTGGGCATCGCGCAGACGGTGGTGAAACCGCCGTGGGCCGCGGCCAGGGTGCCGCTGGCGATGGTCTCTTTGTGCTCTTCGCCCGGCTGGCGCAGGTAGGTGTGGAGATCGGTAAAGCCCGGGGCCACCACCGCGCCGCGGGCATCGATGATCTCCACATCATCGCCCAGCACATGCTGTTCTTCGGCCCGGTCGGCGATTTCGAAGAGGCGCTCCACCTTGCCGTCGGTGACCAGCACGTCGCCTACCGTGGCAACCCGCTGCGCCGGGTCAATGATCGAGCCGTTTTTGATCAGGTAGCGCATGTGACCTCGATGTTGGATTTTGGATTTTAGATTTTGGATTGCTGGTTGATGCGGTGGATATGGGCGCGGGTGGTGTCCCGCCGGAGTCTGAACCGATTGCCCGGAATGGCGCGATGATTCAGCGGGAAGCCGGGTTCCCCGGCGCGCGCCGCCCTCCGGGTTGCAGGCTACGGCGGTTCCTCCCGGCAGTTTCCCCGTACTCATATCAACCTGCCAGGCGGTACAACAGGGCCATGCGCACGGCGACGCCGTTGGTTGCCTGTTCTTCAATCACCGCATTAGGAGCAGTGGCGGCCTCGGGCGAGATCTCGACGCCCTCGTTCATCGGGCCGGGATGCATGATCAACACCCGTTTGCCCAGTCGCGCCAGCCGCTCGGGAGTCAACCCGTAGAGGCGGGTGTACTCCCGCAACGATGGCAGCAGACCGGCCTGTTGCCGCTCTTTCTGCAACCGCAGGAGCATTACGACATCGGCGCTGTCCAGCACCGCGTCGAGTTGATAGGAGATCGTCACCTCTGGCCATGTCGCCGTCCAGTACGCGGGCGGGCCGAGCAGCGTCGCGGGGCCGCAGAGGGTGACGCGGGCGCCCATGCGCGTAAGGCCCCACAGATTGGAGCGGGCCACGCGACTGTGGAGCACATCGCCGACAATGAGCACGTGGAGGCCGCCGATCTGCCCCAGATGTTCGCGCATGGTATAGAGGTCGAGCAGGGCCTGGGTGGGGTGGGCATGGCGCCCATCGCCAGCGTTGATCACCGAGCCGCGGAAGTGCTGCGCGACCAGGTATGGCGCGCCAGACTGGCTGTGACGCATCACCACAATGTCGGCGCCAAGGGCCTGGAGGGTGCGCACGGTATCCACCAGCGACTCGCCCTTCTCGACGCTGCTGCCGCGGGCGCTGAAGTTGACGATATTGGCCGAGAGGGCGCGGGCGGCCAGTTCAAACGAGATGCGCGTGCGGGTGCTGTCCTCATAGAACATGTTCACGATGGTGCGCCCGCGAAGGGCCGGCACCTGCTTGATCTCGCGAGACAGCACCTCTTTCATACTCTCGGCAGTAGTGAGAATCTCCTCGATCTCGGCGGACGAGAAATCGTCTAGATCGATCACGTGGCGACGGCGAGCGCGCTCCGTGGAGGATGTTGGCATACCGTTCACACCATTTCTTTGATGGGGAGTCCCGCTTTCTCCCCGCCGCTGCCTGTGGAAGGGCCTGGATGGCCCTGCCGCCGGTTGGCGAGGCGCGGGGAAACCTGGTTTCCCCCTACTCCTGCTAGAAGGACGGGCGTGGGCGGCCCCGCTGCCAGTTGGACCCGCTGCCAGTTGGAGAGGTGCAGGGAAGCCTGGTTTCTCCTTATTCTCAGGTGGAAGGTTTTGAGCGAGAAGCGGTTTTCGGCATTCCAATGCGCTTACGGTCCTCATCCCCCGCCCCCCTCTCCCGCTTGCGGGAGAGGGGGGGTTGGTCGTTCCAATGCCCCGGATGACGCATGCGACGCGAGCATGCGCCAGAAAACCCTGCACCTGAGAAGGTTTCTCCTCTCCCCTGCCCGTGGGGAAACGCTTATTCTCCAGGCCGGGCGTTGGAGCAACAGGCCCTTCCCACGCCCGTGACAGGCGGGCGGGTTTCCCCTTCCCCGGCCACGCACTGCCCGACATACTACCCCTCTGCTGGAGGGCGCACGATCACCACTTCATCGGCCTCATCGCCGGCCTCCCGCAGATGGACCTCGACCCGTTCGGCGCGGGCGGTGGGCACGTTCTTGCCCACGTAATCGGCGCGAATGGGCAGCTCGCGGTGCCCCCGGTCCACCAGCACTGCCAGTTGAATGCGATCCGGCCGTCCCAGATCGGTCAACGCGTCGAGGGCGGCGCGCACGGTGCGTCCGGTGTAGAGCACATCGTCCACCAGCACCACCACCTTGCCGGTAATATCGGTTTGAATATCGGTTTTGCGCACCAGGGGCGCCGGGCCGCGCAGCTTGAGATCATCGCGGTAGAGAGTAATATCGAGCTGCCCTACCGGCACGCGCATGCCCTCAAAATCGGCGATCGCCGCAGCGATGCGCTCGGCCAGGGGCGCCCCGCGGCGCCGAATGCCCACGAGCACAACATCGTTGAGACCGCCGTTGCGCTCGTCAATCTCGTGAGCGATCCGCACCAGGGCGCGGCGGATGTCGTCGGCGGTCATTATCTGCTTGCGTTCGCTCATACATCGCCCTCCGGGCGGCGAGGATCCTACAGATTTCGCGCATACCCTGAACCGAGGCTTGATCACTCGTGACTGCCGGGACGCAATGGCGCAAAGGTCCGCCATCACGACTACAAACTCGTTGCGCCTTCGCGCCTTTGCGTCAACCCTTCTGGGAAATGCTCTGAGCTGCGCATCAGGCCGCGCTGCGCGGTGTACCGGGGTTTTCCCAGAAAAGAACGTTTCCCTCCCAGCCCCTCCCATCCAGCGGCTGAGAGCGGCAAAAAAAGAACCCACGCCCCGGAAAGCGGGGAAGCGTGGGTCGAGGCGACGCCAACAGGCGCGAAGTGCCGGACATTCAACTGCTCCTTCACAGCCTCACCGGGCTGCATTAAAGGCGCTGGCATTGTAACACCGTGGCGGGGCCGCGTCAAGCAAGGCGGGCTGAGGCTCAGAACTGGCGCAATATCCACGGAGCAAGCTCCAAACCCCGGTGTAGTGATCTCCGGGGCGGCTACGCCGCTCCTGGCGGGCAGGCATTGCTCAAGCCCCTGCTGAGGGGAGCCAGGACCTGCGCGGGAAGTTCTGGGGGAGCGCGACCCTCGCAACATGGCCGTACCTGACCAGATGTTTCGACATTGCCCTGGCCCTGCGCCTGTCCATCCGAACGCCCGCCGATGGAAAACATGGTACGATGGGGGTGGTTGCGACTTTGACCGTTCGTCATCTCCGGGAAAACGCGCATGCCTCGAGTGTTATTGCTGCACGCCTCCGTCGGCACCGGGCACAAGCGAGCCGCCGAGGCGCTGGCCGCGGCTTTTACCCGTCGCCAACCTGGCGAGGTGCGGGTGGAAGACGTGCTTGACCATACCCCACGCCTCTTTCGCGTCGCATATGCTCGCTCGTATCTGGAACTGACTGATCGTGCCCCCCTCGTCTGGGGCTATTTTTACACCCAGAGCAACGTTGATCCCAATCTGGCCGAGTTTACCAATAATCTGCGCCGGCTCGTCGAGAGCATTGGCACCACCGGCCTGAAGGACCTGTTGCGAGCCTTTCTGCCCCAGATCATTATCTGCACGCACTTTTTGCCGATGGAACTGCTGGTGCGCTACCGGCGCAGCGCGCAACTCACGCAGCCCATCTACTGCGTCATCACCGATTACGCCGCCCACACCTTCTGGACCTATACCGAGATTGACGGCTACTTTGTCGGCGACACGCAGACCCGCGACCAGTTGATCGCCCGCGGGGTGAGCGCCAGGCAGATCTGTGTAAGCGGCATTCCGGTTGATCCGCAGATCGCCGAACCGAAGGACCAGGTCGAGATCCGCGCCCGGTACGGCCTGCCGGTGGAAGGGCCGATCATCACCCTCTTCGGCGGCGGGGTGAACGAGGAGCATGTGCGGGTGATCGTGCAGGGGCTCAAGCGCAGCGAGGTCGAGGCGACGCTGATCGTGGTGGCGGGGCGCAACCCGACCCTGGTGGAATACCTCGCCGACGAGCGCTCCACGCCGCGTTTGAACCTCCGGCTGTACGGCTATGTCCATTTTGTTGATGATCTGGTCGTCGCCAGCGATCTGGTGATCACCAAGGCAGGCGGACTGATCGTGAGCGAGGTGCTGGCGCGCGGCGTCCCGCTGGTGGTGATTGATCCCATCCCCGGCCACGAAGAGTGGAACGCCGACTATGTCGTCCGTTCATGCGCCGGCGTTCAGTTGCGGATGGCCGAGTCGGTGCCGGCGACGGTGGAACGCTTGCTGAGCCGGCCTCAACTGCTGGCCGAGATGCGCGCAAATGCCGCCTGCGTTGCCCGGCCCCGCGCCGCGGCGGTCATTGCCGAAAAGGTGATCAGCGATTTCAACGCACGTGGCTACCGTTGAGCGAGGAGAGCCTATGAGCGAGTCGGTGGACGTGCTCTTTGCAATCTCGGATACCGGGGGTGGGCATCGCAGCGCGGCGGTGGCTATCAGCGCCGGTCTGAACGAAGTCAGCGGCCATGCGCTCTCCTGGTCAATTGACGATATTCTGCGTCTCACCGACTTTCCCGGTGTGCGCGGCGCGCCCGAACATTACGAACGCCTCTCAACGCGCTGGCTGCGTCTCTACGATCTGACCTTTCAACTCACCAACACCACCCGCACGGTAGATGTTCTCTCGCGCCTGGTCTTTCTCACGGCGCGCCGCAACCTGGTGCGTCTGTTGCTGGAGCGCCGGCCCCGGCTGGTGGTCTCAACCCACCCGCTGGTGCACCGGCTGGTCGTGGCGGCGCGGCAGACGCGCCGGCTGCCCTTCCGGGTAGTCACCGTGGTGACCGATCTGGTGAGCCTGCACGCCTCGTGGACTTATCCCGGCGTTGATCTGGCGCTGGTGCCCACCGACGAAGCCTACCGGATCATGTACCGGCGAGGGATGCGTCCCTCGAAGCTGCGCCGCACAGGGTTCCCCGTCCACCCGAAATTCGCCGATTACACTACGCCCTGCTCCGAAACTCGCCGGCAGTTGGGGCTTGATGAGCGGTTTACTGTCCTGCTGACCGCTGGCGGGGTCGGCGCCGGGCGCCTGGGGGAACTGGTGGTGGAACTGGAGCGCGCCTTCCCCGAAAAGCAACTGCTGGTGGTAACGGGCAAGAATCGGGCCATGTACGAAGAACTGCTGCGCCGCCGCAATTCGCCGCACAGCCGTATCTACGGCTTCGTAGACAACATGGAAGCGTTAATGGCGGCGAGCGACCTGGTAGTGACCAAGGCCGGCCCGGGGACATTGATGGAGGCCCTGGTAATGCGCAAGCCGGTGATCGTCACCGAAGCGGTGGGGATGCAGGAGCGGGGCAACATTGACTTCGTGCTCAACTACGAACTGGGTCTGTTCTGCCCGACCAATGAGCGCGTCCTGAGCGCGGTGCGCGAACTGGAGGAGCCGCAACGCTACGCCGACACGGTGCGCCGCCTGGAGGGCGCTGTACCGCGTGATGGCGCCAGGCAAATTGCGCAGATCCTCATGGAACAACTCGCCCTGGTGCAAGAACGGGCCGCTGGCGAGCCACGCCGCCCGCGCCTCCTTCCGTTGCGCGCCTGGGGGCGGCGGCAGCGCGGGCGCCGGACGCGGTGATGCCATTGCGGATTTTAGATTGCGGATTATGGATTGCCGGGTTGTGGCGTTCTGGTACGACCTGGGGAGGATGCAGGTGCACGGTATTTAACACCAGGCGGCACAAACTCGCACCAGCGAGGGAAACATCACCCCCACGTGAGCGCCTTGCCGAACACGCCCGGCGAGGTATGTGGCGCTGGTAAATATCACCGCGGCGTCTGGTGGGCCACGTCGCCGACGGGCGGTGGCGCAGCGGCGTAGGGGAAGGCGCGGATGATCACCCGCTGGGCGAACTTGTTAGGACCGGTCAGTGGCCAGCAGGTCACCAGGGTAACCACCTCGTAGTCTGTGGGGGCGATCAGGCGCGCATTCTCGGCCCGTTGCTCGGGCGGAGCGCCCTCTTCGTTCACTACCAGGCGTTCCTTCACCACGTAGAGAAATTGCCGTCCCTCACTGTAGAGCACCACCGGCTCGCCGGGGCGCACATAGTAGAGATCGCGGAACACCTTGCCGTACCCGCCGACGTGCCCGGCCAGCACGATGTTGCCGCCTTCGCCGGGGTTAGCTGAACCGCGATGTTGTCCAACCGCGTATTCGGCGACCTGCCATACTGCCACTCGCTGGCCGTCCTGCTCCACAACCTCCCACCCCACCTCGATCACTTTGGAGTCCACCTTGATGCTGGGAATGACAATGCGTTCGACCAGGGCCGGATGAACTTCCGCAGGAGCGGACGACGGCGCCCCCTTATTCTGATCGACGAGCACGGGGGCCTCGAAGGCGGGCAGTGCCGCCGGGGCGGCGGATGGCGGAGTGACGGGAGCGCTGGCGAAGCTCGCGTCTGTCCGATCGGCAACGCCGCCCATCAGCACCCGTGGCGCGGCAATATCGCTATCGCCGCGGGCGGCCATGCGGTGGTAGGCGATTTCGGAATACACGCCGCCGACGTACAGCAACAGGTACAGCCCCGCAATCGCCAGCAGATTGCCCAGCGTCCAGTATACGCGGCGCCGGCGGGTCGTCTGGTTGACGGTTACAATCACATCGCCAGTTCTGGAGGGTGAGGACATGCGCGAAATGCCGTGTGTTTTCAGATTGACCGCGGAGTACGCAGAGACTGAGCTTTTTGGGTCCCTTTGCGCCCCGCTATGGCGCGAACGTGTCCGGTAGATGTGAACGCTAGCAAAATGTCAGATGCTCTCCACTTTTCTGAGTATACCATCAGACCGTGACGGGGAGACACCCAGAGTTGTTCCGCAGGCTGCCTCTCTCACCGAATACTTATTTGACACTCCAGCCCGGACGGCATACCCTGAGCAAGGGCTGTGGAGCAACCCTCCGGGTTGCTCCACCCACATGTATCAGGAGTTGCTCCGACTGTATCAGGAGTCTGTTTGATGCTACGGCAACTGCTTGCTGTGTTCCTCCTGGCCGGGGTGCTGACCGCCTGTGCTGCCCCCGCCGCTCAGACGCCCACCGAGGCGCCGACGAGCGCCCCCGCGCCCACCGAGGCGCCGACTGCCGCTCCCGCTCCTACTGCTGCGATGGCCGCACCCGAGTCTACGAACGTGGCGACCGCCGCTCCGGGCAGTGCCGCTGCGGTCGTGTTTCGCATCATTCCCGAGGACTCGCAGGTGACCTACGAGGTCGGCGAGACGTTCCTCAACCAGAACAACCGCTACGCGGTGGCCGTGGGCCGCACGCAACAGGTCAACGGCGAGGTGCGCTTCGACCCGGCGAACCCGCGCAACAGCAGCGTGGGGACGATTACTATTGACATAAGCGCCTTTACCTCAGACAGCCCGCGCCGTGACAATGCCATTCGCGACCGCTGGCTTGAGTCGGCGCGCTATCCGCTGGCGACCTTCACGCCTACGGCGATTGAGGGTTTGCCCGAGACGTACACCTCAGGCGAAGAGGTAACACTGACTATCACCGGCGATCTGACCGTGCGCGAGGTGACCAGGCCGACAACGTTCACCGTAACCGGCGCGCTTGATGGCGAGACCATCCGCGGTATGGCCGAGACGCAGATCAAGATGACCGATTTCGGCTTTCAGCCGCCGGACATTGCGGGGGTGCTGCGGGCCGAGGACGATGTGAAGATCAGCTTCAGTTTCGTAGCCCGCCCGGTGGAGTAGAGCGCTGAACGGAATGCTTCAATTCGTGACCGCCGGGATGCCATACTGCCAGAGTGTGGCATCACTAGAACCCGTTGCGCCTTCGCGCCGTTGCGTCAACCTCTCTAAGAAATTTTCCAATTTATCTGGCAGGGGCGTGCAGATTTAACCCCCTTTTGCGCCCTCTCCGCCAGTCCCGTGGTACGCTGCAGGGCCAGGTGCGCTCCTCAGGCGGCGCTGGTCGGCTCGATGCCGCTGAGGCGCACGAGGGACGCGCGCAGCAGCGCGAGCTCATCATCGGTCAGACGGGCCAGCAACGGGTCAGTAGCGGCGCCCGCTTCGCTCAGCAGCAGGAGCGCCCGAAGGGCAACGGGCCATCCCGCCTCCGATGCCATGTCACCGGCGATAAAGCGGGGGATGTGTCCGTAAGGCTGTTGTTTTAGCGAACGCGCGGTGGTCATAGCATCACCTCGGCATATGGCAAGTTTTGCTTAGTGTAAAGCCGAGAGGTCATCGGAGTCAAGGGCTTTTTGTCCTGATTGAAATCCAGAGTCTTCAAGCCGCAATGGGATACGGGGAAGCCGCCGTTCATCCCAGCAATTCAAGCAGGCTCTCCATCACATACGTGGGCTGGACCGGCGCGCCGGGCAGATCGGCGCGTGTGCTGTCGCCGGTGAGCACCAGTGCGGTGGCCATGCCCGCGTTCACGCCCATGGCGATGTCGGTCGTCAGCCGGTCGCCGACCATCAGGCAACGTTCGGGGGGAAGCTGGAGCATTGCCCCGACAGTGCGGGCCATGATCGGCGACGGCTTGCCGACATTCACCTCGCAGCGGGTACCGGTGCAGGCCTCGATCGCGGCGATGATCGCCGCCGCGTCGGGTTCGCCGCCGCCGGGCACCGGGCAGAAGCGGTCGGGATTGGTGGCCACCAGGCGCGCCCCGGCGCGAATGGCGTCGAAGGCTACCTGTAGCTTGTGGTAGGTGAAGGTGCGGTCGAACGAGGCGACAACAATGTCAATCTCGCCGGCCCGTTCGCTCAGCCGGAAGCCTGCCGCGGTCAACTCGCCGATCAAGGGGGCCTCGCCGCAGACGAAGAGCGTGGCCCCCGGCGCGTGCTCCAGCAGCCATTGCACCAGTACGTGAGAGGAGTTGACCACCTCGTCCAATTTGGCCTGAATGCCCATCCCGCGCAATTTGGCGACGTACTGCTCGCGGGTCTTCGTCGGGTTGTTCGAGAGGAAAGCCACCCGCCGACCTTCGGCCCGCAGCGTCGCCAGCACTTCCACTGCTCCGGGCAGGGGCATGTCGCTCAGATAGAGCGTGCCGTCCAGGTCGAAGATATAGCCGTCGTACCGTGGAATGCGCATTGGTTAACCGACGAAAACCGGTATCTCGATATTCCAGAGCGCTGACGGGAACGCTTGATCCCCGTAGCGCCCTGAGCCGTGCGGCTCGTTGCGCTCACGCCCCCATGGTTGCGGACCGAATCGTTTCGAGCAACGCTATAACGCCCCTGCCGCCGCCTGATCGAGCATCCACACCACGGCGCCGCCGGGCGGGCGCACAATCTGCGCGGGGATGGCGTGGGGATCATACGGTCCCCGCAGGGCCGCGCGGACCATCGGAGCCTTGTCGGCGCCCGCAACGAGGAAGAGCGCCAGGGCGGCGCGGTTCAACGCGGCGGGGCTGAGGGTCACGCGGGTGGGAGGCGGTTTTGGCGCCCCTTCGACCGGCAAGGCCCACACATCGAGCGGCGCGTCAAGCTGCGGAAAGCCCGGAAAGAGCGACGCCGTATGCCCGTCGGAACCCATGCCCAGCAGCGCGAGGTCAATGCGCCCTTCGTGCAGCGCGAGCAGGGCCGCTACCTGCTGATGGTACACTTCGGCGGCGCGAGCGGCGTCGTAGTAGGTCGCCACAGGGTACACCTGCGTCGAAGGGATGGGCACATGGGCCAGCAGGGTCTCGCGGGCCAGGCGGTAGTTGCTGTCGGGACTGTTGAAGGGCACGAGGCGCTCATCGCACCAGATCAGGCTGATCCGTTCCCAGGGAACCCGGCTGCGCAGCGGTTCCGACGCCAGCAATCCGAACACCCCCGGCGCCAGCGACCCGCCGGATACGGCGAGCAACACGCGCCCCCGCGCGCGCCCCGCCGTCTCGGCCACGGTCGCCGCCCGCTCCGCTGCCGCCGCCTGGAGTTCCTCCGGGCTGGCGTAGATCTCAACCTCGGGTTGTGCTGGCATGGTCTGGAACTTTCTTGATTAGAGCACTGACCGGAATGCTTGATCCACTGAAGATGAGGACACTGAGCCGTGTGGCTCGCGGCGCTCGTGCCGCCTTCGTTGCGGATCAACCTTTTCGAGAAACGCTATATTGGGGGCGCCCCACGCTCCTCTAACGGTAGAAGGGCGGCTGGTCCTTACCCTCCTCCGCCTCGCTAACTCGGCGCCCCCTTCCTCTCCACCTGTGGGCAAGGGAGGGGGTTGGGGGAGGGTGGGACCACCGCCTCACGCTTACGCGGCCACCAGGGTCTCGATGAGCCGCAGGGCGTCGTCACGGGCCGCCTCGTAGGGCTGAGCGCGCATGTAGTGGTAGGAGGCGAGCCAGAAGCTGGCCAGCAGACGCAACAGGGGCAACCGCTCTTCCTCGGCCGGCGAGAGCGGCCCGGCAACGTTGTAGCCCTCCAGCAAGCCCTCGCGCCAGGGCTCAGGGTACACCGGGCACAGGCCGCAGGCCAGATCCCACAACCCATCGCCACCCACCCAGCGTCCTGGCGCCTCAATCGCCTCCAGATGCACCCCGTTACCGGCCGTGCAGCGCACCACCGCCGGGCTAAAGGCGCCGTGCATCAGCACCGGCCGGGGCAACTCCAGGCGCTCATCATCGAGCAGCAAGCCAATGGCCGCCCGTTCCGCCTCGCTGAACAGCAGCGCGTCAGCGGGGGGCGGGGCCAGATGCTCGCCAATGCGCCGCAGCACCATGCGCCAGTGCATCTGCGGCCAGCGCCCCGTAATGCGCGGACGCCCCGCCCCGGGGGTGTTGACGTGGTGCATGCGTCGCAGCACGCGCCCGGCCTGGCGCCCCGCGCCGCGCAGCAGGTGTGGTTCATCCAGCGCCGTCGCGGGTACGCCGGGCGCGAATGTTTCCAGGGTGTAGGCAAAGGGCGCCAGGGTGCACGACAGGTCGCGCTGAATGAGCCGCGCCGCGGGCAGGTTCTGGGCGCTCATCATGCGCAGAAAGAAGACGTGCGCCGCCAGGTCGTCCTCGGGGGCGATGCGCAGGATCAGATGCTCGTTGAGCGTTGAGATGCGCACCAGGATGTGCTGCTCGGTTTGCCCGTAGAGGGTCACAGCGGTGGGGCGCAGGTTCAGCGCGCGCACGATCAGCGCGGTATGCTCGCCCAGGTGAGCCAGCAGGCGGCGCCAGGCATCGCTCATGCCTTCGCTGACCGGTGGGATGGCGTGGTTGAGGTGGGTGTAATCCATTGGTTCTGGTATGAAACTGGTCGGTTGAAGAGAGGTGGAGAAACCGGGTCTCCCAACGCTCCTGCCTGCTGATCCCTGCGAAAACCCTCGTTCCTCCGTCCCCCCTCACTGAGGCGCCACGTCGGGCAAAACGAAGCGCAGCACCCGATTGGTGGCGCGGTCGGTCACCCACACCGCCCCCCCGGCGTCCACTGCCAGGCCGCTCGGGCTGGTCAGGGCGACGAGATCGTTACTCTGCCCACTCCAGCGCAGCAGCGGATCGCCGCGCAGGTTGAAGGAGATGACCTGGCTCCGGCTGGGCACGCTGACAAAGACCGTGCCATCGGGGCTGGCGGTAAGCGCGGGATCATCGTAGGTGTTCGGGCGCCAGCCGGCCACCTGCCAGGTGACGATGGGGATGGGGCCGACCCGTCCGGCGCCATCGGGCGCGAACACCTGGACGCGGCTGTTCCAGGTGTCGGCCACGTAGAGATTGCCCTGCGCGTCCACAGCCAGGCTGGTCGGCTCGTTGAACTGACCTGGCTCGGCCCCGGCGGCGCCGAACTGGTAGAGGAACGTCCCGTCGCTATCGGTCACGATGATGCGGCGGTTGCCAGTATCAGCGATGTAGACGTTGCCCCGGGCGTCCACCGCCACGCCGCGCGGCCCGAACAACCCCAGGGGGGCGGCGGCATTTCGCTCCGGGTCGCCTCCAGTAATCGTCGCTAGCCGGCCATCGCCCAGATCCTGTTCGCCGCTGCCCCAGGCGGCGACCGCCCGGCCCTGGGGATTGTACTTCACAATGCGGGCGTTCCAGGTATCGGCGACATACAGGTTCCCCTCGGCGTCAACGGCCAGACCACGGGGCTCGTACAGCTCGCCCAGGGCCGCGCCCTGCCCGCCAAGGCTGCGGATCAAGCGCCCGTCGGGGCCGTAGACGTGAATGCGATGGCCGCCGGTGTCGGCGATGTAGAGATTGCCCTGCGCGTCAATGGCCACGCCTGTCGGCTGGCCACCCCCGGCGGGCAAGGTTAGCACCTGTCGGGCCACCAGCCGCAGATCGGGCGACGCCGGCGCCGCTGGCGGCGCCCCCCCGCCGCCGGCCACCAGGTCGCTGCGCACCCAGACCTCCATCTCCCGTGCGCCAGGCACGAGGGGATAGGGCAACTCGCGGTACAAGACGTAGCGGCCCAGCCAGTTCCAGTTCTCAACGCGGAACGGCCACAGAAGCGGAGCATACGGGCCGTGCACCTCCGCCGAAATATCGCGCCCGCACCCGCCCGAGCCGCCGGACCCGGGGGGCTTTAACAATTGCTCCACCGGCGTCCACGTGCTGTAGTAGAAGCGTTTGTACCCGGGACTGTTGGGGGAGCACTTGTCGCCTTCGGGAAACCACCAGTTAAACACTCCCGCCGGGCCATAGGGTTGCACATACGACCCGCGCAGCGCCTCGCGCACCGCTTCAGTCACGTGGGGGCGGTAGAGCAGCACCACGGGCGCCAGAGCAGTGGAACCGTCGGGCATGGACACGATGAACGTTTCTGGGCCGGGATCAGTCTGAAAGCGGTCGCGTTTGGTCCAGACCAGGTGCTTGAAATCGCGGAAGTACCATTGCAGTGGCCAGGCCAGGGACCCCTCGCCATTTTCGTCGCCGCTGTCAATGAACACCGGCATGCTCAGGCCGCCGGTCTCGTCCTGCGGAGTGCGATTGCTGCGGGTCAGGTTAATCGCCATTTCGCGAATATCGGCGACGTAGCGCGGCACCTCCGGGGCGGTCTGAGTATAGATCAGCGGCTCAATCGGCGTATCGGGATGGTGATAGACCACCATCCAGGTGGCCCGAACGGTGTACGCGCCGATGCCGAGGGCAAGGGTCAGCGCCATCAAGGCCAGCACCAGCCGCGCGCCGAGGAGGTTCGCCAGGGTCAACAGGGCGTATACCAGGCCCCCGGCGATAAACAGCGGCACCAGGCCCTGCAAGAGATTGCGCTGCCACTCCTGGCCCTGAGCGCTGGCCCCGATGCGCCAGAAGGCCACGCCGATGGCGACGGCGGCAAGGACGGTGACCAGGGGCACGAGGGCGAGGAGCGGGTACGGATTGGCGTTGCCCGCTGGCGGGTCGCTGGCGTCTGCCGCGGGCGCCGGGCCTGCCGCGCGCCCCTCGCGCTCTACCACATCGAGCAGGCGGGCGATCACCCAGGCGGCCAGCAGGGCGCCCGGCAGGGCCATATGCACCACCAGCCAGGGCATCTTCTCGCCGGCCCAGGAAAAAATGATCAGCGCCGTCCAGAACCAGAACACGGTGAGCAAGGGATAGAGGCCCCAGGGCTGCAACGCGCCGGGCATCACCGGAACGCCGGTCGGGTAGGAGGCCTCCGGCGCCCGGGTCTCCTCGTCTGTCTCCGGCGCGTCGCCGCCAGTTGCGGCCGCAAAGGGGCGCTGGCGAGGCGGGAAGCGTCGCGTTATGCCGGCCAGGGATGCCCTGGATGGTGAGGATTCCTCCCGTGGCTGATCTTCGGTGCTCTCCGGTGGCGCAGCGTTGCCGGTGGAGCAAGAAGCGGCGCGCTGACGGGCCAGGAAGCGCCGCGCCACGGCGGCCACGAGCGCCGCCACGACTCCGATGGCGGCCAGAACCGCCAGCGGCTCGTAGAGCGGCAGCAGCATCAGGTAATAGTACCAGGGCTGATCGCCGCGAGCATACTCCTGCTGGCTCCCCAGCCAGTAGGCCAGCCCGGCGTAGAGGCCGTCAAAGGCCCCGCGCATATGGGCGAAAAACGAAGAGTAAAGCACCAGGTAGATGCCGCCCAGAATAGCCAGAGCGATCCACAGCGTCGGGCGCTGCTCGCTCCACAGCGCCCGCAGGCGCGGCGCGAGGATCGGGGCGGGGTCCCACAACTGCTGGCAGAGCCAGGCTAGCAGGAAGGCCGAGGCCACCAGAAAGGCTTTTTCGCCGAAGTACAGCCCCTGGCCCACCGGGATGCGCGGATTGACCAGCATCAGCAGCACAGCGATGCCGATGACGGCGATCAGGAACCAGTTAAGGTGGCGGGCGAAACGACTCTCGGCGAGCAGGCGCATCAGCACGAAGACGCCGAAGATGAACAGCAGAATGTAGTACAGCTCGTGGGTGGCGATGGCCAGGGCCACTGCCGCCGCGGTCAGGTACAGCCAGCCAGGACGCCCGCTGTCGAGCCAGCGCAGCGCGCCGACGAACATCCATACCTCCCAGAGCACCATCAGGCCGTCGTGGCGCGCGAAGCGGGTATAGTAGAGCAGCGAGGGCGAGAAGGCCAGCAGCGCCGCCGCCGCCAGCACCCCGCGGCGCCCCAGGTAGGGTCGCAGCCACCAGGCCGAGGCGACCATCAGAATGCCGGCTATGGCCATTGGCAAACGCGCCTGAGCGTCGCCATCGCCAAAAAGAAAGTAGACCAGGGCGGTGAAATAGTATAACGATGGCCCGTGATAGACCGGGTCATAACAGTACGTTGGCGCGACCACCCCGCCCCAGCAGTTGAAACCGCCTGCACCGGCATAGAGGCGCCAGCTCGACCAGGCGTGGATGCTCTCGTCGTGATGCAGCGCCATATCGCCCAGGCCCCAGAGATGAGTGATAATGCTGGCGAGGACGATCAGCGCGAACGCCGCTGTTTCCCAGGTGAGCCAGGCCAGGCTGATCGGGCGGCTAAGCAGCCGGGGTTCAGTTGGCTGGTTAAGCGTTTCAAGTGCCATGCTGCGCGTGTCTAATACATACATTCTAACGAGAACATCACGGCGCTTCACACTCCAAAGGCATAAGGCACATTTTTTTCTGCCGGGCAGGGAGGCGGGAAACCAGGTTTCCCTATACCTCTCCTCCCGGAGCCTGCGCGCAACCCTCGGGGTTGCGCCAGCGTTCAGAGCCGCCTGCCACTCAACTGGCCGCCGAAGCCGGGGCTGATCTGGTCGGCCAGTTCGGGGCGCACGGCGATGATCACATCAGTCGAACCCAGGCGCTCGCCAAGATCGCGAAACATCAGAAAGCGCCACCAGCGTTCGCCCACCCCGCGGTCGAAGGGCGCGCGCAGGGCCTGGCCGAGAAGCGACACCTGCTCCAGGGGCGCCTGGCGCCAGCCCGGGCCCAACCGGTAGACGTGATCCTCGGGAAACCACCAGCGCAGGGGGTAACGCTGGATCACGAAGCCCTCCAGATAGCGCCGGTTCTCCGGGTAGCGATCATAGTTCTCCTGGAGCAGTAGCACGGCCATAATCCGCGCGTCGGGCGGCTCCAGCAATTGCCCGCCGATGCGCTCGGCGGCGCTGAAATCGCGCAGGTACCAGCTCCAGATGGTCTCGTTGTCATAGATAATCGGCAGGGCCAGCCCCCGGCCCCGGCGGATGGAGGCCTCTTCCAGGCGGCGCACGATGCGCATCATATCCGGCGAGGTCTGCGTGTAGACCATAGCCTCAACCGGGACATCACCATTGACGTAGGCCAGGCGCACTGCTGAGCGGAAGGTGTAGAGGCCCACGGCGATCCCAAGACAGGCGGCGAGCAGGGTCACGGCGTGTCCCGGCCCCCAGCGCAGGGCGGCGCCGGTGGTCAGCAGCGCAATCAGCCCCAGCGCCGCTGCCGGCACCACCCAGGGCGCCAGCGCTGACTGTTCACCAAAGGCCACAATGGCCGTCAGCAGCACAAAGCTCAGCCCGACAATAATCGCGAAGAGGGTTGCGTAGATTGTCCAGGCGGCGCGAACAGAGGCGCGGGCCAGGGCCGCGTCCTCGGCGGCCAGTTCGGCCTCCTCTCTGGCGCGCCAGCGGTTCCAGATCAGGCGTTGCGCGCCCCAGGCCGCCAGCAAGGTCAGCGGCACGCTGATGTGGATGGTCAGCCAGGGCATCTTCTCGCCGGCCCAGGTGTAGATGCCCAGGGCGGCCAGCGTCCACCAGGCCAGCAGGTAGACGCCAGGGCCAGCCTGCTGACCGGGACATGCCGGCCCGTCCTCCGCAGCGTCCGGCCCTTGCCCCGAACGGCGCGCGGCACGCAGGGCGTCCAGAGCCGCCAGCACGAGGGCCGCGCCGCCGAAGATCAGCAGCAGCGGCTCGTAGACGCCAAGCAGAAAGAAGTAATAGTGCCCGGGCTGTCCGCCACGCTCGACGTTGTGTTGCGCGAGCCAGTAGAGCAGCGACCCGGTTACGCCGCTGATCACGCCGATAATGTTGGTGAAGAAGGCAGTGAAGAACACCGTGTAGATACCCAGCACGATCAGCAGGGCCACCAGCCAGCGCCGACCGGCGCCAAGGCTGGCAAAGACCTCCGCCGCCGGATCGCCGCGCTCGCGAGCGACCTGCCAGGGGGTGCGCCCGTCTGCTCCAGGGCGCCGCCAGATCAGGTAGCTCAGCGTCGCCAGGACGCCGAGGGTCAACCCGATCGCCAGCAGCACCGCCGGATGGCGGAAGAACTGCCACAGGTCGCGCAGGTACAGGCCCAGATTGGCAAAGAGACTGCGCCCGCCGTCATTATCAGGGCGATTACGCACGCGCAGGGCATAGCTATTATCCTCGGTCTCCAGGGGCGGCCAGCCAAACCACCCCGGCCGCTCGACGATCAACTCGCCTGTCTGTGGATCGCGCATGGCGTGGTGCGCGCCATCCACCTGGGCGTGGCCGGGCAGCACAAAGATCAGCGCGGCAACCCCTGCCCCCAGCAGGCCCGCCAGCATGATCCCCGGACGGTACACGCGCCACAGGAAAGCTGCCGTCAGGGGCGCGGCCATGATCAGGGAGAAGAGATAGGTCGTCTCATGGTTCACCAGCATCAACGCGAAGGCGCTCGCGCCCACGAAGAGCCAGGCGGGGCGGCGCGTGGCGCCGTAGCGCACAATCGCAGCGAAAACCAGGACTTCACATAACACTGAATAGATGTCGTGGCGGAAGAAGCGCCCGACATACAGGGCCACCGGCGAAATCAGGAAATAGACGGCAGCGATGAGCGCCGCAGCGCGCCCCAGCGTCTGGCGCAGGAGGTAGGGCGAGAGGGTGAGAGCGGTGCCGGCCAGGGCCGGCCCCAGACGGGCGACGAAGTCGTTATCGCCAAAGAGGAAAAAGAGCGCCGCTCCCAGATAGTAGAGCAGCGGGCCGTGGAGCAGGGGATCGTGGATGTATCCGCGGCCCATCAGCAGGTACCACGAATACGCTGCGTGGAGCGTCTCATCGTGGTGCAGGGCCCGGTCGCCGAGCGCCCAGAGGTGGGCAAGCAGGGCTGCCACTCCCAGCGTCAGGTAGGCCGCCTGCTCGACTGTAAGCAACCAGAGCCGGGAAGTAGTTGCGCCCGTGCCGGAGGCAGGCTCGGAAGCGGTCCGTGGCCGCGACAGTTCAAGCGTTGACATGCACTACCCGTAGGCCCAACAGCGCCGGTTCCACATTCCGTGGCATTGTACACGATGGGGATGCGCCGGGCAAGGCGAGGGTGGAAGTGCGGAGGTGCGGAGGTGTGGAGGTGTGGAGGTGTGGAGGTGTGGAGGTGTGGAGGTGTGGAGGTGTGGAGGTGTGGAGGTGTAGATGGATCGCTTATAAGTTCCATAAATGCATCTAAACAATTTAGCTCCAAATCTCTGCATCTCCACACCTCTACATCTCCACACCTCTACATCTCCACACCTCCACATATCTTACCGCGGTTCCAGGAACAGTACATCGGCCGTATGGCGCTCGACCGCTTCGCGGCTCCACAGGAGCGGGCAGTAACCGCCCGCGCGCCACGTGCCGGCCAGATCGGCATAGTGGCTGCTCATCGGATGACCGCTCTGCCCGGCGGGGATGATCACCCGTGCCGCGTCCCAGTCGCCAGGATCGAAGATCTGCCGGTAGGAGGGGGCGTTGTAGATCGGCCCGGCGGCCGTCTGGCGCGGCACATACTGCTGGTTCACAGTGTCCACATCGCCGCCGGTCGGCCAGGGGCCGCGATTGAAGATCGGCGCCAATGCCGGCACGCTTCCCAGCGGATGGCGCAGCGTTAGCGTATGGACCTTGCCGTAGCTCCATTTACTCGGATCGGGGCCGAGTTTTTCGCGCAGCTCGGCCACGGCCAGCCGCAGCGCCTCGCCGAGCACCGCGCCCCAACTGCGCTCGCCGCCGAGCCAGGCATCCGGCCGAGCCAGGTCGGTGGCGCCCTCGGCGCGCGCCAGCACCTCAGGCAGGGCGCGTTCCAGATAGGTGTTGGAGGGCAGCGCGCCGAAGGCCCCCAGCCCCCCCTGGGCGCCGATCAACTCGCCAAGCTCGGCATAGACTACCCGCAGCAGGTGGTGGCGCAGGGCATCGTAGACTGCGCCAGCGGGCGCGTCAGCCGTCAACTCGCCGTCCCAAGCTGCCAGGAGGTCGCGTGCGGCCCGTTCCAGGCGCTCCTCAGGTTCGAGGCGCGCCGCCAGACGGGCCAGTTGCAACCCCGGCAGGCTGCGCACGTCGGCCTGAATATGGGCGAAGCTGCGCACGTCGTGCCGCTCCACGCGCTGTAATAGCTCGGTAATCCGTTCGGCGCGGTAGGGATTGGCCCAGTCGCCGTGGATGGCATCGTGATAGGGGTGGTTGGCGCCGACGATGCGGTTGTTCGCCGAAACCACCAGGCCGCCTGGCGGGTCGAGCGCGGCAGGCAGGGACAGGTTGGGGATGAAGCCCTGCCATTCGTGCTCGCCGTCCCAGCCGGGCACGGGCGTTTGCCCGTCTCCCTTTGCCCGCACGGGTAAGCGGCCGCCCACCGCGTAGCCAATGTGCCCGTCCACGTCGGCGTAGACGAAGTTCTGCGGCGGCACGTCCCAGTCTTCAAGCGCGGCGCGGAACTCGTCCCAATCACGGGCGCGGTTGAGGCGCAGCACCGCCCGCGTCACCGCTGGCGACGGATCGAGCGCCGTCCAGCGCAGCGCCAGGGCCTGATGGGGTGCGGCCGGCTCGGTGCGGCGGAACGGTGAGCCTTCAGGGCCGGCGATCTCGTCAATAATCGGACCGTGGCGGGTCAGACGCACGTCAACCAGCACGACTTCTTTCTGGCCCTTGACCACGATCTCCTCGCGCAGGCTCTCCACCTCGCGCCACTCGCCCCGCCACTCGTAGAGGTCGGGGTTTTCGGGATGGAACCGTTCGATGTAGAGGTCCTGATTATCGGTCATCGTATTGGTCTGGCCCCAGGCGATGCGATCGTTATGCCCGATAATCACGCCGCAGGTGCCCGGAATGGTCGCGCCGGCCACCTTGAAGTCGCCGCCCTCCAGATGGGCCAGGTACCACAGACCAGGCAGCCCCAGGCTCAGATGGGGATCCTCGGCCAGCAGGGGACGGCCGGTAGTGGTCCGCGCGCCAGAGACGGCCCAGGCGTTGGAGCCCTGGGGCGTGCCGCTCTCGCCGGTAAAGGGGGCTGCCTCGGCGGCGAGCCGCAGGGCGCCCTCGCCGAGGCGCGGCGGCAACTCCGCTTCCGGGGGCACGGTGACCACCGCGGCGCCCGGATAGCGCGGCGCAATGGCCGCGGCCCGTTCATAGCCCACGGCGGCAATGATCTTGCTATTGAGCAACTCGCCCGTCCAGTTCCCTGAAAGCGTCAGGGCCATAACCTTGGGCCAGACCAGAATGTCCACCAGTTCCCAGGGGCGCGGCTGGAACCCGAGAAGGGTGAACTCCAGCGGCAGCCGCCCGCGACTGGCTTCCAGACAGGCGTTGACGCCACGGACGTAGGCTTCCAGGATCAGGCGCGTCTCCTTATCGAGCAACTCGACCTCGCGCCGGGCGATGCGCTCGAAGCCCAGGGTGCGCACGAACTGGTCAGAACTCAGGGCCACCGGGCCGAAGATCTCGGCCAGTTGACCCCGCCCGGTGCGGCGGTTCAACTCCATCTGCCACAGTCGGTCCTGGGCATGCACATACCCCAGCGCAGCGAAAAGATCGGCGTTGCTCGCGGCATAGAGATGCGGAATGCCCCAGCGATCGCGGCGCACCTCGACCTGAGCGGCAAGGCCCGGCAGCGGCTGCCGCCCGGTGACGCGCGGCAGCGAACGGCGCAAAGCTGTAACGACGCCGATACCCACGGCGCCAGCAGCGAGACCGACGGTGAGGCCGAGCATCCGGGCAAGGCGAGGTAACTCTGTCATAGAGTGGCACCTTTCTGCTGTGAGAGGACCTTCTGGTATTGTGTGCCGCACGCGCCGGGCTGTCAAACTCCTGCTGCGGGGTGGGGTTCACAACTGCCGAATGGTATTGCCGCAAAGGCGCAGAAGGGCGCACACGGCTTCAACCAGTTCGTCCTCTGAGTTCCGCTGCGTGCACTGCGGTACATCTGAACACGCACCGTGGGTAAAGGAGCGCACAGATGAACTGTGGGAAGGCGGAGCCTTCCCGTGGGTCTCTAATGATAATCCGGTCCGTGTGGGAACGTCTAAGAATATGCCCTGCCAAAAAAAACGCCAGGCCTAGAGGCTCAACAACCTGCCGATGCGCTCGCCGGTCCTGCGAATATGCTGTTCCATGGCATAGCGGGCGCGCACGGCGTCGCGGTCGGCGATTGCGGCCACAATCTCCAGATGCTCCTGGTAAGAGGAGAGCAAATACGTGCCTTCGATGCGCTGCATGTAGCGGTGGATCAGGTTCACGTGGGGTTGGAGCGATCGCAGGGCCGCGAGCAGAATGTTGTTGGTGGTGGCGCGCACGATCAGGGCATGCAACTGCATATCGGATCGCAGATAGGGGCGGGCGTCGCTGCGAGCCAGGGCGTCACCGGTCTCGTTTAGTAGCGCCCGCAGTTCGATCAGGTCCTCCAGGCGAATATACGGCGTGGCCAGTTCCGTACATAACCCTTCAAGCGCCCCGCGAACCAGGTAAACATTCTGGACGTAACTCGCGCTGAGGCCGACGATGCGCAGGCGGCCATCAGCCGCTTCGGTCGCCAACCCTTCCTGCACCAGGCGCATCACTGCTTCGCATACGGCCGTCTGGCTGGCGCCCAGATGTTCGGTGAGGCGCTCGATCAGGATCGGTTCGCCGGCCTGCAGGCGTCCTTCGGCGATGAGGTCGAGCATGCCCGCATAGGCGTGGAGCGCCAGTCCCGAGCCGCGCCGTATGTCGTCTGGGTCTAGCTGTTCCATCGCGCATCTCCCCGCTTGCCCTCTGTCTTTCTGCCACTGTACCCCTTCTTAGAGGGCGCGTCAAGGGTTGCGAAGCAACAACCTCTGGTCAATGAATAACCACTTCGGATGGGGGAGGCTGCTTTCTGGTCTGGTGTTGCCGGAGGCGCGCCAGGCAAGCGCGGGTTCAACGGATATGATAAGGAGACCCCGGCTTTACCGCCGAGCACGCAGGGAGGCGTAGAGGATGAGGCGTTTGGGGCCGTTTGCGCTCGCTGCGGTATGAACGTGTTCGGTTGCGGCCGCGACCGAATCGCTATCGGCTGCGCGCTGTAGCGTTTCTCGAAAAGATTGACCTGCAACGCTGGCGACGCGAGTGCAGGAGCCACATGGCTCAGGGTCCTCGGGGGTCAAGCATTGCGGTCAGTGCTCTAATCGAGCGACCGGATCACGAGGTTGCGAAACAGCGCCACCACCTGGGCGTCAGTTGCCACAGCCACCATGCCGTAGCGGGCCGTCGGCGGCGGGTCGGCCAGGCTGAGATCGGCGACCTCCGCGCCATTCATCCCCAGGCTGATCCGCTCATTCTCCAGGCGCGCCGCCAGCCGATTCCGCGCTCCTTCGCCCGCGATCACCGCCGGATGCTGCTCCTCAAGCAGCACCGTGGAACGCCCGCCGCCGGAACGGAGCAAGCGGTAGCCGCCCGCGCGCGGGTCAACCATGTAGGCCAGGTAGTTCCGCTCGTTGAAGCGCAACAGCAATCCCGCCCATCCGCCGTTGACCTCGACATCAACGCCAACCAGAAAGTTCACGCCCGCAGGTGACGTGTTAAACGCCCAGATGTTGCCGACCTCCTGGGCGGCGGTGATCTGATAGGCGCCCGGCGCAAACCCGACGCTCCAACCGGCGCCACGGATCGAGGGCCAGCGGGCCGCCTGGGTGAAATCCTCCTGGTACAGCACCGTCCCGCTTTCGGCGATCGCTGCTGCCGTGGGGGCGAGGGTCGGGACGCTGGTGGGGGCGAGGGTCGGGGCGCCAGTGGGGGCGAGGGTCGGGACGCCGGTGGGGGCGAGCGTTGGACCGGCGCCGGTTGCGCCCTGCAAGGTGGCTTCACCCTGGCGTCGCAGGGCCCACCCGGCCGCCCCTATCCCGGCCAGGAACAGGGCCGCGACGGCGCCGACAAGCAGCGCCCGGCGCCCGCTGTCCGGCTTCTGGCCGGACGGCCCCGATGGGGGCGCGACTGCGCGCCCCGCGGCTTCCGCTCGCGCCAGCAGCGCCCCGCTGTCACGGTAAAACGGGTTGATCCGCTGGATCTCGCGCAAAGTGGCGATGGCCTGCAGGTGGCGTCCTGCATCGATGTGAGCGCGCGCCTGCGCGTACAGCTCCGCCAGATGATCGCGGGGTTGGGCCGGTGCAGCCGGAGTTGGATGCGCACGCGGGCTCGCAGCTGCAAGCCCCAGCTTCCGGTTGTAGGCCGTTCGCGCGGCTGCATCGCTCAGCGTGGCATAGGCTTCGTTGATCCGCCGGGCGCGCCGGCTGGCTTCGGCCTGCTCCTCAGGGCTGGCCGTCGCAAAGCGATCCGGATGGTACCGCGCGATTTGCTGCCGGTACGCGCGTTTGATCTCCTCCGCCGTTGCGTTCCGTTGGACGCCGAGCACTGCGTAGTGGTCAAGTTCCTCGAACTCGTCCATGCCATCCTCAGGCCGGTTACAGTTACGCGGTCTCCCACAACCGGCGCATTATAACACGCCCGTGGGGAGCGCGCCCAGGCGGCGACGAGATGCGCGAATCCCTGTTTCCCTTGCCTCCGGATAGATTGGCGGCGCAGCACGACAATTATCAGTATAATCTCACTCGATACCGGATGGCAATTTCAGCGCAAAGACTCATAGTGGCAATGGCTCTCAGTTTGAGAATTGAATGTTGTTAAAATTATAAACAGGGGTTATGATGTGATCTGGAACCTTTTCCTGGCACTTTGTTCCGGAGCGTATTGTGACCATGTCACCATTGCCTGCCTCTGGCCATAGGAATGCCAATGGCTTCTGCCTGCCCGCCCAAAGCGTAGAATTACAAGCGTCAACCGGAAATCGAAATCCAGGCGATAGCCGTTCCGAAGCCTGCGTCGCATTGCGCGCCAGGGCGTTCGAGGTGATCCCGCAGTATGCCCAGGCTGCGATTATCATTACTGAAACGGCGCCCTTTGAGCCTCCTGGCCCGCAGGTGATCTACATCAACCCGACCTGTGAGCGAATGACCGGCGTGTCTGCCGAGCATGCGGTGGGGCAGACTCTGGAGCGCCTTCTCGGCTCCACGATCACCTCGGAGGTTCTCCTCCACCTGCGCCGGGTGTGCGCCGATGGCGTCCCGCTGCGTACAGAGTTCATTACGGAAAAACTTGATGGTTCTTTCCTGACCTTTGATCTGGAACTTGTTCCGGTGCACGAGCACGAATCCAGCGCGGCTTTTGTGATTGTGTATTTGCGCGATGTCACCCAGTATCGCCGTACCGAGCTTGAGCGCGACACCCTCATCAGGCGCTTGCGAGTGACCAACGAGTATCTCCGCAGCGAACTGAACGCGCGCCAGCGCATCGCGGCTGAACTGCAGCGCAGTCAGGCCCTTTTGCAGAGCTTTTTCGACCACGTGCCAATCGCCCTCGGTGTGCAGGATCTGCAGGGGCGTTATATCCTAGCCAATCAAAACCTGCTACAGATCTTTGATCTGTCTTCGCCATCGCAACTTCTGGGCCGTTCGCTGGAGGGGATTGCTCCTCCGATTGTCGCGCACTTGAATCGCGAGACCCTGGAGTACATTCTCCGCACCGCGATGCCGGTGGGCGGAGTCTACGACGATCTTACCGGCGAAGGAACCAGATGGTTCACCCGCAGTTTTCCTATTCGCACCGATAATGGGGACATCATCGCCGTGGGGCACGTTGCCATGGACCTTACGGAGCAACGCCGTCACGAGGAGGAGCGTCTGGCCTTTGAACGCGGCCTTCAGGAAGCCCAGCGGCGCGAAAGTATCGGCATCCTTGCCGCCGGGTTGGCCCATGACTTCAACAACCTGCTTACTACTATTAAAGGGTACACCGAATTGTTGTCAATTGATCTTCCTGACGATTCGCCACTCCAGGAGAATATTGAAGCGATATTGCATGGCGTTCGGCAGGCGGCTGATCTTACGGCTCAGATGCTCGCCTACGCCGGCAAAGGGCGCCTCGTCATGAAGGTCCTCAATCTCCATGATCTAGTCCGTGACGTGGTGGTGCTGCTTGAGCCTTCCTTGACTCGTCGCGCTACCCTCCAGTACCGCTTTGCCGATGCGCTCCCCTGTATTCAGGCCGATGCCTCCCAGATGCGTCAGGTCATTCTCAATTTGCTTGTCAACGCCGGTGATGCGCTCGGAGACACGTCAGGCCAGATAACCCTGGAAACCGCGATCGAGGACCTGGACTGCGCCCGCCTCGATGCGCTGATCCTTGGTCCTGACCTCTTGCCAGGGCGGTTTGTGCGTTTAACCGTGAGCGATACCGGTTGTGGGATGGACGAAGCCACCCGCGCCCGGATCTTCGAACCGTTCTTCACCACCAAAGCTCACGGTCGCGGTCTTGGCATGGCCGCTACCCACGGCATCATTCGCAGCCATCGAGGGGCAATTGACGTGGTGAGTGCGCCAGGACGCGGGACGACCATCCATATCTACCTCCCTGCCCTGAGCTAAAGCGCGGGGAATTGGCGTCCTTTGCCGTCGGCGACAGCGCCGTCGTTTTGCAGGACGCGCGCACCAGGAGGCGGGCCAGAAAAAGGTTGGGAGGGCAATGCCCTCCCAGACGCTGTACGTAAGCCAGAGCGTTGCGCTGTAGCCGTCACGCGCCTGTACCCTGTATCAGTTCCGGTAACAGGAGTGTGTGCGCATGTTCCCCGGACATCACCGGGACGCCATACACAGCAATCCAAAATCCAAAATCCAATTACGTCTTCGCCGCCTGCATTCCCGCCTCCAGGGCGCGGCGGTTCAACTCTCGGAAACGCGCCGGGACACTGTCCAGGGTGGCTGCCAGCAGCGCCTCCGGCGAGACCACGCCGGTCAGCGCGGTCAGCGCGCCGAGCATGACGATATTCGCCACCACGGTGTTGCCCAGGTCCTCAGCGATCTTGGTGGCGCGCACCGGGATCAGCGGCTGGGCCTCATCGCGCTGGAAAACCAGGTCGGGATCGATGATCACTGCTGCTCCCGGCTTGATCGCCCGCCCATAGCGGTTGTAGGCTTCCTGCGACATCGCCACCAGCACGTCGGCCAGGTGGATGCCGGGGTAGCCAATCGGGTGATCGGCGATAATCACCTCGGCCCGCGCCGCGCCACCGCGGGCCTCCGGGCCGTAGGACTGCACCTGGCAGGCCGTCAACCCGTCGTAGACCGCCGCCGCTTTGCCCAGAATGACCGCTGCGGTGACCACCCCCTGCCCGCCGAAGCCACAGATGCGAATCTCGCGTTTCATAGCCTCTCCCTTGCCACCAGCGCAGCCCAGCGATCCTCGAACGTCTCGCGCTCGGTATCCTGAAAGACGCCGATCTTCAATTTGCCCCGCAGCGCCTCGCGCTCCTCGGGCGAGCCGAATTGCTCCACCCATTCCCACTCGTCGAGCAGCACGGTATGCTCACGGTACCAGCGCCAGATCTGCTCGATTTCCTTCAGCCCGTTGCGCCGGCCATAGGCCGTCGGGCAGGGGGTGAGCATTTCGATCAGCGCGAAGCCGCGCTTGCGAATGCCTTCGGCAATGGATTTGACCGGCTGCGCTGGCGACACCACCGGCCAGCGGGCCACGTAGGGCGCTCCCAGGGCCTTCGCCAGTTCGCAGATGTCCAGTGGATGCTCGATGTTACCGTAGGGCGTCGTCGAACTGAAGCCGCCATCGGGCGTAGTGGGGGCCGACTGGCCGCCAGTCATGCCGTAGGTGAAGTTGTTGACCAGGATCACGGTCATGTCCATGTTGCGGCGAATCGTATGCAGCAGGTGATTGCCGCCAATGCCCGCCCCGTCGCCATCGCCGGTAAAGACGATCACTGTCAGGTCGGGGTTGGCGGCCCTGATGCCCGCGGCGAAGGCCAGCGCTCGCCCGTGGGTGGCGTGCAGACCGTCGGCATTGATGTAGCCGGGGAGCCGCGACGAGCAGCCGATCCCCGACACGAACACCGTCCGGTCGAGGTCAAGGCCCACCTCGTCAATCGCCCAGAGGGTGTAGTTCAGCACGTTGCCAATGCCGCACCCATCACAGAAGATCGTCGGGAACATCTCCCGCCGCAGGTAGTTCGTCCGCAACTCGGCGGCGGTTTTGATCCTCAGGCCGGTTGCCATTGCAATGCCTCCAGCGCTTCCAGCAGTTCAGCGGGGGTATGCAACTCGCCGCCAATCCGGGCGTATGGCGTCACCACGCACCGTCCGGCGACGGCCTCGCGGATGGGATGCACGATCTGCCCCAGGTTCATCTCCGGGACGAGCATCGCCCGCACCCGTTCGGCCCAGCGGGCGACGACGTGCTCGGGGAAGGGCCAGATGCTGATCAGCCGCAGCAACCCGGCCTTGATGCCCCGGCGCCGGGCCTCCTCCACCACGTCGCGGCAGGTGCGGGCGGTAATGCCGTAGGCCACGATGGCAATCTCGCAGTCGTCGGCGTAGAACTCTTCGTAGCGCGTGATCAGGTCGAGATGGCTGGTGATCTTGGCCGCCAGCCGACGCACCAGTTGATCGTGGACGGCGGCGCTTGAGGCCCGCGGCAGGCCATCCTCGTTGTGGGTTAGCCCGGTCACGAAGGTGCGGAAGCCCGACCCGAAGGGGGCGAAGGGCGGCACCAGATCCGGTCCGGGGGCGAAGGGGCGGTAGCTGGCCCGATCAGTGGCGCGCGGGCGCTCCACCAGTTCAAACTCGTCATCGTCGGGGATGACCAGGCGCTCGCGCATATGCCCCAGTTCGCCATCAATGAACACCAGCACGGGCGTCCGCAACTGCTCGGAGAGGTTAAAGGCCACGATGGTGATCTCCAGGGCCTCCTGCACCGAGGCCGGGCAGAGCATGATGATCTCGTGGTCGCCGTGGGTGCCCCAGCGGGCCTGCATCATGTCGCCGTAGGCCCCCATCGTCGGCTGCCCGGTGGACGGCCCGGACCGCTGCACATTGACCACCACGCATGGCGTCTCGGTCATAATGGCGTAGCCCAGGTTCTCCTGCATCAGCGAAAAGCCGGGGCCGGAGGTCGAGGTCATCACCTTGGCCCCCGTCCAGCTTGCGCCGATGAGCGCGCCCATACTGGCGATCTCGTCTTCCATCTGGATGTAGCAGCCGCCGATGCGCGGCAGGATCTCGGCCATGCGCTCGGCGACCTCGGTGGCGGGGGTGATCGGGTAGCCGGCGAAGAAGGTGCAGCCCGCCAGCACCGCCCCATAGGCGCAGGCGTCGTCTCCCTGCACGAATTGCACCCTGGGGCCGAGCGCCCGCCGGATCAGCTCTCTATGCGTGGACACGGCGTTCCTCCGTCACCGTGATGGCGAAGTCCGGGCACAGCAGTTCGCACAGCCGGCAACCGTTGCAGCGTTCGGGGCGAACCAGCTCCGGGGGATGCACGCCCCGGGGCGAGAAGCGCGCGGCTACTTGCAGCGCCCGGGGGGGACAGTAGATGACACACAGGGCGCATCCTTTGCACCAGCCTTCGTCAATCTGAATGGTGTGCATATGGCTTTACGGTGGGCGCCGCGGAGGTGCTGGCCCTCCACGCCTCCCCATTACAGAATCCCCAGGTCTCATCGCGCCGCCGCATACGGCAATCCCAAATCCAAAATCCGAAATCCAAAACCCCACTACACCGGCACGTCCAGATAGCGTTCCAGGGCCTCTTTCCCGCGATAATCGGGCAGAATGCGCGGAGCGGTGCGGGTGGTTTCGATGCCGGCCTCGCGCAGCATGCGCTCGTACTCGGCCACGTGGGCCAGGCTCAACCGCCCGGGACGATGGGTGCGCGCATAGTGCGCGGCGGCGATGCCCGCGCGCCGGCCAAACACGTTGAAGTCGAGCAGCGAGTTGCCCATGAGCCGGTTCTTGCCATGGATGCCGCCCATCACCTCCCCGGCCACGAACAGGCCCGGCACACGGGTCGCGCCGTGCTCGTCGGCGGCCACGCCCCCGTTCTGGTAGTGCAGCGTAGGGAAGACCAGGATCGGATCGCGGGTCATATCAATCCCAAAACGCATGTACATCCGATACATCGCCGGCAGCGCAGCGCGGATGGTCCCCGGCCCGTGGAGCAGGTCCACCATCGGGGCGTCGAGCCAGACCCCGCAGATGCCGTGGGGCGTGGGAATGCCCAGGCCTCGTTCGCCGCACTCGCGGATGAAGGCTGCCGCCTCCACGTCGCGCGGCTCCAGGGGAAAAACGAACTGCTCGCCCAGGCGGTTGAGCGGCTGGGCCCCCAGGCCGCGCACCTTCTCGGTGATCAGCAGTCCGGCCATCTGGGCGGGGAAGGCCGCCCCGGTGGGGTGGTACTGCACCGCGTCGAGGTCTACGAGCTCGGCGCCAACGCGGTAGGCCAGCACCAGCCCGTCACCGGTAGCCCCGTAGTGGTTAGTGGTGGGAAAACGCTGGATGTGCACCCGGCCCAGGCCGCCGGTGGTCAGCACCGTCGCCGCGGCCCGCACGATGTGGTAGCGCCGGGTCTCCAGGTTGAGCAGCACTGCCCCGGCCACGTGGCCCCAGTCGTCGCAGAGCAGTTCAATCGCTGGCGAAAACTCGATCACCCGGATGCCAAGGTTGCGCGCCTCATCGCGCAGCACGCGCATGATCTCCAGGCCCGTGTAGTCGCGGGCCGAGTGCATGCGGTTGCGCGAGGTGCCCCCGCCGGGGTTTTCGACAAAGCGCCCCTGGCTGTCTTTGTCGTACATTACCCCCAGGCGTTCGTGCCACTGGATGATCAGCGGCGCATCACTTACCAGCGCCCGCACCAGATCGGGGCGGTTGGTAAAGTGCCCCCCGCCCATCACATCCAGAAAGTGCTGCACGGGCGAGTCTTCGGGCCGGTCGGCGGCCTGGATGCCGCCCTGGGCCATGGTCGAGTTCGAGTCGCCGTGGCGCAGCTTGGTGGCAATCAGCACCCGCGCCGGGTCCAGCCCGCTCTGCACCGCCCAGATCGCCGCCACCGTCCCCGCGCCGCCGCCGCCGATCACCAGCAGGTCCACATCGGCGTCAATCGTGCTCACGTCCAGATCCGGGCGAACCAGTGGCCGCGCCTCGAACAGATCGGCGAGTTCGTGGTTGAGCAGCATGCCCTTGCTCGGCCCAAAGCGCAGGGGACGCTTGGCGTGGGCCTGATAGTCGGGGTGGTGCGCGAGGAGCAACGCCTTGCGCTCATCCAGGCTCATAGCCGGGAAGGTCCGGCCCAGACGCGCAGGGCGGGTGCGCTCAACCAGGGCGATGCTCTCGCGCATGGATGCCGGGTAGCCATTGATAAGCTCCATACCGTTGCTCCTCGCTCGATGGAAGAGAGGCGGGGAAACCGGGTTTCCCTGCGCCCCTGCTGGAAGAGGCCGGGGGCCAGGCCCTGCACTGGTTTGGAGGAGGGAGGCGAAACCGGGGTTTCCCCATGCCTCGCCCTTCTCCTCCCCAACTCGCAACTGCGCTGTCTATACGCCCTCCAGTTCATCCTGATAATCCACAGGGTCCATCGGCGAGTTGTAGCGCCGGGTGGCGCTGTACTCGCCGTTCTGGTCGGCTGCCGGCTCAAAGGTGCGCTGCTCGTAACGCGCGCGCAGGTCAGCGAGGGGCAGTTCCATCAGTTCGCGCAACTCCGCGTCGTAACGCCCGGCCTCGATCTCGCCGACCCGCAGCGCCAGGTCCGCCGACGGCGGTACCAGGTACTTGCCGTAGAGCCGCCGCGCCAGCAGGCCCACCGCGTAGTGCTTGATGTCGGCGGGGCAGCGACTCGAACAGATCCCGCAGGCGATGCAGTCGAACGACAGCATCGCCACCCGCTCGATGTCTCCTCGCAGCGCCGCCTGGATGTAGTCCATCACCGGCAGGCCCTGCGGACAGGAGCGGGTGCAGGTGTTGCAGGCCACGCAGCCGGCGATTTCAGGGAAGAAGCGTAGCAGCGTAGTTGACTGTGGCGTAATGCTGTGCAGATCGTAGGGTTTGGTGGGCGCGGGCACGAAAGGTATTTGCACCAGGCACATGCCGTCTTCGACCAGCGTCTGGCAGGCCAGCGCGGTAAAGATGCGATGGCTGCCCTCGCGACGGTAAAGGGTGGGACAGGCTCCGCAAAAGCCGCCGCGGCAGCCGACGCCGCGCACCAGCTTATAGCCGGCATACTCCATTGCCGCCAGGATGGTCAGACCACTCGGCACGCGGTATTCTTTGCCCATCAGTTCCATTGTGACCAGCGTGGCAGGTTCGCTCATGCCGATCCTCCTCTCGCGTGCGCGAGGTGTGTTGCCAATGCGCTTCGCGCCTGTTTCTTCCCCGGCAGCGGAAGTTGTTTCCGCTGAGGACGTAGCCCTGTCATGCCCATTCCTGTCGCATAGATTGCATGCGGATTATCGCCAGGTTTCATTGGGAATCCATCTGCGGAAATCCAAAATCTACAATCCAAAACGGCGTCAAACCTTCCCGATCGGTGTTTGCGCCCATCAGGCGAGGGCCTGGGAGGTCACGACCCCGGCCAGCGCCTCCACATGTCGATCATCCAGGCCCAGTTCCGCCGGGTCGAGGCCGAATGCCAGGCCAATCGCCTGGGTGTAATACAGCACCGGCAGCGGCGCGCCGGTATCGGGTTGAAACTTCGCAAAGTTGAAGTGACACAGCGGGCACGAGAGCACAATCACCCCGGCGCCGGCATCGCGGGCCTGCTCCACCGTCGCGTGTACTCGCTCGGTGACCAGCGCCGGTCGGTCCACTGCCAGGTACGCCCCGCAACACTGCGTTTGCAGCGACCCCTCGACCACGGTCGCGCCCAGGGCCTCCATCAGGTCGCGCAGCAGGGTTGGCGTCTCGGGGTCGTCGAGGCCGATCCCCGCCGGGCGCAGCAATTTGCATCCGTAGTAGGGGTACACCGCCAGGTCGCGCAGGGGACGCCGCACCCGCTTGCGGATCGCTGCCAGCCCCACCCGGTCGCGCAGGAGGTGCAGCAGGTGCAGCACCTCGCCAGCGCCGTCATAGTCCAGACCGCCGCCGCTGGTCGCATTGAGGGCGGCCACCTGCTCCGGTTGCGTCCGCGCCAGGTGATTGGCCCGCGCCAGCGTGTTGAAGCACATATCGCACAGCGTTACCGCCTCGCGCTCACCCTGCTGCCGCAGGCGCGCCAGCGTTCGCAGCGGCGCCATGTGCCGGATCAGGTTCTCTCCCGTAAGGGTATGAACCACGCCGCAGCAGTTCCACTCGGGCATCTCGCGCAGAGAGACGCCCAGTTCCCTGAGTATCGCCAGCGCCGCCCGCTCGTGCTCGCGCGCCGAGACCTTGATGGTGCAGCCAGGGTAATAGGCCAGTTGCATGGCAGGGCTTCTTTCCTCAGGCACGTTTCAGATCTGGACGGTCCATGTTGAGCGTTGCTCCACGGCCCACTGACTGGTCTGTGGAGGTGTGGAGATGTAGTGGTGTGGAGCTGTGAATCAAATGGCCTTACACCTCCACACCTCCACACTTCCACACCTCCACACCCTCACCCCGTCTGCCGGCGCAGGCTGGCGACCAGGGCGATTGGCGGCAGATCCTGGAGCGCTGCGGCGGGGATCTGCG
This sequence comes from Chloroflexaceae bacterium, assembly GCA_025057155.1. NCBI lineage: Bacteria > Bacillati > Chloroflexota > Chloroflexia > Chloroflexales > Chloroflexaceae > Chloroflexaceae bacterium. The sequence continues at coordinate 83,559 of JANWYD010000001.1, forward strand.
CCACCGGCAATTGATCGCCGCGAGTACGCAGGGCGATCAGCCGCAGCGCCTCCATCACCCGCGGTACGTCAATCCCCCGCGGGCAACGCTGCGCGCACAACTCACAGCCCACGCAGACCCACAGCGTCTCGCGCTCCAGCACTCCCGGCACATCGAACAACAGGTGGCGGATCAGCCGGTCCGGCAGCACATCCATGGCTTCGGCGAAGGGACACCCCGCCGCGCATGTGCCGCACTGGTAGCACTGCGTCAGCCGTTGCCCGCTGAGCGCCTCTACTCGCTGCAGCAAGGTCCCGGACTGGCCGTTCGCGCTGATGGTTATAGTCATGGCGCATCTCCTGATACGGCAGGCGCGGCGGGGTAAGAAGTCGCCGCTACGTTGCCTCGCGCCTGCCTGGTAGTCTGCAAAGGGCATGTTTCAGTATCCATCAGCCGCTGCCATCCAGACGCCCTCGGCGGTAGAGGCGCGGCTCCAGACGCACTCCGCCGCCCTCCGCTTCCTCTGTGGTAAAATCACCGTTCGCACACCATTCAAGGCGGTCCAGTTCCAGTTTCCGGCAGATCAGGCTCAACGGAATATCCTCCGGGCAGATCCGCTCGCACTCATCGCAGCCGGTGCAGCGTTCGGCCAGGTGGTAGGCGCGCATCAGATGGAAGGCGAACACGCTGGCCGGCTCGCGGGCCAGCCGGCGAGGATCGTCGCGTTGCAGCGCCAGCGCGCATTCCTTGCAGAAGCACAGCGGGCAGACCGTCTGGCATGCGTAGCAGAGGGTGCAGCGGCTGAAGTGCTGCTGCCAGAAGGCCAGCCGTTCCGCTGGCGCCAGCGCCTCCAGCGCCCGCACCGCCGCGAAGCGGTCGCCGGGAGGCGGCATCGGGGCATCCTCGGCCAGCATTTCGTCGAACAGCTCGGTGGGGGCGGCCTGGCAACCGGCGCATCTTGCCAGCAGCAGCGCAGCGCGCTCCTGGCGCAGCGTTTCGCCGCTGACGCCGATCACCACCTCCGCCCCTTCCTCGGCCAGGCTGGTGACCCGGCCCGTGGCCGCCGCAGCGACCTTCTCAGGGTCGAGCATGCCCCGGCACGGAACGCCGATCAGGTAGAGCCGCTCGCGGTCCAACTGATGCAGGCGCAGCAACTCCGCCACGCTGCGCGCGTCGCAGGCCTTTAGCGCCACGCCTGCCCGCTGGCCGGCGTGCTTACGCAGCGCGCCGGCCAGTGTCGGTGCGCATACCGGGTTCCAGACCAGCTTCTCCGCCTCGGCTGGCGCGCGGGCCACGAACGGCGCTACCCGCAGCGGCCCCGAACCTTGCCGGTAGCCGACAAAGCCATCAATCCGCCCCTCTGCCAGCAGCGCGCTGGCCCGCGTCCGGATCTGCTGTTCGATCAAGCCTGCCATGCGGGCGCCTTCATCTTCAGGGGACCGAGGGCGCGGATCTCCTCGGTCATTTCGGTGACCACGGCGGCGAAGCGCGCCCCCTCCGAAGCCGAAACCCAGGCCAGTTTGAAGCGACGACGGTCAATGCCGAAAAAGTCGAGCAGGCGTGCAAAGCGCTCGAAGCGTTGCTCGGCGAAGACGTTGCCGGTGGCGTAGTGGCAATCGCCGGGGTGGCAGCCGGCCACCAGCACCCCATCGGCGCCCTGCTCAAAGGCCCGCGCGACGAAGAGCGGGTCCACCCGCCCGCTGCACATCACCCGCACAACACGGATGTTGGGCGGGTACTGGAGGCGGCTCACGCCAGCGGTATCGGCCCCGCCATAGGCGCACCAGCTACACAGCAGACCCAGCAGGCGTGGCTCGAATGGCTCACTCATAGGCAGGCTCCTCCCAGGCTGCTTCGATCATCGCCAGCAACTGCTCGTCGCTAAAGCCCCGTTGTTGCAACGCCCCCGACGGGCAGGCCGCCACGCACGTGCCGCAGCCCTTGCACTGCACCTCCTCGACGCGCGCGATCCTGCGCTCAGGGTCGAGTTGGAGCGCGCCGTAGGGACAGTGGGGCACACAGAGGCCGCAGCCCGCGCAGGCTTCCGCCGCCACCTCGGCGACATTTGGTTCGACGCTCACCTGGCCGCGCAGCAGCGGGATCGCTGCCCGCGAGGCCGCCCCGGCAGCCTGGGCGATCGTGTCCGGCACGCTGCGCGGGTAGTGGTCGGCCCCGCAGAGGTAGATTCCATCGGTATTGAAGTCCAGCGGCCGGATCTTGGCGTGCGCCTCGCGGTAGAAGCCCTGGGCGTCGGTGGCCACTTTGAGCAGTTGCTTCAACCGTGACGTGTCGGCGTCGCCTCGCAGCGCCGCCGTCAGCACCACCAGGTCGGCCTCGAACGCCAGTTCCTCGTCTAGCAAGCTGTCATGGACCAGCACCACTACTCGCCCGTCGCGCAGCGTCACCTGCGGGGGCCGGTCGGGCGCATAGCGCACCCGCTGCGGAGCGACCTCATCGAGCATCCGGGTGAAGGCTTCTTCCTGGCCGCTGCCGTACACCCGCATGTCCTGGTAAAGCATGACAATTCTGGCCCCCGGAGCGGCGCGATGGAGCATGCGCGCGTTCTTGACCGCGATGCCGCAGCCGATCCGGCAACAAGCGGGATTCTCAGCGTCCATCGAACCGGCGCAGTTGATCATCACCACTGTGCGCGGCGCGCCGAGGGTTCCCTCGCGCAGGCTGGCCTCCAGTTCCAGTTGCGTGATCACCCGCGGATCGGTCCCGTAGCCGAAGCGCCCGCGCAGATCGGCCTCGCGGAAGCCGGTGGCGACAATGATCGCGCCCACCCGCAACTCGGTGAGCATCCCGCCCGGACCTTCGTCGAGGGTCACGCGGAAGTCGCCGATGTGGCCGCTCACCTCACGCACCTCTGTGCCGAGGAACAGCCTGATCTGCGGGCGTCGTTGCACCTCGCGCATCAACTGATCGCGCACAACACTGGCCGGCACATCGCCAGGGTCCAGGGTGGCCAGCGTATTGAGCTTGCCCCCCAGGGTTGTCCCCCGCTCAACCAGAAAGGTGTCGATACCCAGATCGGCCAGAGTTATCGCGGCGGTTATCCCGGCCACGCCGCCGCCGATCACCAGGCAACTGGGAATGACCTTGACCTTCCGCAGCGGCAGTTCCCGCGACTTCCCGGCTCGCGCCACCGCCATGCGCACCAGGTCCACCGCCTTCGCTGTCGCGGGACCTGGATTGAAGGAATGCACCCACGAACACTGGTTGCGAATGTTGGCCATCTCGAACAGGCCAGGGTTGAGGCCCGCCTCGGCGCATGTCTGCTGGAACAACGGCCCGTGGGTGATCGGCGAGCAGGCAGCCACTACCAGCCGGTTCAGCCCGTGGCCCGCGATGGCGGCGCGGATGCGGCGCTGCACGTCTTCGGAGCAGGCGAAGGTGCAGGCCTCGGCGAAGGCCACGCCGGGCATTTGTCGCGCCGCCTCGGTGATCGCAGGCACTTCAACGAACCCGCTGATGTTTTTGCCGCAGCCGCATACCAGCACGCCCACTCGCGGCGTCTCCACGCCTGCCGCGGAGCTTTCCTCTTCAACACCGGCGGCGCCGGCTTGCGCCTGTGGCGTTCCGGCGCCGTCCGCGTGCAGGCCGGCGCCATCGGGGACGCTGCACGCTCCGCGCTCGGCCGCCGGAAGCGTAACAGGCGGGGCCCCCGCAGGCTGGTCCTGGCGCCAACCGTTGGCCCTCATTCTTGCTAACGGCGCGACCGCGGCCAGAGCGGCGGCGCCGCTGGCCTGGGCCACACAATCGGGGATGTCGTTCGGTCCCTGCGCGCCGCCGGCCAGGAAGATGCCCTCGCGGGTCGAGCGCAGCGGATCGAGCAGCGGGTCGCGGGGCACGAAGAAGCCGTATGCGTCAACCGCGATCCCCAGCGCACGGGCCAGGCGCCGGTTCTCCGGCGCGGGCACAATCGCCGTTGAAAGCACCAGCAGATCGAAACGCTCGCGCCGAACTGCGCCGCCCAGGGTGTCGGCGTAGGTCACCACCAGGTTCCGGTCGCGGTCCTCCTCGACCGCGGCAGGCCGGCCCCGCACATAGCGCACCCCCTGGCCGGCGGCCCGATGGTAAAACTGCTGAAAGTCCTTGCCATAGGCCCGCAGATCCATGTAGAAGATGGTCGCCTCGGTATCGGGCGCGTGCTCGAGGGTGATCAACGCCTCCTTGGTGGCGTACATGCAGCAGATCTTCGAGCAGTACGGATACCCGCCCTGAACGCTGCGCGAGCCGACGCACTGGATCCACGCCACCCGCCGGGGATGGCGCCCGTCCGAGGGCCGTGCCACCACGCCCCCCGTCGGCCCCGAGGCCGAGAGCAGCCGCTCATACTGGATGGCGGTCAGCACATTGGGGTAACGACCGTAGCCGTATTCCTTGCGGATCTGCGTTGGCTCCAGCGTCTCAAAGCCGGTCGCCACAATAATGCTGCTCACCGTCGCCGTTACAGGCCGCGACCGGCGCAGAAAGGCGATCGCCCCGGCGGCGCAGGCCCGGTCGCAGGCCCCACAGCCCACACAGTTGCCATAATCAATGGTGTAGACGGCGGGAACCGCCTGGGGGAACTGCAGATAGATCGCCTTGCGGCGCGAAAGCCGCCCGTTGAACATGTCGTCCACTTCGACCGGGCAGGCCTGGGCGCAATCTCCGCAGCCGGTGCACTTCTCCGGGTCCACATAGGTCGCCTGGCGCCAGATCAGCGCCTCGAAGTTGCCTGCCGAGCCGCTCACCCGCTCAACCTGGGCCGAGGTCAGCAGGGTGATATTCGGGTGCCGCGCCAGTTCGACCATCTTCGGGGCGGCGATGCAGATCGCGCAGTCATTGGTGGGGAAGGTCTTGTCGAGTTTCACCATCGTGCCGCCGATGCTGGCCTGCCGCTCGACCACGAGCACTTTGAAGCCCTGATCGGCGAGATCCAGCGCGGCGTGCATGCCACTGATCCCGGCGCCAATTACCAGCACATCGTAGGCGTGAGTTTCCATAGTCTGCCGTCCCGCCATCCATGCTCTGCGGCGCTGCCGCCGGGTTCATCAACAGCCGGTCGTATCCGGTAGGGGCGGTTGGCAAACCGCCCCTGCGGGCGGGCGTGAACAGCGGAACGCCCGCCTCACCATCGAACAATACAAAAAGCAGCGGCACAGGCTCATGCCATGCGCCCCTGCAGTGTTGCAAACTGTGCAACTACGATCCAATTTTCGGTCTTGATAGCCGCTAATGTACCATGTTCCGGCTCGGTCGCGCGTAAAGAGAACGCCACTCTGGTATAAAAAATGTTGCCCTTCCCCAACCAGCTTGATAACCTGATTAGTCTGTGAACGAAGTTTCCTTGCCTTTCCGCCCCCCTCCCAACCTCCCCCCGTTGGGGGGAGGCGCCGGACTCGTCCACCTTGGCGCGCTGGCGATTGATTTCGTCGCCACTCCCAACCTCCCCCGGTTGGGGGAGGCGCCGGACTCCCTCCCCCAGCGGGGGAGGGTTGGGGAGTTCTCAGGTGTAGGATTTTCCGGCGCATCCTCGCGTCACATTCGCCATCAGGGGCATTGGAACGCCCAACTCCCCCCTCTCCGCCGTAGGTGGAGAGGGGGGCAGGGGGTGAGGATCGGAAGCGCGTTGGAATGCCGAAAACCCCTTCTCGCTCGAAAAACCCTGCACCTGAGAGGGATTGGGGAGGGGGCGAAGTTGCCAAAAACTTCGTTCGCAGACCACTGATTATGACGCGGCGTTTTTTGCGGGGAGGGCTTTGCTCTCCCACGCCCCCTCCCGTTCGCGCCTGTCGCTTTCACGGTGCCGGACCACTGACGTGCGATTGACCAGTCTCCCCGCGGTGCATACAATACCCCTGTCAGGGCCTGGCAGCGCAACCCGGAGAGTTGCGCGCAGGGTCCGGGAAGGCTGCGCCCTCCCGGAAAGAAATCGGATAACCATTAAGGGGTCGGTGTCACCGCCATAGTTCGTAAACAGAGGGGCCAGTGAACATTCGAGACGCAATCATTGCCGTGGTCGCGGGACGCGATCTGAGCCAGGCCGAGGCCGCCTCGGTGATGGAACAGATTATGAGCGGCGAAGCGACGCCGGCCCAGATAGGCGCCTTTCTCACGGCCTTGCACCTGAAGGGCGAGACCGATGCCGAGATCGCCGGCATGGCCGAGGTGATGCGCCTGAAGGCCACGCCGGTCTACTTCGACCAACCCGTGGCCGACACCTGCGGCACCGGCGGCGACGGCGCACATACTTTCAACATCAGCACCACCGCCGCTTTCGTGGCTGCCGGAGCCGGTCTCATCGTCGCCAAGCACGGGAATCGAGCCATGTCCAGCCTCTGCGGCAGCGCTGATGTGCTGGAAGGTCTGGGGGTGAAGATCGAACTGGACGCTGACGGCGTGGCCCGTTGCCTGCGTGAGGCGGGCATCGCCTTCATGTTCGCGCCGAAGTTCCACCCGGCAATGCGCTTTGCCGGGCCGGTGCGCCGCGAGATCGGCATTCGCACCGCTTTCAACATCCTCGGGCCGCTTACGAACCCGGCCCGCGCCCGTTACCAGGTCCTCGGCGTTGCCTCGGAACCGCTGGCTGAGAAGCTCGCCCGCGCCCTCAGCCGCCTGGAGATTACCCATGCCCTGGTGGTGCATGGCGCCGGAGGGATGGATGAGTTGAGCCTGAGCGGTCCGAATCTGATCTACGAAGTCCGAGGCGGCCAGCAACCCCGGCATTTTACTGTCAGCGCGGAAGAACTGGGTCTCGAACCTGCCGGCCCCGAAGCGCTGCGTGGCGGCGACGTGGCGACAAACGTCGCCATTGTGCGCGCCGTGCTCAGCGGAGCCGACAGCGGCCCCCGCCGCGACGCGGTGCTGCTCAACGCCGCGGCGGCGCTGGTTGCCGGCGAGCGCGCCGCCGACCTCCGCGAGGGCCTGGCCCTGGCGCAGGCCAGCATCGCCGAGGGCCGCGCTCTGGAGCGCCTGGAGCGCCTGATCGCCGTCTCGAACGCCGTTTGAACCACCCTGCCCCACAGGAGGGCGCAGCTCTTCCGGGAAGGATCCTTACTTTATCCCCGTGCAGGGGATGGAGTAACCTGGTAGACTCATCCCCCTGACCAGGCAGCGGAGGTAGTTGTTCAGGTTTACCGCAGAGCACGCAGAGGCGCCCGGAGGATTGGCTTTTTACGACCCTCTGCGCCCTCTGCGGTGAACATATATGCAGTAAATGTGAACTCTCTTGAAGCGGAGTAGCACAGTGCCCGAAGAAACCATCCTTACCCGGATCCTCGCCCACAAAACCGAAGAGGTCGCCCGGCAGAAGCTCAAAGCGCCGCTCCGCGAACTTGAGCGCCGCGCCGCTCGCGCCCCCGAACCGCGCGACTTCGCCGCCGCCCTGCGGCGCCCTCCGGCCACCGCGCTGATCGCCGAGGTGAAAAAAGCCTCACCCAGCCGCGGCGTGCTGCGTGATCCCTTCGATCACCTGGCCCTGGCTCGCGCCTATATCGCCGCTGGCGCAGCCGCCATCTCGGTGCTCACCGATGTGCGCTTCTTTCAGGGCAGCCTGAAGTACCTGGAGGCCATTCGCCAGTTGCCCGACGCGCCCCCCCTGCTCCGCAAAGACTTCATCATTGACCCCTATCAGATCGTCGAGGCCCGCGCCTACGGGGCCGACGCTGTGCTGCTGATCGTCGCCGCCGTTCTCGATGCTGAGCGCCTTGAAAATATGCTGCTCCTGGCGCAGCACATGGGTATGGAGGCCCTGGTCGAGGTCCACACTGAAGCCGAGATGCAGCTTGCCCTGGGGATCGGGGCCGCAGTTGTCGGGGTCAACAATCGCGACCTGCACCGCTTCGAGACCAGTCTGGAAACCACTGCGCGGCTGGCCAGACTGTTACTCACGGATGGCCGCCGCCCGGTGCTGGTGAGCGAGAGCGGCATCTTCACCCCCGAGCACGTGGCCCTGGTGCGCAGCTACGGCGCCGACGCCGTGCTCGTCGGCGAGGCCCTGGTGACCGCGCCAGATGTGGAGGGGCTGGCCCGCGCCCTGGTTCGGGCCTGACGCTGCTCCCTCCGCAACTCTGGTATGCCTCAGAGCGTACAATAAGTCGGATTAGGCGACTATCGCGAGATGCCCCACAACCAACGGTAGGAGCATCGGGAAACGCGGTTTCCCCGCCTTTCTCCCACTCGATATGGTCTGACGAAATCTGCGCATCTTGCCAGGTCTCAGTGCAGAAATCTAAATTCCGAAATCGTGCCAGAGAGGTGCATCTGGCCCGTCACTCGTCTCAGCACTCATCACCAGTAGCAGGGGAGGAGGAGCATGCACTGTCCGAATTGTGGCGCCGCAGCGACCCAGGGGCAGCGGTTCTGCGACAACTGCGGCATCCGGCTGGGCGCCGAGGTAGCCTCGCCCGAGGTGCAGCCGTTGACCCCGCCAATCGGCCAGCCATCCGCCGCGCCGCCCGTTCCGGTAGACTCTGGCGCCTATCAGAGCCAGCCAGGTATGTACGCCCCTACCGTTGTGCCTAATAGCAATATGGCTGTCATCAGTCTGGTGGCGGGCATTTTATCCTGGGTCGCGTTGCCGCTGATCTGCGCGCTGGTGGCCGTTATCTGCGGTCACATCGCCCGCAAGGAGATCCGCGAGTCGGGCGGGCGCCTTTCCGGGCAGGGTCTGGCGCTCGCAGGGCTGATCCTGGGCTACGCCAATCTTGCGTTCGGGGCCCTGCTGGTCTGCTTGCTGATAATGTTTGTCATCGCCCTGATCGGGACAGTATAGGCGATGAGGGGGAGAGATCTGTTAGCTCCGTAGGGGCAGCCTTCTGGCTTGCCCCTACGGCATCCCGGCCTTTGTTTACCGTGGCGTGCCAAAAACTTCCGTCCAGTAGTGGTAGTAGGGAAGCTGGGCGCCGGGCAGGGGTGTGTCATCGGCCTGGTAGACATAACCAACGCCGATATGGACATAGCGGCAGTTCAGGATATTGCGGCGGTGGCCTTCGCTGCTCATCCAGCCCGCCATGACCGCTTCTGCCGTAGGGTAGCCGGCGGCAACGTTTTCGGCAAGCGCCGACCAGGGGTAGCCCACGGCGTTGACTCGCTGGACCAGGGTCGAGCCATTGCTGCCGACGTGGCCGAAGAAGTTGTTCACTGCCATGTCTTCGCTGTGTCGTTGCGCCGCCTGCATAAGTCGCGGTTCGAGACTCAGCGGCTGGCAGCCGGCGCGAGCGCGCTCGGCATTCACCAGCGCCAGCACCTGGTTGGCGATGCTTTGATTATCTGACGCCTGCGAACCGCCGACCGCTTTAATGAACGGGACGAAGATCCGCGATGCAGCGACCAGATCGGCCTGTATGGCCAGGGTTGTTTGCGTGTCTGGTTCAACGTATGTGGATGATGCGGTATGGACGAAGGTTTCCGTCTGAGCGGAGGCGCCGGGGATCAGCAGAAGGCTTCCCAGGAGGGTGAGGATGACCGCGGCAGCGATGAGGGTGCGGGCGGTTGGGTACTGCATAGGTTTGGGTGAAGATCGAGTTAATAATGTACCGCTGGTATAATATTCCTCGATCAGCCCGACGCCTATGCCCCGATGGTCCTGTTCTATCCTACCCCCTCCTGATACGATTTCGGATTGTAGCTGTTGGATTTTCGCTTACCTCTCCGGTAGGGCGGGGCGAAGCCGCGCCCTACCGGAAAGGGGCTTTTGGAGGGGCAAATCCCCTCCGAGCCTCCCCTACGCGGTTTCGGGAATAATCAACCCATACGCTCCATCGCGGCGACGGTAGAGCACGCAGATACGCATGGTCTCAGCGTCCTGGAAGACGAAGAAGTTATGGCCGAGCAGTTCCATCTGCTCAATCGCATCCTCGGTGAACATCGGACGCAGCTTAAACTGCTTGGTGCGGATCACCGCCGGGGCCGGCGGTTCCTCGGTTGGAGCCGCCTCCGGTTCGGCTACGGCCACCAGGGGTTCGGCCTCGACCTGTGGCTCGACTGGCTCAACAGGCCGGCGTGATCGGCCACGGCGCCAGTATTTCTCTTTGTAGCGCGTGATCTGCCGCTGGAGCACTTCCTGCACCGCATCAACCGCGCTGTACAGGTCGGGCGCCTCCTCTTCGGCGCGGAGATAGACGCCATGCTCGCCGACCAGCGTGACCTGTACCCGGTGCACCTCGCCGGCGTTTCGATGCATTTCTGTGTGGACCTCGACGGTAGCGCTGGTGATCCCGTCCATGTAGCGCGCGAGCTTGCTCAGTTTCTCGTCAATGTGCTGGCGTTGGCGCTCGGTGATCTTACCATTGCGGCTCTTGACGGTCAGTTCCATCGTGGTCCTCCATCAATTCCGTGTTCAGGGGCGCGACCGCGCCCGTGCCGTTCGATCAAACGCCAAAGCCCTCAGGCGCATGAAGGCCGAGGGCTTTGATTACAGTTAGTAGTTCGCGCGGATTTCAGGGATAGCGCGGTTTAGCTCCATCGCTTGCCACTTCCTGTCGCAGCGCAATACCACGTCGTGTTACGCTGTGCCGCATCTGGCGCCCAGGCCGGCGCCGGCGATGGCCACCGGGTGGCGGGCTCGAAGATCAGGTGCTTCTTCCCGCAGATTGTACTACGCCAGACGTGACGATTCAAGAGTGAAACGGTAATGCTCTCTTAACACAGCGGGGCGGGCCGCTCGCCCGCCCCGGAGGATGCGTAGAGGATCTGTGGCAGCGCGCACCTCCGACACGCGGCAAGGGGGAATGCTACGATGTCTGGTGCAATGTCGTTGCGTGCCGGCCCCGACGCGGTGCTCGCTGCCACAGATCTTCCCCCTTGGCGTAAGCAACTGTATCACGCGCCGATGAAAAGGCTCTGAAAAGGGGGTTGCTTTAGATGAGGGAAGCGTTAAACTTTATGCAACCTCTGGCCCGCGAGATCGAAGTAGAATGCCCGCGCGCGCGCGTAGGCGGCGTCCCAGGTGTACATGCGCAGCACTTTGGCGCGGCCCGCGGCGCCCAGCGCTCGCGCCGCGTCCCGGTCGCGGATCAGGCGGGCGATGGCGGCGGCGAGCGCGGTGACGTCGCCAAAGGGCACCAGCAGTCCATTGACGCCGTCGTCAATGACCGCGGGCACGCCGCCGGCGCGCGCGCCGATCACCGGCGCCTCATAGCACCACGCTTCCAGATAGGCGATCCCGAAGCTGTCGGTGCGCGAGGGTTGCGCGTATACGTCGGCGGCGGCCAGGGCGTCGCGCCGCACCGCGTCGCTCACATACCCCAGGACGCGCGTGCGAGCGCGCTCGGCGGCGGGCAGCCTGCGGTAATAGTCCTCGAAGTGGCTCAAGAGCGGCCCGCACTGCACCCAGGTGATGTCATGACCGGCGGCCCACAGCCGCCGCAGGGCCTCCAGCACGTGGAGCGTGCCCTTGTCAAAGGCTGCCGCGCCAAGGCTCAGCACCATCGGCCCGGTAATCGCGTGGGTCGCTCGGAACCGCGCTCCATCGCCGCCGGCCACCTCCGCCGGATCGACTCCCGCCCCTACCACCCGCACTCGCTCCGCCGCGACGCCCTGGCGCACGAGGAAGTCGCGCTCCAGGTCGGTCATCGTCGCCACGCCGTCGCTCGCGCGCAGCAGGGCCATCTGGTGCGGCATGCTGTAGTAGCGCACGATCTGTCGGTTTTCCGGCTCGCCGAGGTGCACAAAGGGCGTGCAGAGATGGGGAATGCCCCGCTGGCGCGCCCAGCGCGCCACCGGCACAATTGCGAAATCCAGGGTAATGTTGGTGGTATGCACCAGGGCCACATCCATCAGGTCGGGGGCGCTGGCCAGGTAGCGTTCCATATCCGGCAGCCGGGGGGTCAGCGTGGCCATGCGTTGCAACAGCGGGACCGCAGGGCGGCCGAGCCGCCCGATCTCCACCATCAGCCGGCGCAGCGCCGGGTAGACCAGCGGCGGTCCCGGCAGGCGCTGCACCGGGAAGCGCAGCACGCGCACCCCGTTATGCTCGGCTTCGCGTTCGGCAAGCGAGGCTTTCCCGGCGGCCCAGAAGTGCTCCAGATCCAGCGCGTCGGTGCTGAGCACCGTCACGCGGTGCCCCTCGCGCGCCAGCCGCTCGCCGATCTCGATGAAGTAGCGCGAAGCCCCCGAGGCCCGGTTGTAGAGTTGATTGATGTGCAGGAAGTGCATTGATGCGCCGCCAGCAGGTGGCATGTGGCGTGCAGGGCGGGAGAGCAGCGTAGTCGGCCATCAGCGCAGTTGTTCGGCGAGCGCCTCTGGCGTTTGAACCGGAAGCTGGCACACGAAGCCTGCGCAGACGTAGGCGGTCGCCGCGCCGCCAATAGCCTCGCGCCCGGCCAGCAGCGGCGTCAGGGTCGCGGCATCGCTGTCGCCCGGGCGGATGCGCGCCACCACGATGTGAGGGCGATAGGCCCCTAGCGCCACGTTCAGCAGCGCCCGTGTATCCTCGGCTTCGGGCGCGCCGGCAATGACAACTTCTTTGACTGGCGCGGCGGCCAGGTCAGCCGCACAGAGCCAGCGTCCGAAGCCAGCGGGGAAGCGGGCCAGCATCCCCGCCTGCCCGGCGATCAGCGCCTCGGCTCGCTGGCGGTAGTCGTCGCGTCCGCGCAGGGCCGCCAGGCGCAGCAGCACCTCCGCGGCCACCGAGTTGCCGGATGGCGTAGCGTTGTCGCCGACGTCGCGCGGCCGCACCACCAGGGTCTCGTGGTCGCGCGCCGTATCGTAGAAGCCAGCGATGGTCTCATCCCAGAACAGATCGATCATGGCATCGGCGAGGGCGAAACTCTCGGCGAGCCAGCGGGCGTCGCCGTCGGCGGCATGGAGGGCCAGCAGGCCATCAATCAGCAGCGCATAATCCTCAAGGAAGGCCGGGGGACCGCCGCGGCCATCCTTCCACGAACGCAGCAGGCGTCCGTCGTCGCGGCGCAGATACGTGAGCAGAAAGTCGGCGCAGGCTCGGGCGATCTCCAGATACTCGTCGGAAGCGAGGGGGATAGCGGCTTCGGCAAAGGCCCGCAGCGCCATGCCGTTCCAACTGGTGATAATCTTTTCATCGCGGAAGGGGCGCGGGCGCCGCGCGCGGGCCGCGAGGAGCCGTTTCCGGCCTTCCTGCGCCACCTGCTCCAGTCGCTCAGGGGTCGCCCCCGTTACCCGGGCCACTTCGGCTGGCTCGCGGGGCAGATTGAGAATGTTCCGGCCCTCGAAGTTCCCCGCGCGGCTGATGTCGTACAGGTGGCAGAACAGGGCCGCGTCTTCGCCCAGATGCTCGCGTACCTCATCGGGCGTCCAGACATAGAACGCGCCCTCCTCGGCGTGGGGCGCGCCGGGATAGGGCAGGCTGTCGGCGTCCTCGCTGCTAAAGAAGCCGCCCTGGGGATGGCGCAGATCGCGCGTCATATATGCCAGCGTTTCGATGGCGATCTGGCGATACAGGGGCGTCCCGGTCACCTGAAAGGCTCCCAGGTAAATGCGGGCGAGCAGGGCGTTGTCGTAGAGCATCTTCTCGAAGTGTGGCACGAGCCAGCGGGCATCAACACTGTAGCGATGGAAGCCGCCGCCGAGCTGGTCGTAGATTCCGCCCCGCGCCATCTTGTGCAAGGTCAGTTCGAGCATCGGCAGAGCGCCGGGCGCTCCGCGCAGGTGCGCGCGCAGCAGAGCTTCGAGCGCGTTCGCCTGAGGAAACTTGGGCGCTCCGCCAAACCCGCCCGCCTGATGATCAAACTGGCGGCTGAGCACGGCCACGGCCTCGTGCAGCAGCGCGCCGCCATCGGGCAGACTGGCCCCGTCGGAGACGCCGGCGCTGGCGAGGCGCTGGATATGGTTCACTAGATCCGCGCCTGAGGCTGCCAGTTCGTCGCGGCGGGTGCGGTAGACTTCGGCCACGCGCTGGAGCACCTGTTTCCAGCTCGACGCGCGGTAGCGAGCGGCCTTCTCGTCGGGCGGAAAGTAGGTGCCGCCGAAGAAGGGCGTGCCATCCGGCAAACAGAAGACGTTCAGCGGCCAGCCGCCCTGGCCCGTCATCGCCTGCACCGCGGTCATGTACAGGCTGTCGAGATCGGGCCGCTCTTCGCGGTCAACCTTGATATTAACGAACAGCGCGTTCTGAATGGCGGCAGTCGCCTCGTCGTCGAAGCTCTCATCGGCCATAACGTGGCACCAGTGGCATGCAGCGTAGCCAATGCTCACCAGGATGGGCTTATCCTCGCGCCGGGCGCGCTCCAGGGCCTCCTCGCCCCATTCGTGCCAGTCTACCGGATTATGGGCATGTTGCAGCAGGTACGGACTGGCGGCATGGATCAGGCGATTGGTGTACTTCGGATTGCCATGCGCGTCGCGATGTCTGGTATGCATTGGCTTGCCCTCAACAACAGAGCCGTCGCGCTGCAACGGCTGCGGCGCAACGGCCCTGTGAAATGCGGTGCACACTGGAGCGGGCGACGAGACTCGAACTCGCGACCTCAACCTTGGGAGGGTAGCGCTCTACCAACTGAGCTACGCCCGCGCTGCGGCCATGAGTATAGCATGCAGCATCATGCCTGTCAACTACGGTACGAGCCGGTAGCCAACGCCCCACTCAGTGGTCAGTATCTTGGGGTTGCGCGGATCCTCTTCGATCTTGCGCCGCAGGTGCCAGATATAGACCTTGAGGTAATCGTTGTTATCTTTGGTATACTCCTGGCCCCAGACGGCCCGCAGCAACATCTCGTGCCCGACGACCTCGCCCACCTTCTCGGCAAGCACAATCAGCAGCTTGTACTCAATCGGCGTCAGATCCACCAGGTGGCCACGCACCCACACCTCGCGCTTCTGCTGATCGATGCTGATCTGGCCGCCGCCAGCGCTGAGAGGCCGGTTGGCGGGCGGCACGCGACGCAGCAAGGCACGGATCCGCGCCGCGAGTTCTTCCATATTAAAGGGTTTGGTCAGGTAATCATCGGCGCCCCGATCCAGACCGGTGATCACATCTTCGCTCTGCGTCTTGGCCGTAAGCATAAGGATGGGCACCTGTGAGAATTCGCGCACCTTGACGCAGGCTTCCAGGCCATCCATCTCAGGCATCATCACGTCGAGGATGACCATATCAGGCCGATGTTCACGGACCATCTGTACGCACTCTACACCATTCGAGGCCTGTATGACAGCGTATCCCTCGTGCTCCAGATTAATGCGAATCAGCTCGCGGAGGCCGTCATCATCATCAACTACAAGAATGGTGCGCTGCTCCATCTGTGCGCCTCGCATTTATGTCGGCGAACGCCCTGCCATTTCGCCGCGCATTCGGGTAAACGTGGCCTGCACGTCGGCAAGGGTCAACTCGCCGATGTGCATGTAGCGAATGGCGCCGTCCGGGTCGATGAAGAAACTGGTCGGCAGCGGAAAGACCCGATAAGCATTGGTAATCGAACCGTCCTCATCCAGGGCGACGGGATAGGTCACGCCGAATTGATTCAAAAACGACTGGATCTGCGCTGTATCGCGGCCTTGCAGTTTCTCGTCATCCGTCAGATTGACGCCAATGATAACCAGTCCTTCGCTGCCGAGCTGTTCGTGGGCAGCCTGGAGGGCGGGCAGTTCGCGTTTACACGGCTCGCACCAGGTGCCCCAGAAGTTTAACAGCACTACCTGGCCGCGATAATCCTCCAGGCGCACCGTTCCGCCAGCAAGCGCCGGGGCCGTGAACGGCGGGGCGGGCCGGTTCATCTCGCCCATCGCCTGGCCCTGGGGCGAGCCGTTCTGGCCGGTCAGCACCCAGAACAGGGCGATCAGCCCCACGCCCAGCAATGCGCCTGCAACGGCGAAGAGGCGTTCACGCGGCGTCAACCCGCGCTGCGGCGCCTTTCCGGGCGCCGTGCCGTTCGCCAGACTGCTGTCGTACTGACGACGCCGTTCCGGGTCGGCCAGAATACGATAAGCCCGCTCGATCTCGGCGCTGCGCTCAGTTGCCACCCGTTGCAGGTGCGGGTCGAGGTCGGCTACCTGTTCCGGGGCGTAGCGCGCCCGTTGCTCGGCGTAAGCCTGTTCAATAGCCTCCTGGCTCGCGTCGGGTTCAACGCCGAGGAGGGCATAGAGTGTAGCCATAGGTGCGTTCTCTCGGTCGTCCCTATTGTAACACAGCTTTTAACTTCTGGAATTAAGAATGGTTAAAACTGAAAGCCGAGGCCTCGCTATGCCTCACCGTCTCGGTGAACACCAGCTATGACGGGCGCGCCTCGGCGAGACAATCGTTTTGCATCCGCCTGTGTCGCGCAACCCGGAGGGTTGCGCTATACATAACAGGCTACATCTTCCTACGCCCGTGGCCAGGGACTAGCGCGAATACTCGGCCACTAGCTGGCGAGCCTGCATCACCAGCCCCGGTTCCGCGCCAGGCAGCACAATGAGCTGTTGCCACTGCTCCAGCGCCTGGGCTACCTGCGGCGGGTCGCTGAAAGCCAGGCAGAGGCCCTTGCTCAGCAGGGCGCGCCCGGCCTGGGGATCGTCGCGCAGGGCGCGTTCAGCTTCGGCCAGCCCTTCACGCACGTAGCTCTGGTCGTTGGTGTCCTTGCCGTAGAAGCACAGACTCGCCGCCAGGTCCGCCCGCGCCACCGGGTCGGTCGGCGCCAGTTCGGTCGCTCTGCGGTAGGCGTCGGCGGCCTCCAGCCAGCGCGGCAGCCGTTCGATATAGACGTTCTGCAGGCTCTGGTCGCCGCTGGCTAGCCGTTCGCGCACGATCACTACGCTGTCGTAGAGCGCATTGCCCAGTTCGATCCAGGCGTTCGGGTTCTCAGGAACTCGTTGGGCTACCTGCCGTGCGGCGATGATCTGCCCTTCGAACTGGTTGATGATCGCCGTCACGTCAGGTGTGGGCGCCGGAGCGTTTACCGGCCCGCTCGCCCCCCCGGCCTGCAGCGCGCCGAAGGGGACGGCGGCCGGCGGCAGGCTGTAGACGGTCGTCACCAGGGTGACCAGCACGATGGCGAATACCGACACGGCGACGATCAGCGTCGGGGCGAGCCAGACGGGGGACGTCCCGCGGTGCGGGGCGCGCCCGCTCCTGCGGGGAGCGCTGGCAGGTCGCAGCGTTGGCTGGGCGTTGAAGCCCGGCGGACGTTCCTGCCCGCGGGCCGGGGGCAGAGGGCGATAGTCAAGCTCTTCCTCGCCCGTCGCGGCGCGTTCGTCCGTCCGCGCTGCCTGGCGGGCGGCCAGTTCCTCGTCGTAGCGCCGCCGTCGCTCCGGATCGCTCAGGACGAGATACGCGCGCTCGATCTCGTCGCGGCGGCGGCGCGCCAGTTCCTGAAGTTCCTCGGCGCTGCCTTCAAGGCGCGCCGGGTCGTAACGCTCGCGCAGGCGCGCGTAGGCGGCCTGGATCGTTTCATCATCGGCGCGGGGATGCACCTGCAGGGTCTCGTAGTGGTCTTGCATAGCTCAAGCACCATCTAACGGCCCGCCCCTCGCGAACCCATCCGCAGACCGAATGCCGGCAGGCCCTTCGGCAGGCGCACCCGCAGGCCCGCCAGCCTGGCCTGGCCTTCCAGGTAGCGGCGCACCAGGGCGATGAGGCCTCCCAGAATGCCTACGCTGACACCGACCCAGACCAGCACCACCAGCGGCTTGACGCTCACGGCGATCACACCCTTGGCCGGCACAACCGGCAAATCATCGAGACCGGGGCCGCTGCCCTGCAGCATCACCCGCCGGGTGTTGGGGTCGAGCGACACGAGGGTAAGTTGCCGTCCCTCCGCCCCGGGCAGGGCGACCGGCACGTATTCAAGGCGTTGCGCCCCGCTGTCTGCATCGGTCACTACCTGCACATATGGCTCAAGCTCGCTCTCCACGCCCTCGTACAGCACCCTCACCCGCGCCCCCACGCGCAGGTCGCCGCTTCCCGACATCATTGCCTCGCGATCAATATTGAAGCCGAGGAAGGTGAGCGTGTACGGTCCCATCGTCGCCGAGTCATTCTGACTCAGGACCGGGCGGGCCTCGTCCCGCTCAGGATCATAGCCCGCAGGAGAGATGTACAGGTCGTGCCAGAAGAAGCTATGGATGGACGGCGTGGTCATCGTCGCGCCCATGCGCTGGTTCTCGTAGAGGTAGGGCCGGGCGCTGAAGGTTGTCCGGCCATTGCTCACCGTGAAGTCGAGCACGCCGTGCTGCTGCTCGTCGAGTTTATAGCCGTTAAAGATGAACTCGTAACCGAAGAGCTTCGCGCTCTCGCCGGGAGCCAGGGTCAGGCGCGTCTCGGGCGTGGCATAGGCGCTGGAGGCGACAACGCCGATGAGCATGATAGCGAAACCGACATGGGCCAGATAACCGCCGATGCGCAGCCAGCCGCTTCTGAGCGTGCGGGCGAGCATGACCAGATTTGTGCCCACGGCAAAGACGCCGCCGGCGACGTAGAAGAGCGCCAGCGGCTCGCGCACACTGATGAGCATAGCGGCGATGGCGGCCGCCACCGCCGCAACCGCGGGCCAGCGCAGCGCCCGAAGCAGATGGCGCATATTGGTGTCGCGCCAGCCCAGCAGCGGCCCGATCGTCATCAGCACCACAATCACGACCCCCAGAGGCGGTGTGGTCTGCTGGTAGAAGCTGGGCGCCAGGCTGAAGCGCCCGTCTTCAAAGGGCCGGGCCTGCGGGTTCATCAGCGTCCCGTCGTCAAGCTCAAAGACCGACCCCATCCAGCCCTGGAGGGTATGACCGACGCCCGGAATGGCCGAGATCACCGGCATCGAGGTGCCGACGCCCACCACCAGCGCGACCACTGCCAGCGACAGTATCGCCAGCACGAAGAAGCTATCGCGCGAGAAGAACCTGTCGCTCAACGGGCGTGAGGGGATGTCGCGCCAGCGCCAGACCAGGACCCCGATTGCGCCAACCGTGAGCAGAACCAGGAAGGCTACCAGCCCCTCGAAGATCCCCTCGGCAACGAACGAGTGCACCGAGAAGTTCGCATAGACCCCGCTGCGGGTGAGGAACGTGGCATAGAAGACCAGGGGGTAGACCGCCAGCGCCAGGAACAGGTTCGTTTTCCGCAAAGCGCCCTGGGAACGCTGCAACACCATGCCATGCATCAGCGCCGTCAGGATGAGCCAGGGCACCAGCGACGAGTTCTCCACCGGGTCCCAGCCCCAGTAGCCGCCCCAGCCGAGGGTCTCGTAGGCCCAGTAGCCGCCGAGCAACAGGGCTAGCCCCAGAAAGGCCCAGGCAGCGATGGTCCAAGGCAGGGCGCGGGTCACCCAGGTGTCATAATCGCGGCGGATCAGCCCGCCAATGGCAAAGGCGAAGGGTACGGTGCTCAGCGCATACCCGACGAAGAGCACCGGCGGATGGATGATCATCCAGAAGTTGTGCAACAGGGGGTTCAACCCGCGCCCGTCATTAGGGGTCAGGGGGAGGTTGGTAGAAGGGTCGAGGAGGGGTTTGAACGGATTAAGAACCAGAACGAAGATCAGCAGTACCGCCTGCACGAACATGAGCACGGCGAGCACATACGGCTCGAAGTGCCGGCTGCGGCGCACCAGCAGAGTTGACGCGATGCTGCCCCACACCACCCAGATAAGGAAACTGCCAGGTTGCCCGGCCCAGCTTGCCGCGATGCTGAAGAAGAAATCCAGGTCGCGTGAACTGTAGTTGTTGACGTACTCAATATCAAAGCGGCGGGCGAGGAACAGGCTGATCAGCAGCGTCCAGGTCATCAGCACGGCGCCGAGGGTGGCATAGACGCCAAAGCGCCCGTAGTACAGCGCAGCCTGATTGCCGCGGGGCGTCACGGCGTAACTGCCAACGGCCAGCAGAGCCATCGCTATCGCGGTGACGATCAGAAACGTGCCAAGAAGGTACATGGGGCGCTTTCTAGTGCGACTACGGATTCCAGGAAGGCTTAACCGTCCCCTGGGAAGAGGGCGGGGAAACCAGGGTTGCTCGCTCCCTTTCACCCACGGGGATGGATCAGGCGATCCGAACCGGCTCCTAACGGCTCATCTGCTCCTGGTACTTCGACGGACACTTGACCAGCAGGTCGTCGGCCATGAAGGCCTGCTCGGCGGGATCGTAGCGGCCAACAGCCACGATGCTGATGGCGTGTTCAAAGTTGGCCGGGCGCGGATCATCGGAGATGACCTTGATCATCTTGCCCTGCTGATCCTGGAGCATAAACGTAAAGCGGCCTGCCGCGTCATACTCGCCGGTGCTGCCGAGGAACCCGGCCAGTTGCACGCTGCGCGTAGCGGCCATGGCTTCATCCACGCTCTGGGTGTAGGAGCGGAAGCCGCTCTGGAAGCCAAAGAAACCATACACGACGGCAATCAGGATAATGCCGAGGCCCGCGATGTACAGGGGCTTGATCGGCATGCCGCGCCGCGAGAGCGAAGTTGTGGTTGCCATAGGCGCACTTTCCGTGCCAGGGGAGCGCGAGGCGCCCCCGCCTTACCCTCGACTCGACTGTTCAACCGGCTCGCCTTCGGCCTGGCCGACGCGGGTGACGCTGGCCCGCGGCGCGCCGGTCTCGGCATGGCGCAGCCGCTCGTGCTCGCGCTGCAATTCGCGCTTCAGGGCCCGCGCCTGGGCGTCGATCCGCCACAGGTACACGAAGATGCCGATCCACACGGACAGGGCCACGGCCATAGCCACATAGATCGCCGTACCCGCTTCATACAGCCCGTTCATAACTGAGATCCCCCGCGCTGAGCCAGGGCCCACTGCACGTCGAGCAGCGTCGCGCGCAGCCTGAGCAGCCAGAAGAATAACGCCGTAAAACCGCCGATTGAGGCCAGGAAGGTGAACAACGTCCGCCGGTTCTCCAGCAGGCCGGTACCCGGCGCCTCGATGTTCAACAGTGCGGCATTGGCCTGCAGATCTACCGCCTCCAGGCCAAGCTGGTAGCGCAGACCGGGAAATTCGGGGCGCGCGATCATTTCGCCAGCGGCCAGATCGTAGCTGGGGCGCAGGATGGTCTCGCTGGTCAGGCCAGGTTCGCTCACCTTCACCTGGGCGGTCACCACGTCACCCTCGCGCTCCAGGGCCAGCAGTTGGATCTTGCGATCCCCCAGCAGCCCGACGCTGCCGACCTCAAGGGTGATCCCATCGCATTTGCTGCCCTGGATGAAGGCGCAGTTAGGATGCAACGTGCTATCGGCAAGACGGGGGGCCACGAAGACCAGAAACGGCACCGTCACAAAGGCGAAGAGCGAGTATACGGCGCTGAGCTGGCGGCGCCGCCCCGGGTCGTCAATCGCCGAGCGCAGGGCGAAGAGGGCGGCATAGATCAGCAACAGCACAAAGATCGAGGTCTGCCGCGGGTCCCAGTTCCAGTAGATTCCCCACACCACCTGCGAGAAGATCATGCCCGTGACCGTGGCCAGGGCCGTGAAGAGAAAACCGCTCTCCGCCGCCGCCAGGGCATAGTGGTCATGCGCGGGACGGCGCTTCCACAGATACAACCCGCTGAACAGCGCCGATACCGCGAAGGCCAGCACGCTCACCCAGGCCGTAGGCACGTGCATGATCACGATCCGGCCGGCGTTGCCGAGGCCCTCGTACTGCGGGATCACCAGGAACATCGCCACAGCGACGCCGGCGATCCAGACGCCGATCAGCAATTTGCCGATCTGGCCCAGCCGCTCTGCCACTGCCATCACCTTTCCAGGCCTCCGAGAGAGGCGCGCCGTGATATGCGTATCATACTACAGCATGTGCTTTTAGGGAATGAGAGGATGGTAAGCATCAGGGCGCTCCGCCGGTATGAGGTATAATTGCCTGCTCATTGTATCACAATGTCTTTCGCTCCGATGGGAGATTCATCACATGCTCCGAGATTGCCTCGCTATAGAGGGTGGGGGCAACCCTGAGAATTCCCCTGCTCTAGGCTTCCCACACGAAGCGAAAGAGCATCAATGATGCCACGAATGTGGCAACACTGTACGCCATAAGGAACTGCAAGGCGCCGAGGGCGGGGTCAAGGCCGCCGTTTTCCAGTGTCAGCGCCGTGCCCTGGATGGCGATGATCAGCGGCGGCACCAGCAAGGGAAAGGCCAGGACGGCAAAGAGGGCGCTCTTGAAACTCGCCCTGGCGATCATCGCGGCAAGAATGGTGGTCGCGGCGGCAAGACAGAGGCTGCCCGCGCCGATCAGCGCCGCGAAGGCCAGCGGGCTGCCGACCTGCACGCGCACCAGCAAGATGAACAGAAGGCTGGTAATCGTTCCCAGTACCGCCAGCAGGGCCAGATTGAGCAGGAACTTGCCCAGATAGACGGCCGCGGGCTGGGCCGCCAGGCGCAGGGCGGCCGTGGTGCGGGCCTCTTCTTCGTGTACAAAGCCGCGCGACAGCCCCGTGATCGCGGCGAACAGCAAGGCGATCCAGAGCAGCGAAGATTGAATGAGCAAGGCCTCTTCAGTGCGCCGCAGCCCGATAAAGGTAGTGCCGATGCTGACCATCACCGCGGTACAGGCGGCGAACAGCACCATCGCGTTGAGGGCGTAGCGCGTGCGCAGCTCGATCCGCAGGTCCTTGACGAACACTGCCCATGCCGCGGCGAGCAGCGCCGGAACGCCGGTCTGTGAGCGTGTCTCAAGCGCGGGCGCTTCCTGGCCACTCTCCTCGGCCCTGTCCATGCCTGTTTCCGTCTGCCATGTCAGGCTTTGAGCCTGCCCAGACCATTCGTTTCAGAAGGGTTCAACGGTGTGCCCATCACCGCCAGGCCTCATTGAGACGCCATGTACGGCAATCCAAAATCCAAAATCTACAATCCGCAATACCATCAGCCTCCCAGACGCAGCACCAGGTCAGCGTAGCGCAATTCGCGCGGGTCATTGGTGGCAATTACCACGATCCCCTCGCGGCGTTGCGAGGCGATGAGCGTATCAACCAGGCTGGCGCCGCGCTCATCGAGGGTGACTGTCGGCTCGTCGAGCAAGAGAACGGGGGGGCGGTGGAGCAGGGCATAGGCGTAGCGCAGGCGCTGGACCATGCCCGAGGAGTAGGTGGCCAGCCGGTCGTCGCCGCGCGCGCCAAGCCCGACCTGTTCAAGCAACTGATCAAGCGCCCGGTCGTCGCGAGGCAACCCGCGCACCGCGGCGAAGAAGCGCAGGTTTTCGCGCGCGGTGAGATCGCGGTAGAGCATCAGATCGGGGGCGACCCAGCCGATGAGCGGCGCGGCGTCGCGCGGCGCCCAGGCGCCTCCCGCCGCTTCATAGACGATCACGCCCGCGTCGGGCCGTTGCAAACCCGCCAGCAGCCGCAAGAAGGTGCTCTTGCCGCTGCCATTGGGTCCGCTGACGACCAGCGTCTCGCCTGCGCGCACCTCCAACGAAACGTCGTGAAAGACGAGCCGTGCGCCGTAGCGCGCAGCAAGACCTTCGACTGTCAGCCGCAGACTCACGCCGGTATTGTAGCACAGACGGCGCCGGCGATAGGTAAAGCGGGTCTTCCAGATCCCTGCCCGGCAGGCCGTTAATCGCCCGGCGACATCCGCACCTCACGGACAATCCGGGGCATGGTCTGCAGCACAGGTGGGTCGTCCTCCTGTAGGAAGCTCAGGAGCGCCTCGTTGAAGGTGGCGGCTTCATCGAGAAAGGGGAAGTGCCGGCTACGAGGCATGGGGAAGATTCTGGCCGTGGGCACGTTGGCGAAGAGGTCAAGCTGATCAGGGTTGACAATATCGTCCCGCCCGCCGTGGACAACGAGCGCGGGCACGCGCAGGCGCGGAAGTTCGGGGCGCAGATCGGTGCGCCACATGGAGCTGACGGCGTAGCGCAGCGTATCGGCGCTGGATTTGACGCTGTCGTCAATCACTTCTTTTACCGCCGGATCGTTCGTCTGGCCAAGAAAGAAGCGGAACAGGCACCGCCGCAGCAACGGCGTGCGTGCGAACACATCGGCCAGGAAGGGCCGGTCGGTTAACTTAAGCAGCCACGACAACGAGTCGCCATCAATTGGCGCACCCACGGTCACCACCCGCTGGATGCGTTCGGGGTAGTTGATCGCCGTCTTCAGAGCCACCATGCCGCCCATCGAGTGCCCGACCAGCATCAACCGGTCAATGCCAAGAGCATCGAGGAAACGAATAACCTGTTCGGAGTAGGCCTGGATGCTCTCCCGGGTGCGCTTGCGGCGCGAGTCGCCAAAGCCCCAGAAGTCGAATGAGTAGGTGCGAAACTGCCTGGCAACTACCTCCATGGTCGGGAACCAGTAGCGCCAGCTTCCGAGCCACCCGTGCAGAAATAGCACCGGCTTGCCGCGTCCGAAGACCTCGTAGTGAACCACCTGATTGTCAATAACAACGATGCTCATTGGTGCAGCACTGGCAATACAGACGTGTCGAGGGCGTATTGGACTGTATTTCTCCAGCAGGCTAACTCTTCCCGCCGTACAATCATAACGTACCGGCGCGACCGAATTTGCATAGCCGCTGGCAAAGCAGGCGTCACGACGCTAAGGCTTCGTCGCGCCGGGTTTGAGAATTTTTTAAGACTCCGCAATCTTTCCCCACCCGCGCCCTGAGCCTGTCGAAGGGTCTATTCCACCAACTTCAATCGGCGCTCCCGCCTGCCTGAATGCGAAAGCCAGCGGCGCTTCCTTCACGCCCTCCCAGGGAACGCTGAAGTCGCCAGCGCAGTTTCGCGACGTCACTTACAATGGTGCGCAAGTGCTCCAGTTCTTGCTCAAGTTCATCCACCAATATCCGGACTTGCGGTCCGCTGGAGGAGACTGCGCGATCAGCCGAGAGCTGGCCTAGCCGTTCCTGGATAGCCGACAGCAAGCTCATCAGGTGCGCCCAGGCTTCGTTGTCCTGTGCCTGCACGTACCGCTGCACGCGCGCGCGCGTGTCGAGCCAGTGCTGGATCTGCAGTTGCATCGCGCTGATGCGTTCCTCGAGCTGGCGCAGAGTGTCTGGATTGGCCACGGCAACCTGCTCCTGATGGCCTTCCTGCTGGGTGGCGTTCAGCACAGACTCCAGTTGCTCCTGAAAGTAGGCGAGCGAGGCGCTTAATTCAGATTGGCGCGTGGCAACGGCTTCCTGCTCGCTGAGTATGTCGAGGAGCATGTCGCGGAGCCTGGCTGATTCGGTGGCGTTGCTGATCGCCTGCTGATGCAACAGGTGCGGAACAAACCAGAGTAAGATGGCAAGGAGCGTAATAATGGCAATGCCGAGCGTGACAAAGAGTGCAGCCATTCTGCTTGTCTCCCGTTCATCGCTACCGTTGTACATCCTCAGGGGAAATACTGTGGCGCAACCTGGACGGTTGCGCGCACAGGGGACGCCTGCTGTTTCCGTGCCACCTGCTGAGGGGAACGGATCGGGACAGCGAAGCCCTCCCAGATGATTACTTTCACATCTCAGTATACGTAAGGCGTCTGGATATTCTACCCGCGAGTGATGACATCTGGATTACACCCTGACAGATTGTTCAGCAACCGGATTCCCGGAAGGTCGTGCGACCACCACGCGATCGCGCCCGGCCAGATCCTGATGCACCCGCACCTCGGCTCCGGGCAGGGCGGTCCGCACCAGATCGGCTACAGCCTGACCCTGCCATGCCCCAATCTCCAGCAGCAGGGCGCCGTGGGGGCGCAGGGCGGCGGGCGCCATGGCCAGCAGACGCCGGTAGACGGCGACGCCGTTCGGCCCGCCGTCGAGAGCCAGGCGCGGCTCGTAGGCGCGCACCTCCGGGGCGATCTCGGCATACACGGTATAGGGCGGGTTGCTGACGATCAGATCCACCGGTTCAGGAAGAGGGGCGAGCAGATCACCCTGGAGCAGACGCACGCGCTCCCGCAGCCTGTGCCGGGCGACGTTGCGCTCGGCCACCGCCAGAGCCTCCGGCGAGATATCCACAGCATAGACCAGGGCCTGGGGCAGATGCGTGGCCAGAGCAATGGCAATGGCCCCGCTGCCCGTGCCGATGTCGGCGATGGTAAGACCCGGCCAGCCTGCCGCATCGCTCTGCGTTTGCAACAGGCGACGGGCCTCAATCAGGGCCAGTTCGACCAGCACCTCGGTTTCGGGGCGGGGTATCAGGGTCGCAGGGGTCACCTCCAGGTCAAGGCCGTAGAACTCTTTGTGGCCGACCAGGTAGGCCACCGGTTCGCCGCGTTCGCGGCGAGCCACCAGCGCGGCGAAGGCGGCCGCCTGCTCAGGCGAGGGCAGATGCCGCCGCTCGGCAAGCACCCGCGCCCGTGGCCAGCCCAGAGTGTGCGCGAGGAGCAACTCGGCGTCGAGCCTGGGGGTGGCGCTCGTTGCCTGGAGGCGGGTGGCGGCGTCCTGGAGCAGTTCAGCTATTGATGCCGGCATTCCCTCCCGAAATATCTTGAGCCGACGCTGCAGGCCAATCCTCTGGATTGCGCCACGGCTAATCAATGCGCCGCTCGGTAAAATCGCTGCCGTCGAAGGAGAGCAGGCGCTTCTTCTCGTCAATCACCGTTTCGAGGTGGACGGGACGGGTCCAGATTTTATACAGGTTGCGCATAGTATCGCGCGCGTAGTCTATCTTCAGATCCACCCCTTCGTGGCGGTGGCGCAGATACAGCTCGCCGCGATTGTTATAGTTGCCGTCCTCGACATAAATGAACGGCTGGCCAAAGTTGGTGAGCCGGAAGAGCAACTTCTCCTTGATCTCCTTGAACTCGCGGGAGGCGATCTCATACATGTCCGTATCGCGATTGTAGCGATAGGTGAAGAGCTTATTCTCCAGCACGAACTCGGGTGTCAGAAACTCATCAATAAAGGTGACATCGTTGTAAAGCCGGCGGACCTCGAAGATCTTCTGGCGTCCCAGGCCAAGCTGCCGGTCCCAGGTGCGTTTGGCGGCGATATCGTCGCACTCCTCATACTCTTTGCCGAACTTGCCCTTGTTCCAGCGGTCCTCGATGTCGCGCAGCAGCTCGAGGCCGAGTTTGTAGGGATTGAGCCGCCCGCCGCCGGTAGCGACGACGCCGGAGTGCAGGTCGGCGAAGGAAACGATCTCGGCGGCCGAGGCGACCTTCTGGGTCATGATCGTCGAGTGCCAGTAGGAGGCCCAGCCCTCGTTGAGGATCTTGGTCATCCCCTGCGGGGCGAAGTAGTAGGCCTCATCGCGAATGATCTCAAGCACCGTATGCTGCCAGCGCTCCAGGGGGGCGTAATTCATCAAGAACAGCAGCACGTCCTTCTGCGGATTTTCGGGGAAGCGGCGTTGTTTGGCGCGCTCGGCTTCCAGCTTCTGGCGCTGGGCTTCGAGATACTCCGGCGGATTGATGAATTCACGCATGTACTCCCGTTCCACCTTCAGTCCTTCAACCACTTCCGGTTCTTCTTCTCCGACGAGCGGCTTGGGACTCTGGGCCTCGGGGCGGCGAATGTAGGGCGAGTGGTAGTCAATCAGGTTTTCCAGCGAGAGGCAGGTGTCAATAAAATCCTCAACCGTGTCATACCCGATCCGGTCAATGATCCGCTGGATGCGCGTGGCATGGTTCGCCATCGTATCCAGCATCTTACGGTTGGTATGGGCGAACCACATATTGTGCTTGAAGAAGTCCACATGCCCGGTCACGTGGGCCATGACCATCTTCTGGGTCACGTCTTCGTTGCCTTCGAGCAGGTAGGCGTAGGAGGGATTGTTGTTAATGACCATCTCGTAGATGGTGCTGCCGGCCCAGACGTGCCCTTTGAGCAGCTGGTCGAACTCCATCCCGAAGCGCCAGTGGGGATAGCGCGTCGGGAAGCCGCCGAAGGCGGCGGTTTCGTAGAGGGTGCGGTAATCCAGCACCTCATAGATGATCGGGAAGAAGTCCAGGCCGTAGTCGCGGGCGATCTGTTCGATCTCCTCGCGAGCGGCTTCGAGATGCGGCGGAAGGCGTGTGCTTTTCATACTCTCTCCTACCAGGAAACGCGGAGGGCGGAGCGAAAGATGACGCTGTGCGCGAAGAGGCTCAGCAAGATCAGGGCCGCCAGGTTGCCGCGCCGGTCGTATTGTTCCATGATACCATCAGCAAGCGTCGCCGCAATAAGAATGTGGCTGAAGAGCCATACCCGCTCGATCTCGCGGTAAAACAGCCCGGAGAAGAGCATCCCCAGCAGCAGAGCCATGAGGCCGAGCCCGAGGGCGTCGGCGGGCCGGCCTATGCCCGCGCAGATTCGCGCCATCTGCGCCAGGCCGTCACGTCCAAGCCGGTAGATGAGCCACGGTCCGAGGAACCAGGCATAGGCCACTGTGTTAACTGCCAGAAAGAAGAGGTAGCTCGACAGGCCAAGGGGTGATACGCGGGCCTCGACATCCAGGCGATTGTTGGCCACCCCGCTGAAAAATGCCGCCAGGCTATTGTAGCCGGTGGCGAGCCAGAGCGCGCCGAGCGGCAGCAGCACGGCGCCGGCGAGCGCCGCGCCAATCGCCGCCCAGCGCAGCGCATCGGCGAGCCGGCGCGGGCCGAGGGCCAGGCGGCGCGCCACCAGGGCCGCCACCACCAGCGCGAGCATCAGTGTGGTGAAGCTGAAGAGCAGACCGAGGGCGATCCAGGCCCCTGCGGCCAGGGCAGCGAGGAGTTGCGGCGCCGGCGGCCCGTCGGGTTGATCGAGGATCACCAGGGCGCGGTAGAGGCTGTAGATGGCCCAGGCCAGCACGGTGGCGTAGAGCGCGTCCATAGAGGTGGCGGCGTAGATCATAAAGGCTGGTAATACGGCGTAGATCGCCGCAGCCAGGATCGCCGCCCGCTGGCCGGCCAGCGCCGCCGTCAGCCGGTAGGTCGGCCAGACGCCCAGGGCCGCAATGATGATCACCGCCCAGGTCGCCGGCTCGGGTCCCGGCCCGAAGAGGCGTTCGATGCCCCAGAGGAACAGGGTGCTGCCCGGCGGGTGAGTCTTGTTGTGCAGCACCAGGTCGGGCATACTGGCCACGTAGCCCCGTAGGAAGCCGAGCGGATCGTTGCCGACGCGGGGCACGTCGTGGATGTAGTTGCCCGACTGCTCGGCGAAGTGCTGGAACAACGACGGGTAGCCGCGCAGGCCGACTTTGAGAGTGGCCGGCAGCAGGGCAGCGGCGAGGGCCGTTGCGGCGATGACCAGCCCCGGCGCGGGCGGGTCAGGCGCGCGCAGCCAGGTGAGGATAGCGGCAGCGAAGGCGCCGAAGAGGGCCGCCGCGGGGAGTATGCCCCAGCCGAAGGCGCCTCCAGCGCGAGCCATCAGCGGGAAGGGCCAGGCGTAGCCCTCGCGGTGGGCCAGTACGTACCAGCCCAGGCTCATCAGGCCCAGGATAAGCAGGACGCCCAGGGTCTCGCGCTGCCAGGGGCCGAGGCGTGGCGTGACCCGCTGGTAGGCGACGAGGGCGCTAAAGATAAGGCCCAGGGCCACGGCGGTGAAGGCGCTCCAGTAGGGCAGGTCGGGGGCCAGGCGGATCGCGCCGCCGATCAGCCCCGCGCCAAGGGCCACGCTCAGGCTGGCAACCAGTCCCAGGCTGGCGATTTGAGGAATGCCGAGCCGACGCAGCACCCCGTAACTGCCCAGGGCCAGCCCCAGGTTCGCCAGCAACGCCCCCGGCGGCGGCAGCGCTCCCCGTTCCAGCGGGCGCGCGGCGACCGAACGCACTCCCACGCCCACGACGCGCCCGTTGCCGGAGGGATCCACCGTGGCGCTGAGGAGCGTCACGCACAGCGGCCCGCCTTCAGGGGCAGGGGGGAGCAGCAGATGGTAGGCGCGGTGCTCGGGCGCGATCGCCAGTGGGATGCTCAGCGCACCCACGCGCACATCGGCGTAATCAACGGCTCGCCCGGCGCTCCCGGCGGTAACGGCGCTGCCCAGGAGGCGCAGGTCGAGGGCCGCCAGGGGCCGTGTAAGCCCCATTGCGGGCAGGCATACTGTCCCCGATCCCATCGTCCAGCGATAGGGCAGGCCGTGAGCCTCGCCCTCCAGAGACTGGAAGCCGGCGAAGAGGTCGCGGATGCGGTCATCAGCGCGGATGTGGGCCTGGTAGGCGCTGGCGTAGTAGATGACGGTAAGGGCGAGGGCCAGCAGGCCGAGGAGCGTGACGGGGACCAGTTCGCGCCAGGAGGCGGCGCGGCGCGCGCGGCGAACCTGCGCGAGAAACGGCGCAGAGAGCGGAGGCACAGCGTCTTTCAGCACCATAGTGCGGTTCCAGGCGACCGGTTACGGCGTCGCCGCGGGGTCAAGCGCGTCTGGATAGGCCGCGCCCGGGCTACAGGCGCCGATCTGGCACTGCGATGGCAATAGGATTACGCGCGACCCCCGGTATGAGGGCCGCGCGCCGTGAGCTCCCGATCCACCGGCCAGCCGTGGCGGCGGACTCACTTGCCTTTACCCAGGAAATCCTTGATCGTATCGTAAATATCGTCACGCTCGGCGATCTCGGAGATCACGATCCGATCATCGCTGCCCAGGTACTCTTCGAGATCATGGGCGAAGCGGCCGGAACCGTAGAGCGAACGCACCTGCCCGTAGCAGAAGAGATTGACCTTGGGCAGCAGTTCTTTCTTGAGCAACTCGATACACTCGCGCGTATCGCCGCCGCCCCAGTTGTCGCCATCGGAGAAGTGGAAGGGGTAAATGTTCCACTCATCGGCGGGGTAGCGTTCGTCGATCAGCCGGTTGCAGAGCTTATAAGCCGAGGAGATCTTCGTACCGCCGCCCTCGCGGATGTGATAGAACGTCTCCTGGTCCACCTCCTTGGCCGCGGCATCGTGGACGATATAGCGAATATCGATCTCTTTGTACTGCGAGCGGAGCCAGGTTTCGATCCAGAAGGCGGTAATGCGCACCAGTTCCTTTTGCTCGGTGCCCATGGAGCCGGAGACGTCCATCATATAGATGATGACGGCGTTGCTCTCGGGGAGCATGGTCTCCTTCCAGGAGCGATAGCGCATATCGTCGCGAATAGGCACCACGACGGGGTTGCCTTCGTCGTAGTCGCCCGTGGCGAGCTGGCGGCGCAGCGCCTCGCGGTAGGTGCGCTTGAAATGGCGCAGCGAGTTGGGCCCGGTGCGGCGGATGCCGCTGTACCTGTCCTTCTCGCTGACGATATTCTTTTTGCCCTTGGGCTGAATATTGGGCAGTTGCAGTTCTTCGCCGAGGATGGCGGCCAGTTCCTCCAGGGAGACATCCACTTCGAGGACGTGCTGGCCCGGCTCGGCGCCGGCCTGCCCCTGCCCGGACTGACCATCGCCCTGGGCGATCGGATCGCCGATGTCGCCATCGCCCTGACCGACCCCGCCGCTCTGCCTGGCGCCATAGCGAAAATTGGGAATATCAATCTGCGGCACGGGGATGCTGACGTAGCGTTTTCCCTGCCGCCCGATCATCTCCCCCTGCGACATGTACTTGCGCAGGTCTTTTTTGATCTTCCCGCGAACGATCTGGCGAAAGCGCCCCAGGTCGCGGTCAACACGTTTCATGGACATAGACATACGGCGACGGTAGGAACGGCGAGGCGCGCGGCGTAAGGCATCTGGCAGATGAGCGCCTTCGCGCTGACCGGAATGCGCTCATGCTGTGCGCCTTACGCCAGCCCCTCACCCCTCCTAGTAGTTGCTCTTGGTATCTCCGCGAGCGAAGATCGAGGCCACGTAGTTCAGCACGTCGGTCGCGCTCTGCTCATTGTAGCCGAAGTCGCGGATCAGGCGCGCCTTGACCACGTCGATCTTCTCCTGCGTATCCTTGTCAATCACGCGGGAGACCAGGGAGGTCAGCTTGATGCTGTCCTTCTGATCCTCGAAGAGCTTGAGTTCCAGCGCCTTGTGCAGACGCTCGTTGGTGCGGTAGTCGAAGGTCTTGCCCTCGATGGCCAGCGCGCCGATGTAGTTCATGATCTCGCGCCGGAAGTCGTCCTTGCGGCTTTCGGGGATGTCAATCTTCTCCTCGATGCTACGCATCAGCCGCTCATCAGGTTCCTCATACTGGCCGGTGTAGCGATTGCGCACCTTCTCGCGCTGGGTGTACGCCTTGATGTTGTCAATATAGTTCCCGCAGAGGCGCTTGATCGCCTCCTCGTCGGCGGAGATGGCGCGCTGCACTTCGTTCTTCACGATCTCGGTATACTCCTCGCGCACGATGGAGAGCAGATCGCGGTAGCGTTTGCGATCGTCTTCCGAGTTGATCAGGGCGTGGTTCTTGAGGCCGCTTTCCAGTTCGTTGATCACCATGAAGGGGTTGATGTAGCCCTCTTCCTGGTTGGTGACCAGGGCGTTGGAGATCTTGTCCTGGATGTAGCGAGGCGAGATGCCCTCCATCCCCTCGCGCACGGCCTCTTTGCGGAGTTCCTTGATATTGTCCTCAGTGAAGCCGGGCAGCGTTTTGCCGTTGTAGAGCTTGAGCTTCTGCAGCAGGGTGAGGTTGGGCTTCTTGGGATCTTCGAGGCGCGTGAGCACGGCCCACATCGCGGCCATTTCGAGGGTATGCGGAGCGATATGGACGCGCACCTTCTTCTTGTTGAAATCGCGCTCGTAGATCTTGACCTCGTCGCGCAGGCGGGTGACGTAGGGGATATCAATCCGCACAGTGCGGTCCTTAAGAGCCTCCATGAACTCGTTGTTCTCAAGGCGGCGGTACTCAGGCTCGTTGGTGTGGCCGATGATCACCTCGTCAATGTCGGTCTGCGCGAACTTCTTCGACTTGATGCGGTGCTCCTGGGAGGCGCCGAGCAGGTCGTAGAGGAAGGCCACGTCGAGTTTGAGCATCTCGACGAACTCGATGATCCCGCGGTTAGCGATGTTGAACTCTCCATCGAAATTGAAGGCGCGGGGATCGGAGTCGGAGCCGTAGATGGCGATCTTGCGATAGTTGATATCGCCGGTGAGTTCGGTGGAGTCCTGGTTCTTCTCGTCCTTGGGCTGGAAGGTGCCGATGCCCACGCGATCCTGCTCGCTGAAGACCAGCCGGCGCACACGCACGTGGCGCATGACCTTCGCCCAGTCGCCATCGTAGCGGTGCATCAACTCGCGGAAGTGGAAACGGCACACGGGACACAGATCGCCCTCGATGCGCACGTGCTCGTCCGGCGAGCGACCTTCGTTCACCTCGGCGAGGAAGCGCTCACGATACTCGACGGGGATCAGGTGCAGGGGCTCCTCGTGCATGGGGCACTTTTCCCACTCCTGCTCGGGCACCCGGCGCCAGTCGAAGGTGTCGTGGTTCTCGACCGTGCCGAGGTACCAGTCGTAGGTATAGAGCGCGCCCTCCTCGGTCTTCGAGTAATGCTCAAGCCCCTTTTTCAGCCGGCGCACGATGGTTGACTTCGAGGAGCCGACCGGACCGTGGAGCAGGAGCACGCGCTTCTCGGTGCCATAGCCCTTGGCCGCGCCCTTAAAGAAGTTGACCAGGCGCATCAGCGGGATCTCGAGACCGAAGATGGCATCATCCCCATCGAAGCTGGCGTCGGCGAAGAACTTGTAGCGGATCAGGCGTTTCTTGGCATCAATAAACTCCTCCGTACCATACGACATAATCATGTCGTAGATACGCTGAAAGGCGTTGCGCGTCACCTTGGGGTTGCGCGCAACCATGTCCAGGTAGTCCGCAAACGTTCCACGCCAGTTAAGCTGCTGGAACTGCTGGCGGTCCTGGATCTCGCTGAGAAGCTGCATCAGCGAGGCGCCGGTAACTGTGGTCATGGACACTTTCCTCCTGCTGCGGGACGTTGCCTGGCCGGGAGCGATGCTAACGGAACAGGCAGATAAGCCGCCACGCGGCGCGCGCCATTAGCCTGGCGTACCATCGGGCGCTGGCCAGCGGACGGTGTTGCTAATGTGCAGGTTTGCGATCTCAAGCTGTGGTGGTATCGTGTGGGCCGCGTATAGCGGTTGCTCAAGGCGACGCCAGGACTGCCTCTCCCCTTGCGACCACTATACAGCTTTGGATCTCTGGGAATCTTCGCGAGGAGTGCCTGATAGATCAGGTGCCTGCATTATAACAACGCAACGGATGCGCGTCAAGGATTTTATGTCGCGTCGGACGTGCATACGGCTGCTCCCACCGCTCATGAACGCCAAGGCTTTGCTCCCGCCGTTGCACCCGGTCACCGCAGCCGGTCGGCCACTGCGGCGCAAAAGCGTTCGGCGACGCGCGCCCAGTCGTAGCGCTGCACGTACTCCTGCCCATAGGCCCCGAAGGCGGCGCGCAGGGCGGGCCGTTCCAGCATCTCGGTCAGGGCCGCAGCCAGAGCATTCACGTCGCCGGGGGGCACGAGCAGCCCGGCTTGCCCCGCCGGGACCACTTCGGGCACGGCGGCGGCGGTAGTGGCGACGATCGGCAGACCGGCGGCCATAGCTTCTAGAAAGACGATGCCGAAACCCTCCTGAACGCTGGGCAGGCAGAAGACGCTGGCGCGGCGGTACCAGGCGGCCACGGCAGCATTGTCGGGAAGGGCGCCGGTGAAGGTGACCGCGTCGCCGAGCCGGAGTTCTGCCGCCAGGGCGCGCAGGCGGGCGTGTTCGGGGCCATCGCCGACGATCGCTAGCCGGGCGTCGGGGAACGGGCGGCGCAGTCGGGCGAAGGCTCGCAGCAGATCGGCGATATGCTTACGGGGGTACTGCCGGGCCACGCAGAGGATCACGCGCCCGTCGGGGACAGGATCGCCAGCGGCGTCGAGCAGGCGGCGCCAGCAGAGCAGGTCAATGCCCTCCGGCGCCAGGCGCACCTTGCTGGCGGGCACGCCGTAGTGGTAGCCGATACGGCTGCGGCAGTACTCGCTGGTTGTCAGCACCAGCGGCGCGCGGCGGGCATTGCTGCGCTCCAGGCGCGAGAGCGCCCAGAGCTGCCTCCGCACGGCGCCCCGTTCGTGGAGCAGTTCTTCGGCGATGACGCCCTTGATGCTGCACACGTAAGGCGCGGGGGCGCGATCGGCCACCAGGAAGCCGTCTATGTCAAAGCCGACGATCAGGTCGTAGCGCAGGGCGCGGAGCAGGGCCGGAGCCTGCAGGTTAAAGAGCAGACGCCGGGCGGTGAGCGCGGCTGGCCAGGGCTTCAGCGGGGCGATGCGCGTGACGCGATGGCCTCGTGCCTGCAAGGCCCGCCCCAGGCCGCCGATCGCCGCCGCCGTGCCGCTCCCTTCCGCCACCTGCTGGAGCCATGAGTCGAGAAAGGCGATGCGAGCCACGAATGTCTATACTCCCGTTGTGCAGGTAATCCGGATCGCAGGCGCCGGATGGGCTTCCACACTCCTCTCAGGTCTAGGGTTTTTCGAGCGAGAAGGGGTTTTCGGCATTCCAATGCGCTTCCGATCCTCACCCCCCCGCCCCTCTCTCCACCTACGGCGGAGAGGGGGGAGTTGGGCGTCCCAATGCCCCGGATGGCGCATGTGACGCGAGCATGCGCCGGAAAACCCTACACCTGAGAACCTCTCCCCCCTCCTGTGCCGGGCATAGTCTCACTAACGATTATAAGTGTAATCCGGCGCACTCGCCTTGCGCCCGCTGATCGCGCGGCGGTACAATGGCGGTATGAAGAAACAGGTGCTCATCCTCGGCTTGCTGGCGCTGATCCTGGCTGCCTGCGCTCCGTTCAATATGGCTGACCCGCCCCCATCGCCCTCGCCGACGCCCCCCGCTACGGTCGCGGCGCGCCCGATGCCGGCCATTCCTACGCCAGCGTCCCCCGATCCCAGCCCCATACCGGTTGGCGGGAACGCGCCGCGTTCGACTCCCGCCCCCACCGCTCCTGTGTCACCTGACGATGCGTTCGCCGCTCTCGATGCAGCCAGGCGCGCGCCGCGTGACCCGGTCGAGCTTGCCCGCGCCCTGGGCGCCTGCCGTCCCGCGCCGCAAGATTGTCCCACGGTGAGCCGTAACACACCTCTGGACGTGCAGGTCGGCGAGGTGCGCTCCTTCTACGTCACCGATCTTTCCACCAACGAGCAGTTCGAGGTCCAGGCGGAACTACGTTACGCCGGTCCTATCGTGCTGATGTATGTCGAGCAGGGTCTGCCCTACAACCAGGCCGATCTGGAGGCGGCCGCGCGGACC
The DNA here is from genome assembly GCA_025057155.1 of Chloroflexaceae bacterium. Lineage (NCBI taxonomy): Bacteria > Bacillati > Chloroflexota > Chloroflexia > Chloroflexales > Chloroflexaceae > Chloroflexaceae bacterium. The sequence continues at coordinate 119,428 of JANWYD010000001.1, forward strand.
TTTGAGCAGGAGATCTACCCGCGCACCCGCGAGATTTTCGGCTCGGAGGTGCAACCGGGCGTGGATGGCGACCGGCGCATCACCATTCTCAACGCCAGCGATCCAAGCGGCCAGGTGCTTGGCTACTTCTCGGCCCAGGATCTGCTGCCGCGCCAGGTGAACCGCTTCAGCAACGAGCGCGAAATGTTCTTCATGAACCTGCAGATCCTCTCGTTTGCTGATGAGGAGTATCTGGAGGTGCTGGCGCACGAATTCCAGCACATGATTCATCAGAACGAACAGCCGGGCAGCCCCACCTGGTTCAATGAGGGGGCCTCGCAACTGGCCGAGGATCTGAACGGTTACTTTGGCGATGGCTTCACGCCCTTTTACCTCTTCGAGCCTGATGTGCAGCTTACGGCCTGGTCGTCGGGGCTGGGCCAGTCGGGGGCGCATTACGGCGCCGCGCACCTCTTTATGCGCTACGTGTACGCGCAGTATGCCAGTAAGGATCAACTGCTGCCGCTCATCCGCGCCGACGCGGGCAATGATCCGCGGGCCTTCGTGGCCCTCGCGGCGCGCCGTCGCCCTGACATTACCACGTTCAGCGCCCTCGTCGCCGACTGGGCGGTGGCGAACCTGATTGATGACCCGGCGGTAGGCGATGGCCGCTACACCTATGATACTGGCCACGAGTTGCCGCAACTGCTGCCCTTCACCGTGCAGCCTGTCGCTGCCCGCGGATCGCTGCGGAACGAGACGGTAGCCCAGTTTGGCGCGGATTACTACGCCCTGCCCGCGGGCGCGCGCGAGGTGCGCTTTCGGGGCGCCACCAGCGTGGGCATCGCCAGCGAGCCAGCCCGCGGCGTGAGCTGGTGGAGCGGACGCAGCGATGACAGCTATGCCACGCTGACCCGCGCCTTCGACCTGAGCGGTCTCAATCGGGCCACCTTGCAGTTCGCCACCTGGTACGAGATTGAGAATGACTACGACTACGCCTTCGTCAGCGTATCCAACGACGGCGGCCAGACCTGGGAGACCCTCCCGGGTTCACTGACCACCGAGGATGATCCACAGGGGATGAACTATGGCCACGGCATTACGGGGGTGAGCGGCGCGCCCGGCGCGAAGCTCGAAGATGGCGCGCGCGGCGTCTGGGTCGAAGAGAAGATCGATCTGACCCCATACGCGGGCCAGCGCATTCTCCTGCGCTTCTGGCAGATCAACGACCAGGGCTTCAACGCGCCGGGGATGTTAATTGACGACATTCGCATTCCCGAGCTGGGCTATGCCGATGATGCAGAGAGTGGCGATGGGGGCTGGGAGGCGGCGGGCTTCGTGCGCACTGCCGGGGTGCTGCCGCAACGCTGGGAGTTGCGGCTGGTACGCACTGCCAATGGCCGCACAACTGTCGAGGCGTTGCCCGTGGACGCAGGTGGCTCGGCCCGGGCCAGTCTGGTTCCTGGCGAGCAGGCTGTGCTGGTGATCCTCGGGGCCACCCCGCACACGACCGAGCGAGCGGCCTATCAACTGGACGTAGAATAGTCCCACGGGGGGCTTCTCAGGTGCAGGGTTTTTGAGCGAGAAGCGGTTTTCGGCATTCCAATGCGCTTACGATCCTCATCCCCCCACCCCCCTCTCCCGCGGGCGGGAGGGGGGGATTTGGGCGTCCCGATGCCCCGGATGGCGCATGCGACGCGAGCATGCGCCGGAAAACCCTACACCTGAGAACACGGGAGGCAGGCTTCCCTGGAGGGTTAACCCTCCTTAACGACACGTCGCCGGCCTGATACTTCCATTCTTCGTGCCGTCGCGTACTATTTTCGCATCTACAGGCACAGGTTGGGCGTAGTCAGGGGCAGGCGATGAAGCAACCCGCCACACGGGTTTCGTGGCGTCTTTCGGGCCGCTTGCGCGTATTGATGCTCACGCTCGCGTTGCTGGGCATCCTGGCCGCCTGCGGTCAGGCCGCAGGCGATCCCGCCGTCCTCGATACTTCGGTCACGTTTAACACAACGGCGCTCGAGGAGCTTTCCCCCCGCCCAAGTTACCGCATCGGCATCAATGCTGAGATTACCGGCACCGGCGCGTCCATCGGCGATCTGGGGGTGCGGGCGGCGCGCCTGGCAGTGGAGGAGATCAACGCCGCTGGCGGGGTCAACGGCGTGCCCCTCGAACTGGTAGTGCGCGACTGCCGCTCCGACCCTGAGGAGGCGCTGGTCCAGTACCGCCTGGCCCTGGCCGAAGATCGGCTCACTGCGCTGATCGGGCCGTTCAAATCGGCCTACGCGGTGCGGATCGTGCCCGAGCACCGGCAGGCGCGCCTGCCAATGCTGATCGGCGCGACCAACGCCACACTTACCGACCACGGCGGGCCGTTCTTGTTTCGGATGCGGCCGAGCGACCGCCTGACCTCGGCGGCGATGACGGCGCTGGCGGTGGAGGAACTGGGCAGCCGGCGGATCGTGATTGTTCACGACGCGGACGCCTTCGGCACCGGCGGTGCGAACGGGGTCGAGGCCGGTCTGCGCCAGCGCGGATTGCGCCCTCTTGCGCGCGAGGCGTACCGCACGGGCACGCGCGACTTCGACGCGCTGGCGCGGCGCGTGGCCGAGGCCGGTCCCGACGCGGTGTTGATCTATGGCACCAACACTACCGATGTGGGGCTGTTGCTTCGCGCCCTGCGCTACTGGCAGGTGCGCGGGGCGATCATCACCTCGCCGGGCGGGGCCAGCGCCGTTACCTATGGCATTGCCGCCGAGGCGCAGGAGGGCATCTATGTGGCGCTGGACGCGCTGCTGGCCGCCACGCCGGAGGGGGCGCGCTTTGAACGGCGCTTCTACGAACGCTTCGGGTTGAAGCCCGACACCTATGTCGCCTGGTACTACGACGCCGTCCATCTGCTGGCAATGGCCCTGGAGCGCCGTCCGCGCACCGCCGAGGAGTTGCGCGCCGCCGTCCGCGAGCAGACCTTCACGGGCGTGCAGGGGCGCTACCGCTTCGATGAGCGCGGCGAGGGCCTGCACGAGGTTGTGCTGGCGACGATGCGGGCCGGGCAACCGCGGCTGGTGGGCGTGTATGGCGAGGGTGGTCTGCGCCGGGGGCCGGTTGGGAGCGCCGGACAAGGAGGCGCGCCGTGAGAGCTCCGGGGGCCATCTGGCGAGAACTGGTCGGCCGCCTGAGCCTGGCGAGCCGCCTCACCATCGCCATGCTGCTGGTGGCCATTCTGGCGATGGCCGGGCTGTTCTTCGAGTTGAGCCGGGCCAATCGCCAGGAGATCGAGCGCCTCCAGACAACGGCGCTGCAACACAGCGCCGTTGACCTGGCGCGGCGCCTCGATGACCTGGTGCGCTCCGAGCGTAGCCGGGTGGCCAATCTGGCCCTCTCGCGCTCGGCGCAGGAGTTTATCGCCGTTCCTCCGGAGCGGCGCGCGCCGCTCTTCACTCCCACCCTGGCGGATTTCGGCAACTTCCTGGACTCGAATCAACCGTTCTACCGCGCCGTCCTGTTGCTTGACCAGCGCGGCGAGGTGTTGCTGGCGACCGACGGGAGCTACATCGGCCTGCACTTCTCTGATAGCGCCTTCCTGCGCGCGGCGGGGCGCGGTGAGGTCTACATGTCCGACCCGGGTATCTCGCCTCTGGATCGCCAGCCAGTGATCTGGCTCGCGGCGCCGGTGCGTCGGCCCGACGCGCCTCCGGCAGCGCCGCCCGATGGCGTGATTGCCGTGGCGCTCGCGCCCGAAGAACTGTGGGAGGCCGTAGAGCGGGTGCGGATTGGCGAGAATGGCTACGCGATGCTGGTGGATGGCTATGGCATCCGTCTGGCCCACGGACGGGACCGCCGATATGTGTTTCGCGCTCTCGCTCCCCTCGCGCCCGATGACTGGGCCCGGCTCCGGCGTGAAGGGCGCTTCGCCGATCTGTCCCATCTGGCCGACACTGCCAATCAGGAACTCCTCGCCCTGGTGCGCGCGGCGCCGCCGCGTCCGGTGTTGATCCCGCTCCCTGGACCGGGGGCCGCGCGGGTCTTCTACAGCGTCGCGCCGCTGACCACCCGCGACTGGACGGTGGTGGCGATGCTCAGCGAGCGGGAGGTGCTGGCCCCGGCGGTAGGGGTGACCCTGCGCGGCATGGGGGTGACCCTGGTGGTGGTGGTGCTGCTGGGTCTGACGGTCGCCTGGGCGGCGCAGCGGCTGGTGCGTCCGGTGCCCCGGCTGGCTGCGGCGGCGCAACGCATCGCGAGCGGCGATCTGGCCGTGCCCGTACAGGTGGAGGGCAGCAGCGAGGTGCGGGCGCTGGCGCGAAACTTCGAGACGATGCGCCAGCATCTGGCGCAGGCGCGCGACGAACTGGCAGCCTGGGCGGCGAGTCTGGAGGCGCGCGTGGCCCGTCGCTCGCAGGAGCTGGCGGCCCTGGCTGAAGTGGTGGCGATGAGCAGTCACCGGCGCTCGCAGGAGGCCCTGCTGCGCACCGCCCTTGACCAGACCCTGCCGGTGATCGGGGCCGAGATGGGCGGGATCTGGCTGGGCGAACCTGACGGCGGCCTGCGTCTGGCGGTCTGGGCTGGCTTCGACCATGAGTTGCGGCAGGCCCTCAGTCGCTTTGCTCCCGGTGAAGGTCTCCTGGGGCAGGTTCATCAACAGGGCGAGCCTATGGCCCTGGCGGACATCAGCCAGTCGCCGCGCCTGTCGCGGGCGATCGTGCGGGAGCAGCGGTTGCACGCCTTCGCCGCCGTGCCGCTGCTGGTCAGCGGGCGCAGCCTGGGGGTGCTGGGCGTCTTCAGTCGTCTCCACGGCGGGTTCTCCCCCGAGGCGCTGACGGTGGTCACTGCCATCGGGCAGCAGATCGCCCTGGCGCTGGAGAACCTCTCCCTGCTCGCCCGGGTCGAGGAGCAGGCCCGCAGTATGGCTGCGCTGCAGGAGCGCGAGCGGCTGGCCGGCGAGATCCACGATGGGGTGGCCCAGAACCTGAGCTACCTGTACATGCAACTTGACCGGCTGGCCGATCAGGGGGGCCTGCCTGGCCCGCTGCGTGATGACCTGGCTCGTCTCCAGGGCGTGCTGGAGGCGACCACCGAGGAGGTGCGCCGGCTGATCGCCCGGTTGCAGGATCCGCAGCCGGCGCTGGTGTCGCTGGAGGAGCGCCTGCGGGAGGTGATCCGTTCCCTGAGCGATGAGGCAGGTTGCAGTATCAGCCTGACGGTAGCGCCGGGCAACGCTATGCGCGTGCCGGCGCCGGTCGAGGCCGAGGTCGGACGCATCCTGGGCGAGGCCATCCGCAATGCCGCGCGCCACGGGCGGGCGACCCGCGTCTGGGTGGAACTGGAGCGGCGGGGTGATCTAGGCCGGGTGCGAGTGCGCGATAACGGCAGCGGGTTTGACCCGCACAGCGTCGGCGATAACGGACGCCGGCACTTTGGCCTGAAGGTGATGCGGGCGCGGGCGCAACGCATCGGCGGCGCGCTAACAATCGACAGCCATCCCGGCGCCGGCGCCTGCGTTGAGCTGGTCTGGCCCCTTGAGGCGGCCGCCCTGGCGGGCGAAGCATGGGCTGGCCCAGCTGACCTGGCAGCGGAACGCAACGGGCTGTCGGATCTGCTGGTGGAGGTGGACCATGACGGAGCACACGCCGATCCGGGTCATGGTGGTTGACGACCACGGCCTGTTCCGCGACGGCATCGTGGAGGTGCTACGTTCGCAGCCCGACATCGAGGTGGTGGGCGAGGCGGGCGATGGTCTCGAAGCCTGCGTGCTGGCCCAGAGCCTGCGCCCTGACGTGGTGTTGCTCGACATCAACATGCCGGGGATGGACGGGATCGAAGCGGCGCGGGTGATCGCTCGCGAGGTTCCCTCATGCCAGATCGTGATGCTCACAGTGCGTGACGAGGATGATCGCATCTTCGAAGCCCTGCGCGGGGGCGCGTCGGGGTATTTGTTGAAGACCATCCGCGGCCAGCAGTTGATCGAGATGGTGCGCGCGGCTGCTCGGGGCGAGGCTGCGGTCACTCCGGCGATCGCCACGCGCCTGCTGGCAGCGTTTCGCGCCACGGGGTCGCTAGCAGGCCCCTCGCCGGTCCCGGCGCCGCACCCCATCCGTTCGGATGCCGGTGATGATCCCGATGCGCTGACTGCCCGCGAACAGGAGATCCTGGCGCTGATCGCTGCGGGACGTTCGGACAAGGAGATCGCCGCCGAACTGATGATCAGCCTGTACACGGTGAAGGCGCACGTGCGTGCCATCCTGGCCAAACTGCACGTGACCAGCCGCCGCGAGGCCGCCCGCCGGATGGGAGGATCAGGGAAAGCGTAGCCCTCCCAGTCCCTCCCCTCAGGAAGGGGCGTGGGGAAACCCGGTTTCCCCACCTTCCTACAGGGGTTATTCGGATAGTTTCTTAGTCTCTGTGGTATGCAGCAAAGCCAAGCGGACAAGCGGATCAGATCAAGAACTAGTTCTTAACTCCCTCCCAACTCTTTCTTCACGAACGATGCGCTGCGCCAGGGCGCAGCCTACACTGGGTCCAACCAATCCAAGGCGCGAAGATTGATGAGACAAAGGAGCCTGCCATGACCTGGACCCAGGTGTACACGCCGCTGGGGAGCCTGCTGCTCTCGGCCCTGGTCGCCGCATTGCCGATTGTGGTGCTGCTCGGCCTGCTGGGAGTGTTTCACGTCAAAGCGCATATCGCGGCCCTGGCGGGCCTGGCGAGCGCGCTGCTGATCGCCATCTTCGTCTACGGCATGCCCTGGCAACTGGGCGTAGCCGCCGCGGTGAACGGCGCATTCTACGGTCTGTTTCCCATTGGATGGATCATTCTCGGGGCGATTTTCATCTACGACATCACCGTGAAAACGGGCAAGTTCGAGATCGTCAAGCAATCCATCGCCGGGCTGGCCAGCGACCGGCGCATCCAGGTGTTGTTGATCGCCTTCGCCTTTGGCGCCTTCATCGAGGGGGCGGCGGGCTTCGGCACGCCGGTGGCGATCTCCGCCGCGATGCTCATCGGTCTGGGCTTTGCCCCGCTGCCCGCCGCCGGCCTGGCCCTGATCGGCAACACCGCCCCCGTGGCCTACGGCGCTCTCGGCACCCCGATCATCGTGCTGAGCAGCGTCACCGGTCTCGACCTGATGCAGCTCAGCGCCATGGCCGGGCGGCAGTTGCCGTTCTTCTCGCTGATCGTGCCCTTCTGGATCGTCTGGGCGATGGCCGGGCGCAAGAAGATGTGGGAAGTCTGGCCGGCCTGTCTGACCGCCGGGCTGAGCTTTGCCATCTCACAGTTCCTGGTGAGCAACTTCCACGGTCCCTGGCTGGTGGACATCATCAGCTCTCTAGTTTCGATGGCCTCGCTGGTGGTGCTGCTGCGCTTCTGGCAGCCAAAGACCACCTTCCGCTTCCCCGGCGAAGACGATGGCGAGCGGCGGCCTCTGCCGGCTATGCCGCGCCCGGCCGGCAGCGCCGGCTCCGGCGACGCGGCGATGCTGCCCCGCCCGGCGGTGCGCCAGCCTTCGCGGCGGCGCGAGGTGCTGATCGCCTGGATGCCCTGGATCATCCTCTCGCTGCTGGTCTTCCTGTGGGGCACGCCGCAGGTCAAGACGTTCCTCAACGGCGGCACGAAAGACGCGCCTAACTTCCTTAGCGGCATCAGCGTGCAGAAGATCCCGGTACCCTATCTCGACAAAGCGGTGTACCGCGATGTGCCGGTTGTGCCGAAGCCCGAAGCCGAGCGGGCCGTCTACACCTTCAACTGGCTGTCGGCCACCGGCACCAGCCTGCTGATCGCCGGGGTATTGAGCGGGTTGCTCCTGGGACTCTCGCCGCTGGCGCTGGCGCGGATCTTCGCCGGCACGCTCTGGCGCATCAGGATCTCCTTGCTAACCATCGCGGCGATGCTGGCCCTGGGCTACACCACGCGCTACGGCGGCCTTGACGCGACCATGGGCCTGGCGTTCGCCTCGACCGGCGCGCTGTTCGCCTTCTTCTCGCCCCTGCTGGGCTGGCTCGGCGTGGCCCTGACCGGCTCGGATACCTCGTCAAACGTCCTGTTCGGCAACCTCCAGCAGATCACCGCCCAGCAGATCGGCATCTCGCCGGTGCTCGCGGCGGCGTCGAATAGCTCTGGCGGGGTGATGGGCAAGATGATAGACGCTCAGAGCATCGTCGTTGCCAGTGTGGCTACCAACCAGCACGGTCAGGAAGGCGCCATTCTGCGCTATGTGTTCCTCCATAGCGTCGTGCTGGCCTGTCTGGTGGGCGTGGTGGTCTTCCTGCAGGCCTACGTGTTCACCTGGATGATCCCGTAAGCCGCCGTTCACACCTGAGGCGCCGTTAGAGGGTCGCGGAGGCAGCCCTGAGAGACTATCGCAAAACGATTGGCAGGCGGTCGGAGGAGCGTGGGGAAACCTGGTTTCCCCACACCCCTGCCCGATGGGAGGAAATGGTATGGCAACACCTTCTCCGATTGACGTGCTGTATGGCAGCGCGCACCAGGCGCAACTCGACCGCTGCCTCCACTGCGGGCTGTGCCTGTCGGTCTGCCCGACCTACGCCCTCAGCGGGCGTGAGAGCGAGGCCCCCCGCGGGCGGATCAACCTGATGCGCGCTGTCGCCGAGGGGCGCATCGGTCTGGATGACCCGGCCCTGGCCGGCCACCTGGATACCTGCCTGGTGTGCCGGGCATGCGAGACGGCCTGCCCCTCCGGCGTGCACTACGGCGAACTGGTGGAAGTGACCCGTGCCGCCCTTGCTGCGACCCACCGCCCCGGCCGTCTGGCTCGTTTCGTGCGCTGGGCCGGGCTGCGCCAGTTGATGCCCTATCCACGGCGGCTCCGCATCCTGGCGCTGGGAACCTGGCTCTATGAGCGCAGCGGGATGCAGGCCATCGCGCGCCGTTCCGGGCTGCTGCGCGGGCGTCTGCGGTCCATCGAGGCGCTCGCGCCCCCTGTGCGCCTGCGGCGCTCCCCCGACGGGCGGGTCTTCCCGCCGCGGGGCCAGCCACGCGGCCGGGTGGCCGTGGTGCAGGGCTGCATCCAGGAAGCCTTTCTCGGCCAGGTGAACGATGCCACGGTGCGGGTGCTCCAGCGCAATGGCTATGAGGTGATCATCCCTCGCGGCCAGACCTGCTGCGGCGCAGCCCACGTGCACAATAGCGAAGAAGAACTGGCCCGGCAACTGGCCCGCCAGAATATTGACGCTCTGCTGGCCCTTGAGGTTGACGCCATCATCAGCAATGCCGGCGGCTGTGGCGCGACCCTCAAGAGCTATGCCGATCTGCTGCGCGGTGACGCCGACTATCAGACCCGCGTCGCCGCGTTCGTCGCGAAGGTGCGCGACATCAGCGAGTTCCTGGCCGAGCGCGCCGTGGAGCCGCCGCGGGCCACGCTGCCCGCTCGCGCCACCTATGTGGACTCGTGCCACCTGCGCAATGTCCAGAAGGTTGTACAGCAACCCCGCGCCCTGCTGCGCAGCATTCCCGGCCTGGAACTGGTCGAACTGCGGCAGCCGGAGCGGTGCTGCGGCAGCGCGGGGGTCTACAATCTGGTGCATCCCGAACTGGCCGAGCCCATCCTCGACGCCAAAATGGCCGACATCAAGGCTACCGGCGCCGAGATCGTGGTGGTCTCGAACACCGGTTGCCACATGCAGATCCTGGCCGGCGTGCGCCGCGCTGGTCTGCCGGCGCGGGTGATGCACGTTGTTGAAGTGCTCGATGAAGCTTATCGCCGTGAAGGGTGAAAGGAGCAAGAGGATGCGCACCCGTGACGAACGAATCTCACCCTTCATCCTGCCGCCGTCCCAGGTGATTGCCGACCGCTCCGAGTTGCTGGTCTACGAGGTGGACGGCGGGCTGGATCGCGGCAGCCCGGACCTGGTGCTGATGCCCGAACGCGCCGACGAGGTGGCGCGGATCGTGCGCTGGGCCGCGAGCCAGCGGAAGCCGGTCGTCGCCCGCGGAGCCGGCACTGGCCTGTCGGGCGGCGCGGTGGCCGAACGGGGCGGGATCATCGTCGAGTACTCGCGGATGAACCGAGTCCTCGACTTCGACGTGGCCGGGCGCATGGTGACGGTCGAGCCGGGGTTGATCAATCTCACGCTCGACAGCCTGGCGAAGAGCAAGGGTCTCTACTATCCTCCCGATCCGGCCAGCGGGCGCTCAGCGACCCTGGGCGGCAACATTGCCGAGAACTCGGGTGGTCCCCACTGTTTCAAGTACGGCGTGACCGCCAACTATGTCACCGGTCTGGAGGTGGTGCTGGCCGACGGGCGGCAGGTGCGCCTGGGCGGGCGCGCGTTTGATTATCCCGAGTATGATCTGACAGCGCTGCTGTGCGGCAGCGAAGGCACCCTGGGGCTGATCACCGCAGCTCACCTGCGCCTGATTGCCAATCCCCCGGCGGTGAAGACCATGATGGCCGCCTTCCCCAGTGTCGAAGCGGCGGGCGAGGCCGTCTCAGCGGTGATTGCGGCAGGGTTGGTGCCGGCTACCCTGGAGATGATGGACCAGCAGATCATGCGCATCATCAACCAGTTCACCACTGCGCGCTTGCCTGAAGAGGCTGGAGCGGCCCTGATCGTCGAGGCCGACGGCTATCCGGCCAGCGTGGATCCGCAGATCGCCGAGATCGAAGCCATTCTGCGCGCCCATGGCGGCTTTGATCTGCGCGTCGCCCGCACCGCCGAGGAGCGTGAGACCATCTGGTACGGGCGCAAGAGCGCCGTGGGAGCGATGACCCGCCTGGCGCCGGCCTACTATCTGGTTGATGTCACTGTGCCGCGCAGCAAACTGGCGCCGATGCTGGCCGGCGTAAACCAGATCTGCGCCGAGCTGGGGCTGCGGGTGGGATATGTCTTCCACGCTGGCGATGGCAACCTGCACCCCCTGATCCTGATCGAGAACCCCCGTGACCGCGCATTGATGGAGCGGGTGCACCTGGCCGGGCGGCGCATCGTCGAACTGGGCGTGAGCTTCGACGGCAGCATCACTGGCGAGCACGGGGTGGGCATCGAGAAGCGCGAGTACATGCCCCTCATGTACAGCCACGACGAACTGGCGGTCATGCGTGACGTGAAGGAAGTCTTCGATCCCGCGGAATTGCTCAATCCCGGTAAAATCTTCCCGGCGGAGGTTCCGCCGCAACCGCCGGTGTCGCACGTGGAACCCGCATTGCCTGCCTCGGGGGTGCTCCAACCGGCTTCGCCCGCGGAGGCGGCGGCGGCGTTGCGCGCCACCTGCCGGCGCGGGCGCCCGGTGGTCATCAGCGGCGCCGCCGAACCGCCGCCGCCGCCCGCGGGGAGATTTGTGCTCTCTACCGCCGCCCTGCGCGGGATCACCACCCTGGCGCGCGACGATCTGTACGTGCAGGCGGGAGCGGGCACGCCGCTGGCCGAACTCCAGGCCGAGCTGGCGCCCCTGGGCATGTGGGTCCCCGCCGTCGCGCCATACGCCGGGGCCACCATCGGCGGGCTGGTGGCCACGAACATCAATGCGCCGCTTCGCATGCGCTACGGTGCCTGGCGCGACCTGGTGCTGGCGGCCACGCTGGCTCTGCCCGACGGGCGGCTCATCCGCGTAGGGCGCCCGGTGGTGAAGAACGTGGCCGGGTACGATCTGCCGAAGCTCATCGTGGGCGCCCACGGCACCCTGGGACTGATCTGCGATCTGACCCTGAAACTGGCCCCGCTGCCGCGCGCCCGCGCCAGTCTGGCCGTGCCCGTCCGCGACCTGGAGCAGGGCCTGGCCCTGGGGTCGCGCCTGGCGCCGAGCCTGGTAGCGGCCTCGGCGCTGCTCCTTGGCGACGCGGCCGCCCTGGGTCTGCCCGAGGTTGACGCGCCCTACGCCCTGCTCTACACCGCTGAAGGGCTGGCGCCCGACGTAAGCGCCGAACTGGCCCTGGTCCGCGACGCGCTGAGCGGGCAGGGCGCCGCGCCGCTGGAACTGAACGGGGAGAGCGGCAGCGAGCGCTGGGCGGCATGGATGGGTGCGGCCCTGGCCGCCGACGAACCGCTGGTCCGGCTGGGCGTGCCCCCCTCGGCGCTGCCGGACCTGCTTCGCGCCGCGAGCGCAACCCCCGGCGGCCTGCTGGCCGACGTGCCTGGCGGCCTGCTCTACCTGCGCGGGACGAATGCCTGGGAGGGACTGGCGACCCTGGCTCAGCGCCTCGGCGGCTACGGTGTGGCCCTGGCGGGTGCGCCAGCGCGCGAGGCCGGTCGCTGGCGTCACACGCCGCAGGCCCTCGACCTGATGCGCGCCCTGAAAGCTCGCTGGAACCCCGGCGACTGCCTGAACCCCGGGGCATTTCTGGTATAATGAAGCCACGGGGCGAACAAGTTTTCGGCAGGGGCATGGGGAAACCTGGTTTCCCCATGCCCCTGCTTGACGGCAGGGCCTTGCGCTCCAGGAATGGCATTCATCTCAGAGGGTTGAACCTTTGTGTTTCCCCAACGCCAGGGACAGATCCACTGGGCGATTATCGGCCCCGTACTCTTTTTTTCGCTGCTCATTCTACTGGTGAAAGGCTATGCGCCGCCGCCACGCCCGCGCATCGCCCCGCCATCGGCGCTGCAACCGCTGACCGCCCCCGAGCGACCCCTGCCGCCCGGCGCGGCGACGCCCACCCCCGCGCCGCTGACCGGCAATCTGCTTCAGACGGGCCTGCTCAGGATCGCCGTTGACGAAGGGGCGCTACGCCCGGAGGAGCAGCCGTCGGTTGCGGGTGAGCTGGATCGCGCCCTGGCCTACGCCGTGGCGCGCTTCGGCAGCGCCCCGGCGGCCCCCATCGAGGTGTTGATCGGCACGGAGCCAGCCTGCGGGCTGCACGGCATCGCCTATACCGACATCCGCACCGTGCAGGTCTTCACCTGTCCCGGTTTCCCTGCCGCTCGCGCCGTCAGCATTCTGGCCCACGAATTCGTGCACCAGCTCTGCCATGACCGGTATGGGCAACGGCACTTGAGCGCCGATCTGATTTTGTCCGAGGGGGTTGCGACCTGGGGGGCGGGCGCCTACTGGCTGGGCGACGCGCCGACCTTTCGCGTCTTCGTGCACCCGTGGGTCGCCAATGGCGAGGCCCTGCCGCTCGGCATCAGCTACGTGGGCCGGCCGATCAGCGACATGAACAAACTCTACTACCAGTGGGCCAGTTTTGTAGAGTACCTGATCGCGACCTACGGCCGCGAAGCATTTGACCGTCTGTACCTGACCGGCCGGAACGCGCCCGGATCGGCCGATTACCCCGGCGTCTACGGCAAGAGTTTCGAGACCCTGGAGGCCGAATGGCGCGACTGGGCGCTCGGCGGATGAAACCGGCTTCGCGGCGCCGGCCCTCAGTGACCGACGATGCCGCCGCCACCACGCCCGGCGCGCCGCAGGCGTTCGATGCTCGACCAGCGCGGCGCGACCGGCGTTCGGGTGGGGATCAACCCCTGGGTCATCAGCCGGGCGGCGCTGCGCCATCCCTCCGGGGGCTGTTGACCGGCGAGGCTGTTGACAAGGGCGGTCTGCTCCTCTTCGAGCAAGCAGGTGATCGCCGCGATGGCCGCCGCGGCCTCTTCGGTGTCTGGCGCGCCGCCGCTGAGAGTGAAGTGTGGCATAGGGTCCTCACGTAATCATAGCCGGTTGGAAGAGTATGGGGAAACCTGGTTTCCCCATCGCCCCTGCCCGCCCGGATACAGGCAGGAGCGCAACCCTCCGGGTCACGGGCCGGGGAAACCAGATTTCCCCGCGCCTCTGCCCAACAGGAGATACTGGGAGGGCATGGCCCTTCCGGGAACATCTTTTATTATTATACAAGCCGTTCGATCATCACCCGCTGGGCGCGCAATTCGAGCGTGGCGTCAAGCGGGGCCAGGGTGGCAGCGGGGCCATAGCGCCGGCGCAGGGCCAGGCCGATCAGGTGGTCGGTGAACTGCGGGTTCTTCGGCAGCAGCGCGCCATGCAGGTAGCAGCCGAACGTATTGCGGTACACCGCCCCGCCCACGCCGTCTTCGCCGTTGTCGCCGTGCCCGACCAGCACCCGGCCCAGGGATTGCACCCCCGCCCCGTGGTAGGTGCGGCCACTATGGTTCTCGAAGCCGACCAGGCGCACCGGCGCCCCCTCGCCCAGCCGGGCCTCGACCACGATGTTGCCGATCAGACGCCGCTTGCCGCCGATAGTGTACACGTCCAGCGCGCCCAGACCGGGCAGACGTTCGCCGGTGTGGGTCAGGAAGTAGTGTCCGAGCAACTGGTAGCCCCCGCAGATCGCCAGCAGCACCAGACCGTCCTCGATTGCCGCGCGCAGCCCCGCCCCCTGCCGCTCCAGCAGATCCCGCGCGATAAGGGCCTGGCCGCTGTCCTGACCTCCGCCGAAGAAGGCCAGGTCGAAATCCGACCAGTCTACCGTCATGCCCGGCTCGATCAGGGAGACGCTCAGTTCGATGCCGCGCCAGGCGCAGCGTTGCTTCAGGGCGATCACATTGCCGCGATCGCCATACACGTTCATGTGCGAGCTGTAGAGATGGGCCAGGCGCAAATGGTAGGTCATATGCGGTTGTTTGATAGCCATCAGTTGTGCCATCCAGGCGCGCTTCAGCGGTAGATGCGCCACCTCAAACAGACCCTGCGGCTCTCTGCCTCCTCTGCGCCTCCGCGGTAAACATTAGAAAACCTGATTTCCATTAGCTTAGCAGTCTGTAAAGTAAGTTTTTTGCTCCACCCCCATCCCCTCCCCAGCTCGCCCCGCTGGAGGAGGGCGCCCGCCTCCTCTCCCCCAACGGGGGGAGGATGGGAGAGGGTCGGAAAGGCCAGGAACCTTCGTTTACAGACTACTTAGCTGCGAGCAATATAGTCCCCCTCGCCGATCCACTTAAACGTTGTCAGGGCCTCCAGGCCCATCGGCCCGCGCCAGTGCAGTTTCTGGGTCGAGATGGCCACCTCGGCCCCCAGACCGAACTGCCCGCCGTCGTTGAAGCGCGTGCTGGCATTGACGAAGACGGCGCTGGCGTCAACCTCGGCGGTGAAGCGCGCCGCCGCGGCGCGATCCTCGGTCAGAATGGCCTCGGTATGGCCGGAGCCATAGGTGGCGATGAAGTCAATCGCTT
Organism: Chloroflexaceae bacterium; assembly: GCA_025057155.1. Lineage (NCBI taxonomy): Bacteria > Bacillati > Chloroflexota > Chloroflexia > Chloroflexales > Chloroflexaceae > Chloroflexaceae bacterium. The sequence continues at coordinate 134,481 of JANWYD010000001.1, forward strand.
CATCAAGGCCGCCTACGATTTTGATTGAAAGAACCAGGCTCAGAAACTCCGTGCCGTAGTCATCGGGGCCGGCGGAAACCACGCGCCAGCCCTGGGCCATGGGATGGTCGGCAAGGATGGCCAGACTCTCCGGGTCGCAGCGCAGTTCCACGCCGGCGGGACAGAGGCTGTCGGCCACGGCCGGCAGCAGCGCCGGAGCGATCGCCCGCTCGACCAGCAGCGTATCGAGGGCGTTACACACGCTTGGGCGCTGAACCTTGGCGTTGTGGATCAGCGGCACGGCCCGTTCCAGATCGGCGCTGCGTTCAACAAAGAGATGCACCACGCCAATCCCGCCGGTGATCACCGGGATGGTGGCGTTCTCCAGGCAGAAGCGATGCAACCCGGCCCCCCCACGGGGGATGATCATATCCACGTAGCGGTCGAGCCGCAGCAGGTTGCGTACCACCTCGCGGTCGGGATCGGTGATGCTCTGCACCGCCGCGGCGGGCAGCCCGGTCCGCTCCAGGGCCGAGCCGATAGCCGCGGTAATCGTCGCCACGCTGCGGCTGATGTCGCTACCCCCCCGCAGAATGGTGGCATTCCCCGTCTTCAGGCAGAGCGCGGCAATATCTACCGTGACGTTCGGGCGGGCCTCGTAGATTGCGCCCACGACGCCGAGCGGCGTGCGGCGCCTGTGCAGGCGCAGACCGTTCGGCAGTTCCACCGCGTCGAAGACAGCCCCGACCGGGTCGGGCAGGGCGGCGACGTGGCGCGTATCGCTGGCGATGCTGGCCAGCCGGGCGGGGGTGAGCAACATCCGGTCAATCAGCGCCGCGTCGGTGCCGCTGGCGCGTGCGGCGGCCACATCTTCAGCGTTGGCGGCAAGAATGGCCTCCTGCTGATCCAGCAGCGCATCGGCGATAGCGTGGAGCGCCGCGTCTTTCGCCGTGGTGGGCAGATTCGCCAGCGCCCGCGCCGCCGCCTTCGCCTGCCGCCCCATCCGTTCGAGATCTGTGCTCATGATGGCCTCCAAAGCCCCTTTACCGCCGGGGGCTGGCGCCCCGGCCAATGTGCGCAACCCTCCAGGTTGCGGCAGGGGAAATGGAGTTTCCCTCCCCCCCGCCCGCAGGTGTGCCAGGCGCCCCGGCGCCTCCGGCAAATGAGGCCCCGCCCTCGGTGCGGCTGCGCGCCGCAGGTGTGCCAGGCGCCCCGGCGCCTCCGGCAAATGCGTAACCCTCCAGGTCGTGACGGAGGCAACCCGGTTTCCCTGCGCCCCGGCCTGCCGGTCCGCCGCATGCTCCATTATGCGCCGGAATCCTCCGAACCCTGGCGCTCCTTCGCGTCGCGTTGTTCACGTCGCCTGCGTTCCGTTTCCAGCAACTCGCGGGCCTCCCGCACCTGAGGGGCCATCTCGCCCCCCCGGTAGGCGGCCAGGAGCGCCAGCACCGACGCCAGCACCAGCGCCAGACCCAGTCCGGTCAACGTCAACGTCAGCCAGGGAGCGTTAACCGCGAACAGCGGGAGCAGATTTGCCGCGGCAAACAGGGCAAAGGCCAGCGCCCCGGCAGCGAAGGCCAGGCGCCGGCGTGTGCCCCGTTCCGCCCGCGCTGCCTGTTGCGCCAGCAGGATTGCCAGCACCGCCGTTACGATGATCCGCACGATCTCAGACTCCACCTGGCCTCGCTCTGGCGTTTATCCCCTTGCGCATTTGAGGATATTGTACCATCATAGAAATAGACGCTGTACACGGAGCCTTACGCAAGTGTAGTTTGTAGATCATGCGGGCGTCTGAACGCGTCTAGCATCATTCTGGCGCTCAAACTGGTTGCCGAGAACTGCGCTGGCTTTCTCATTTTGCCCGGGTGTGGGGAAACCTGGTGTCTCCACGCCCTATCTGTTGCAGTTGCTTCCAGGCCGGATTTAGCTTACAATAGCGCTTAACTTTAAAGACCATACCCTCTACATTCGCAGTTCGTCTCTGCAGTACAGTTTGAAGGGCGAGTCCTTCCCAGAAAAGGTGCTGGGTTTCGATAATTCGCGGCGCCCAATCTCCGCTGACGTCGGCTCTACCGCGAACTGACAACGAGGGAGCATGGCACATCATGTATGACCTGATTGTCCGCGATGCCGACGTGTTGCAATTCGATGGCGAAGCGCCGGTGGTGCTCACTCGCCACAGTATTGCTGTGAGCGGGGGACGAATCGTGCGCATCGCCCCGCAGATACTCGATGAGCCAGCGCAGAAGACCATCTCCGCCCGTGGTATGCTGGCGATCCCCGGTCTGGTCAACTGCCACGCCCACGCTGCGATGAGCCTGTTTCGCGGCGTGGTCGAGGATGTGCCTATCGAGGCGTGGTTTAACGACTATATCTGGCCGATGGAGACCAATCTCACCGCCGAGGATGTGTACTGGGGCGCGCTGCTGGGCATCGCGGAGATGATCGAAGCCGGGGTCACCTGCGTGGCCGATCACTATTTCTCGATGGATGCCGTAGCTCGCGCCGTCGAAGAGAGCGGCATTCGCGCCAATCTCGCGCCAACCATCTTCGGCGGGCCGGACGAGATGGAACAACTGGCACAGGCGGTTGATTTCGTGTCCCGCTGGAACGGCGCGGCTGGAGGACGTATCAGCGCCTGGCTTGGCCCGCACTCCACCTACACCTGTGCGCCTGAGCTTCTCGCTCGTGTCGCTGGCGAGGCTCGCCGTCTCGGGGTAGGCATCCACATCCATCTTGCAGAGACGGAGGCCCAGGTGGCGCAGAGCCGCGCCCGTTACGGCAAGACGCCCGTGGCTCTGGTCCGTGACGCCGGTATCCTGGAGGCGCCGACCCTTGCGGCGCACATGGCCCATCCCGAGGCCGACGACGTGGCCATTCTGGCGGCCCACGGCGCGAGTGTCGCCTCTACGCCCAGGACCGAGATGAAGCTCGGTATTGGCGTCGCCCCGGTGACCGCCTTGCGGGCCGCGGGGGTGACGGTGGGCCTGGGAAGCGACGGCGCCGCGAGCAACAACAACTACGATATTCTGGAGGCCGCCCGTCTCCTCGCCTTGCTGGAAAAGCACCGCCACGGCGATGCGCAGGTCATGCCCCTCGGCGCGGCCCTGCGTCTTGCCACCAGCGACGGCGCGCGGGCCATCGGCCTCGGCGGCGTGACTGGCGAATTGCGCGAGGGATTGGCCGCCGATATCGCGCTGCTTCGCCGCAATGCCCCCCACGTCCTGCCCGTGCACGACCCGGCGGCCAACCTGCTCTACAGCGCCCGCGCCGATGATGTGGACACGGTGATCGTCGCCGGTCGGGTGCTGATGCGCCGGCGCCGCCTGCTGACCATCAACCGCCGCCAGGTGCTGCGCGAAGCCATCCGCCGCGCCACCCGCCTGACGCGCCGCTCCGACGAGCGTATGGCTCTCTACCCGACGCTTCAGGGCTAGGACGAGCCAGGGCGGAAGGCGTTGTTTCGGGAGGCGTCAGGAGGGGAAGTCCTCCCAACGCTCGCCGCCTAGATCACCATCGAGACGTACTTTTCTTCCAGATATTCATTGATGCCCGTCGGGCCGCCTTCGCGCCCGAAGCCGCTCTGCTTGTAACCGCCGAAAGGCGCCTGGGCCGTCGAGGGGACAGGGTCGTTGATGCCGACAATGCCGTACTCCAGACCCTCGGCCATGCGCCAGGCCCGCCCCAGGTCGCGCGTAAAGCAATACGCGGCCAGTCCGTAGGGCGTGGCGTTCGCCTGCCGCAGCACCTCCTCCTCGCTGTCGAAGGGGATCAGTGGAGCCACGGGTCCGAAAGTCTCCTCGCGGGCCACCAGCATCTCCGCGCTGACATCGGCGAGGACCGTGGGCGTCCAGAAGTTGCCGCCGCGCCCCTCGGCGTAGGGGCCGCCGCCGGTGAGCAGGGTGGCGCCGCCGGCCAGGGCGTCGGCAACGTGGCGCTCCACCTTGGCGCGGGCCTGCGCGTCAATCAGCGGGCCGATCACTGTGGCCGGGTCCAGCCCGTTGCCCACGCGCAACGCGGCCACCTGTTCGGCAAAGGCGGCGGCAAAACGCTCGTAGATCGGACGCTCGACGAAGATCCGGTTGGCGCACACGCAGGTCTGCCCGGCATTGCGGAACTTGGAGGCCATCGCTCCGCGCACCGCGCTTTCCAGGTCGGCGTCGGCGAAGACGATGAAGGGCGCGTTGCCCCCCAGTTCGAGCGAGAGGCGCTTCACCGTCTCCGCCGACTGGCGGATCAGCAACTTGCCGACCTCCGTGGAGCCGGTGAAGCTCACCTTGCGCACGCGCTCGTCGGCGAAAATCGTCTCCGCAAATGGCACCGGGTCCTGGCAGGTTACAATATTCACCACTCCTGCGGGCAGTCCGGCGTCGAGGAAGATCTGCCCCAGTTCCAGGGCCGAGAGAGGCGTCTGCTCGGCAGGTTTAACGATCGCCGTGCAGCCTGCAGCCAGGGCCGGGCCGAGCTTGCGGGTGATCATGGCGCTGGGAAAGTTCCACGGCGTGATCATTGCGGCGATGCCCACCGGTTGCCGCAACAGCAGCAGGCGTTTAGCAGGCGTGCTGGCGGGGATGGTCATGCCATAGATGCGCTCGGCCTCGCCGGCGAACCAGGTGAGAAAACTGGCGCCGTAGGCGACCTCGCCACGGGCCTCGGCCAGGGGCTTGCCCTGCTCCAGGGTCATAATCGTCGCCAGGCGCTCCTGCCGCTCCAGCATAAGCGCGGCGGCCCGGCGCAGCACTGCCGCGCGGGCCGGGGCCGGCGTCGCCGCCCAGGCCGGGAAGGCCGCCGCCGCGGCCTCGATGGCCGCGCGGGTCTCCTCGACGCCCCCATCGGCCACCTCGGCGAGCTGCGCGCCGGTGGCGGGGTTGGTCACGGGAAAGGTCCTGGCCGTGGGTTGCCAGGCGCCGCCGATTAACAGGCCCCGGGTAGCGGCGCCCAGAAGCTCAGCGGCAATGGTGTCTGCGTCAATCGTCATAGGCGCTCCTTAAACTGTACTATACGCGTATTATATAACCGGGCCTGACCGCTGCGCGCTTCCAGGGTCGTTGCAGAGTCTTTGGGGCTTGCGTCAAACCCCCGGTTGTTCGCTGGTTTTGGCGGTTACGCCGCCAAAACTCGCGAACAATGACCGTCTCGGGCGGCTACGCTGCTTCGATCCCCCCGCTGGAGGCGGACATTGCCTCAGCCCTGTGCGCGGTCGCAAGGCGGGAGGCTCGCCTCGTAGATATGGTAAGATTGAACTTCAATACAGTCTCTTATCATCGTGACCGAACCGAACAAATCAATCAACCTGTTTTCGGATAGGCAGAGTACTCGGCATGTCTGCGCCGTTAACGTTTTATGAGTTCTTCGCTGGCGGCGGCCTGGCTCGGATTGGCCTGGGGCCACATTGGCAATGTTTGTTCGCGAATGATATTGATGAGAAAAAAGCATCCGTCTACCGACGCAACTTTGCTGGCGGCGCTGAACTTGTAGTTGATGATGTTCGTCGCCTGAACGCGAGTATGTTGCCTGGTCATGCCATGCTCGCATGGGCGTCGTTTCCATGTCAGGACCTGTCCCTCGCCGGGAAAGGTCAGGGAATTCACGCCGATCGCAGCGGTACGTTCTGGGCCTTCTGGCGACTCATCACCGATCTTGCCGCCGAGGGGCGTCTGGTTCCCCTGGTGGCGCTGGAAAATGTGACCGGTCTGCTCACGGCTGATCGCGGGCGTTCGATGCAGGCGTTGAGCGATGCCCTGGTAGAAGCCGGATACCGATTCGGCGCGCTGATCATTGATGCCGCTCATTTCGTTCCCCAGTCTCGCCCGCGTCTCTTTCTTGTTGCCGTTCATGAAACATGGCCGCTCCCGAACGCCATCACGCTGGCGCATCCGCATCCTATCTGGCATCCCCCCGTCCTGGTGCGGTCGTATCAAGCCCTGTCATCCCGGACCCGCCGGGCATGGATCTGGTGGCGCTTGCCGGCGCCAGATCGATCGCGGCCATCACTGTTGTCAATCCTCGAAGCAACGCCGACCGGCGTATCCTGGCATAGCCCGGAGGAGACGAACCGGTTGCTGTCGTTGATGGCGCCGCGTCATCTGGCGAAGGTTCATCAGGTTCAAGCCAGCGGTTTGTCAACTGTTGGAATGGTCTATCGGCGCACCCGCGTTGAGCAAGGCAAAAAGACTCAGCGCGCCGAAGTGCGCTTTGACAGCGTTAGCGGGTGCCTGCGCACGCCTGCCGGCGGATCAAGCCGACAATTCGTGTTGCTCGTCGAGGGAGAACGCATTCGATCACGCCTCCTCTCAGTACGCGAAGCGGCGCGTCTCATGGGATTGCCAGATACGTATGAACTGCCGGAACGCTATAACGATGGCTATCACGTCATGGGCGACGCCGTCGCGCCCCCGGCCGTCGCCTGGTTGGAGCGCCACCTGCTTCGACCTCTGGCGCTTGGCGATGAGTCAGTATGTGTCGCGCTCGGAGACGTGTATGTCCAGCAAGCACTTACTGGCTTAGCATTCGCGGAGAGCAACCATGCCGGATGTCTTCACACCCGAAGAACGCAGCCGGGTGATGGCAAAGGTTCGTGGACAGGATACGAACCCGGAGAAGATCGTTCGTTCGCTGATCCACCGCATGGGTTACCGCTTTCGTTTGCACGTTAAGGATTTGCCGGGCAAACCTGATATTGTCCTGCCAAGACATCGTAAAGTCGTATTTGTGCATGGTTGTTTCTGGCACCAGCATCCAGGGTGCGAGCATGCGGCGCGCCCAGGCAGCAATACTGAATACTGGAACAAAAAGCTCGATCGGAATGTGATGCGTGATCGAGAACATCTTGAGCGCCTTCTCTATCTGGGTTGGAAGGTGTTGATTGTCTGGGAATGCGAATTGAAAGATCTTGATCAGCTTGTCGAGAAATTGCGAAGATTTTTGTCTGATGAATGATTAGTCTGTAAATTAAGTTTCCTGGCAATTCCGCCCCCCTCCCAACCTCCCCCCGTTGGGGGGAGGAGCCGGACGCGGCTAGATACAGCAACGAAAGGAAGTTGTTGGATAACTCCCAACCTCCCCCCGTTGGGGGGAGGAGCCGGACTCCCTTCCCCGGCGGGGGAGGGTTGGGGAGGGGGCGAGTTTAGCGAAAACCTTAGTTTACAGACTAATGATACTGTCCTGTCCGTACCTCTACATTCTCACGTTGCCCATGGTGGGGGGTGCGGGGGCCGCAGGCTCCCTCCGAACCTCCTGGCAGCGGAAACTGCGACAAGCGACACACCAGCGCTACACGGCGGTTCATACCTTACGCGACCATGTAATCTTATATGAGGACCTATGAACTACGATGTGGTTGGCGTCGGCGTAGCCTCGCTCGACTTCATCGGCGTGATGGCCGGCGAACCGCTCTTTGGCGCCAAGCAACCCCTGGCGGGCTGGCTCGAGATGGGTGGCGGCCCGGTTGCCACGGCGCTGGCGACCATGGCCCGCCTCGGCGCCCGCGTGGCCATGGCCGGCGCGGTGGGCGACGATGGCTACGGTGAACGTATTCTGCGCGACCTGCGCGCCTGGGGCGTCGATCCTGTCGGGATGCACGTGCGGCCTGGCACGTCGCATATCGCCTTTGTGCTGGCCGAGCCGGGGCGCGACCGGCGCACGGTCTTCTTCCATCACGACCCGGCGGTGCTGACCGGCATCCCCCTCGACCGCAACCTGATCACCTCGGCGCGGGCGCTGGCCCTCGATACGCATCTCACCGACGCGGCCCTCCAGGCTGCCCGCTGGATGCGCGCTGCCGGCGGCCTGGTGATGCTCGACGCCGAGCGGGTGCGCGAGCACACCCTGGAGTTGTTGCCTCTCTGCGACCTGCTGGTGGTCTCCGAGCGGTTCGGGCGCGAAGCCACCGGCATGGAGCACCCCTGGGAAGCCGCTCGCGTCCTCCACAGCCGCTACGGGCGCCTGGCCCTGGTCACGGCGGGCGCCGAGGGGAGCTGGTGCGCCCACGAAGGCGAACTGTTTCACACCCCGGCCTTCGAGGTTGAACCGGTTGACACCACCGGCGCCGGCGATGTGTTCCACGGCGCCTTTCTCTACGCCCTGCTCGCCGGCGACGACGTCCGTCGCGCGGCGCGCTTCGCCAGCGCCGCCGCTGCCCTGAGTTGCAAGGGCCTGGGCGGCCGGGGCAACCTTCCCACCCTCGGCGAGATCGAACAACTCCTCGCTTCGACCTGAGGTGCACGGGGAGGGCGATGGCTCTCTCGCGCCGCTGCGCCGCCTCAAAATACGATCCGCCGCCGCCGCAGCGCCACGCTCTGCACCAGCCCGATCGCCACCAGCACCGTGATCGTGAAACTTCCGCCGTGGGAGATCAGCGGCAGCGGCAGGCCGGTGACCGGCAGCAGGCTCAGGTTCATCCCGATATTGATCACGACGTGGATGAAGAGCATGGTAAACACGCCCAGGGCCAGCAGCCGCCCGAAGAGGTCACGTGCCTGCCCGGCGATGTTGAGCGCCTGCCAGAGCAACAGCGCCTGAAAGATGATCAGCACCAGCGCGCCGATGAAGCCCATCTCCTCGGCGATCACCGCGAAGATGAAGTCCGTGTGCTGGACGGGCACGTAATTGCCCTGGCTGAAGATGCCGTGCGTCAACCCTGAGCCGAACCAGCCTCCCTGACCGATGGCGTTGAGCGCCTGCATGACGTTGTAGGCATCGTCACGGTTCACCCGGGCCGGGTCGGTGAGCAGGTAGAAGAAGGTTAACAGGCGCCGTCGCTGGTACTCGTCGAGCAGCAGATCGGTGGTCCAGGTGACGTAGAGGAGCGGCACGGCCAGGAGCGCCAGCGCGGCGAATTGTTGTGCGCGCATCCCGCTGCCCCAGGCCATCGCCAGCCAGATGCCCAGCATCACCAGGGCCGTGCCAAGGTCGGGCTGTAGCAGCACCAGCAGGGTGGGGAGCAGGCTGAGCGCCAGCGCCCCCAGTTGCACCGGCCAGCTTTCGCGCCGGGCCTCAAAGTGCTGAAAGTAGGCCGCCAGGACCAGCACCAGCGCCAGTTTCGCCGGTTCGGCCGGTTGCACCGTGCGCTCGCCGATGGCAATCCAGCTCTGCGCCCCGCCGCTCACCTGGCCCACCACGTGGACGATGCCCAGAATGCCGATCATCACAACGAAGATCGGTCTGGCCAGACTGGAGAGCAGCCGGTAGTCGAGCAGGGTGGCCAGGGTCATTCCTGCCAGGCCGATGCAGATATAGAGGAGTTGGCGGGGAAACAGGATCTTCAGCGGCGTGCCATTGAAGGTTACCGCGGTGAGCGTGGCGCTGTACACGGCCAGCGTGCCAATGACCAGCAGCACCAGCACGCAGATGAGCAGGGGCCAGTTGTACTCGCGCCAGCGACGTGGTTCCATCGGCGGTTACGTAGTAAGGGGGCGGTCAAGGGCCGCGGCGATGCGGCGCACCTCGTTCATCATTGCGGCGAAGCGCTCCGGCACCAGGGACTGGTGGCCATCGCACACGGCGAAGGCCGGATTATCATGCACCTCGACGATCAGCCCATCGGCGCCGGCAGCCACGGCCGCGCGGGCCATCGGCTGCACCTGATCCCAGCGGCCGCTGGCGTGGGACGGATCAACAATCACCGGCAGGTGTGAGAGTTGCTTGAGCAACGGCACGGCGCCCAGGTCGAGGGTAAAGCGGCGCGAGTCGTCGAAGGTGCGGATCCCCCGCTCGCAGAGCACAACATCGGGATTGCCCTCGTTGAGGATGTACTCGGCGGCGAGCAGGAGATCCTGGAGTGTGGCGGCGAAACCGCGCTTGAGCAACACCGGGCGCCGCACGCGCCCCACGGCCCGCAGCAGGGGATAATTCTGCATATTGCGCGCCCCGATCTGAAGCATGTCCGCATACTCCAGCACCAGGGGAAGCATTTCCGCCTCCATTACCTCGGTGACAACCGGCAGGCCGGTGGCGGAGCGCGCCTCGGCCAGGATCTTCAGCCCGGCCTCGCCGAGGCCCTGGAAAGCGTATGGGGAGGTGCGCGGCTTGAAGGCGCCGCCGCGCAGGATCGTGGCCCCGGCGGCCTTGACGGCCCGTGCCACATTCAGGGTCTGCTCCAGGCTCTCAACCGTACACGGGCCGGCCACGACCGTCACACTCGGCCCGCCGATGGGTACGCCACCGACGTGCACAACCGTATCGGCCTCGCGAAACTCCCGGCTGACCAGTTTGTACGGCGCCGTCACACGGATCAGGTCGGCGACGCCGGGCAGGCGCAGCAACCGTGCCGCCTGCTCAATCGGGCCGCGGTTGCCGGTGATCCCGATGGCCGTGCGCGTCGGGCCCGGCATGGGATGCGGCGTGTATCCCATCGCCCGGATCTCCGCGCAGACCACCTCGATCTGCTCCGCCGTGGCGTGGGCGTCCATCACAACGAGCATGCTCCAGCCTGACCAGAGCCGGCGTTTGCCCGCCGGCTATGAGCGACCTGGATGTCGCGATTACTCCACCACCCACGGATCAACCGCACGGCTCCAGTCGCCGATCAGTTCCTCGGGCTTGAAGAAAATGGCCGTTTCGCGCTCGCCGCTTTCGGGCGAGTCGGAGGCGTGGATCAGGTTCCGCCCGATGTCAACGCCGAAGTCGCCCCGGATCGTGCCGGGGGCGGCCCTGGCCGGATTGGTCGCGCCTACCGTGGCGCGGATCATCTCGACTGTGCCGGGCTTGCCCGCTATCACCCCCACTACTACCGGCGCGGAGGTGATGTAGCTCACCAGTCCCTCGAAGAAGGCTTTTCCCTCATGTTCGGCATAGTGTCGGCGGGCCAGCGCCTCATCTACCTGCATGAGTTTCAGACCGACGAACTTCAGCCCCCGCTGCTCCAGGCGCGTGAGAATTGGCCCGATCAGGCCGCGCTGCACGGCGTCGGGCTTGATGATGATCAGTGCACGCTCCATAGCCCCTCGTGTGAATGTAACGATGCCCGCATTACTATACCATAGATGTGAAAAAACCTCCTCAGGGGAGGTTTGGCAGGGCTGATGCAACGTCTTTGGGGCGAGCCCCAGACCCCGGATGTTTCGTTGGTTCTGGCGGCTACAGCGCTCCAAATCCCCCCGCTGGCGCTTGTTGCGCGGCCAGGCCGCGTGTGGGGTATTCAGGTTCACCCGCCCTCTGCCCGCCGGGGGGGCGAGCGATCCCGACGCCGGTTGGAGGGGGGAAACTCGGTTTCCCCATGCCCCGGCGCGAGGATTGGCAAGGCGCCCAAACAAAGCCTGGCGCCAGGAATTGCTCCCTGGCGCCAGGGTTGCACTTCGTAGAGGCGAACGGTCAGATCGGCACGGCCTCGCCGATGCGTTTGGCCGCCCGACGCATTTCCATTTTGATCAGGCCCAGGTTGACAACGCGCTGCGTGATTACCACCAGGATCAACTCCCGTGCTTCCAGCAACAGAATAGAGCCGTCCTTAGCGTCAATAATCGCGTCAACCAGCGTGCCCACGCCGATACGTTTGGTGGCTTTGTCAATCTCGCCGAAGACGGCCGCCGACATCGCTCCGAGGATCTCCGCATCCTCCTCGTCAAGGAGCGTGCTGGCGACAACAAGCCCGTCTTTACCGACGAGAAGACTGCCGATCACCCCCTCAACCCGGATCAGGTCTTCGACGATGCGACGCATATGCTAACCTCACGTTCCGTTTCAACAGGATCTGACAGCTTCACGCCTGCCAGAGTGGCCAGGACAACGTTCACCCCCGTGCAGGGTCGGCCATCTGCGGTCGCCCAACCAGTTTCCTGAGCAGCCGTGCGCGACCGTGCTGGCCATGAGCATCAGCGCGTAAAGACCTGCCCATAGGCGGCGATGGCATCGCGAGAACGGCCCTGTTTTGCATAAGCATCGCCAAGCAGGCGGAAAATCTGCCGTTGTACATCGCCATCGCTGATCACGTCAATGAGACTCTCCAGCTCCTCCGTGAGCAGGTCAAGGTCGCGCCCGGCGCGGATCAAGCTCCTGTAGGCCATCACCATCACCTCGGCCCGGCTCGTCTGCGCGCAGAGGCGACCAATTGCCAGCGCCAGCCCGCTGTTCTCGGGATCGCCTTCGAGCTGGCGCAGGTATTCGTCCAGCGTTGCATCACCGGTGGGCGTCAGGTCGCTGAGGCGCATCGTCAGCGTCGCTCTGCCTCTCCTGCTCCCCGGTTCGCGCACTCTGGCCGCCTCGCGCCGGGCGAAGCGCTCTTCGTCCCGTCCTCGGCTGATGAGACGCTCGCCCTCGCGGCGCGGGGTCGGCGCAGCAGAGCTGCGGGCAGGCGGCGCCGGGGCGGCGACAGAGCTGGCGATAGGTTCACCTCTGGCCGGCGCCTCCCGCGGCGGTTCCTCGCGAGCGACCGATGGGGTCGGAGGGGCAGGAAGCGGGGTCTGCCAGATATCGTCGAGGCTGTCGAGCGGTTCGGGCTGGAAGGCGGCATCAGCAGGATCAAGCGCTGGCGGCGGCTCCTCGACCCGCGGCGCGGTCCGCCTGGTCACTTTTTCAACCGGTGGCGCCCCGGCCAGATCAAAGTCGAACAGATCTGCCTCCTCTTCAGTGGCGGGCGGAGCGGCGGGCGCGGCCTCGGCGGCGGCTCTGGCGGCCTCAAGCTGGGCGATCTCTTCGGGAGAGAGGCCGA
>JANWYD010000001.1:147112-356376 GCA_025057155.1 Chloroflexaceae bacterium
GGCGGGCGGAGCGGCGGGCGCGGCCTCGGCGGCGGCTCTGGCGGCCTCAAGCTGGGCGATCTCTTCGGGAGAGAGGCCGAGTTCTTCGAGGGAGAAGGGGGTCAACTCGGGTTCGGCGGGCGGAGCGGCGGGCGCGGCCTCGGCGGCGGCTCTGGCGGCCTCAAGCTGGGCGATCTCTTCGGGAGAGAGGCCGAGTTCTTCGAGGGAGAAGGGGGTCAACTCGGGTTCGGCGGGCGGAGCGGCGGGCGCGGCCTCGGCGGCGGCTCTGGCGGCCTCAAGCTGGGCGATCTCTTCGGGAGAGAGGCCGAGTTCTTCGAGGGAGAAGGGGGTCAACTCGGGTTCGGCGGGCGGAGCGGCGGGCGCCGCCTCGGCGGTTGCCTCCGTCAGGCCGAGCGCGGCGATTTCCTCCGGCGACAGGCCCAGTTCCTCCAGTGAAAAGGGGGTGAGTTCAGCTTCCGCTGTCGGTGCGACGGCCTCTGATTCGCCCTCAGCTTCGACTTCCTCCATATCAATAATCTCATCGCCATCGCGGATCTGAATGCCAGCCCGGTGCAGGGCCCAGCCAATCGCCTCGATCCGATCCGCCTCCGCCTCGGGGTCAGAAACGACGGCGATGATGTCGGTCAGATCCACGTAGCCCTGGCGCCGCCCCAGGCTCATCAGCCGTTCGAGCGCCGCGTCACCCTGATTGGAGGGCGTTGCGTGTGTGTCGTAATGCTCGTTCAGGATCGTCTCGAACTGGCCGAGATCAAGACCTTCCAGTTCTTCGGCGCTCAGCCCCAGTTCCCGGCTGGCCGTCTGCCCGTCGAAGCTCTCGATGTCACCGAGGTCAAGATCCTCGAACGAGAATGGTTCGATATCTTCCGGGAGCGCTTCGTCTGGAGCGGACGGCTGGACCGTGGCGCCGAAATCTTCTGGAGCGAAGGGCTTGAGACCCGAAAGGTCCAGCTCAGCGCCGGAGGCGGCGGCATTGATGCTCAGCTCGTCGGGAGCGAAGGGTTGCAGTTCTGGTTCTTCGCCCCTGGACCAGCCGGGCACAATCGTATCGCCAGTGGCCGGCGAGGGCAACTCGCCCCGCGCGGCGGCCTCAAGCTGGGCGATCTCTTCGGGAGAGAGGCCGAGTTCTTCAAGGGAGAAGGGGGTCAACTCGGGTTCGGCGGGCGGCGGCTCGGGCGCAGAGGGCGCGGCGGCCTGCGCGGCGGCCTCAAGCTGGGCGATCTCTTCGGGGGAGAGGCCGAGTTCTTCAAGGGAGAAGGGGGTCAACTCGGGTTCGGCGGGCGGCGGCTCGGGCGCAGAGGGCGCGGCGGCCTGCGCGGCGGCCTCAAGCTGGGCGATCTCTTCGGGAGAGAGGCCGAGTTCTTCAAGGGAGAAGGGGGTCAACTCGGGTTCGGCGGGCGGCGGCTCCTTAACCCGCTCGGTCGCGCCCGGCGCTGGGGACGCCTCGCTGATCGGAACGTCCTCTTTGGGGAGCCGGAAGCCGCCCACGAAGCGATTCTGCCCGGCGGGCTCATCCTCGCGCAGTGAAACGTCATCGTGGGAGAAATAATCGCTCTGCGCAAGCTCTTCATCTGCAATCGGACGCAGCGGCTCGGGCTCCTGGAGCGGAAGGGCGGCGGCCCGCGCCTTTAGCCGATCAAAAATGCTTTCCTGACCGTGGGTTTCCTCCTCCTGCCGGCTGGCGAAGCCAGGCTGGGACTTAGCCGCAGGTTGCTGCCAACTATAGGCCGCTTTCGGCTCCGCTTCCTCCTCAGCCGGTGGAGGGGTCGTCGTCGCCGGTGGTTCGTCAATCGAAAACGGACGCAGCGAAGGCGGCAGCTCGCCTTCACCCGGTTCAAAGTTTGGGGCGTCGAGATCAAACTCCTCCAGCGAGAAGGGGGTAATTTCCCCCAGATCATTCTCGGCCGCTGTCGGTGTTTCGGCAACGGCGCCAAACGTGCTGCTCCCCCTTGATAGGTTCTCCTGTTGATTGCGTGAGGATGGCGAGGCTTCCCGCTCGCCGGCAGCGCCGGTCCGGGCGGCCTCAAGCTGGGCGATCTCTTCGGGAGAGAGGCCGAGTTCTTCAAGGGAGAAGGGGGTCAACTCGGGTTCGGCGGGCGGAGCCTCAGCGCCGGTCCGGGCGGCCTCAAGCTGGGCGATCTCTTCGGGAGAGAGGCCGAGTTCTTCGAGGGAGAAGGGGGTCAACTCGGGTTCGGCGGCGCTCTCGGCCGCTTCACCCGCAGCGGCTTCAAGCTGGGCGATCTCCTCTGAAGAAAGGCCCAGTTCTTCAAGGGAGAGAGGTTCCAGTTCAGGCTTGCCGGTTTCGAAACCGGCCTGGATCTGGCCGGTTTCGTCCAGATCATCGGTGGGCGTCTCGGCGAGGCTGGCGGGCAGGGCCACTGCTGGCGGCGGCGAAAGCGGCTCAGGTTCGGCGCGTAGCTGAGCGATCTCCTCTTCGCTCAAGCCGAGATCAGCGAGCGAGAACGGCTCCAACTCGGGCTCGGCGGTTGGCGTCGCGTATAGTTGCGGAGCGGCGCTATCAATATCCTCCAACGAAAAGGGGACGACCCCGCTGGACGTATCCAGATCCACCCCGCGCTCCGTAGGCACAGGAGGTTCCATCGCCAGCAGGCTGGCGAGCAGATCATCAGCGTCAAAGCCGCCCTGATCGGCGATGGAGGGTTCGGCGGCGCTCCAGGCGGGCGTCGGGCGCTCCGGCTGTTGCTGAACGGTCGCCACGGCGGCGGCGGCAACCGCGGCCTGGGCCGCACGGCGTTCGGCCTCTTCCCGGGCGCGCCGTTCGGCCGCTTCCCGGGTGCGCCGCTCGGCCCAGGCTGTTTCGTCCCAGGCGGGAATCTGCACCGCAGGTGCAGGCAGATCGGGAAGGGTCTCGAAGAGGGTGCGCGCGACGTGCTGGTAGGGATCAAGGCGTTGGGCCTGACGCCAGAACCGCTCGCCATCGGGATCGCCGGAGGCCAGTTTAATATAGCCGAGCAACAAGTTGGCCTTCAGCACATCGGGGCGCAGGGCCAGGATCTCGCCGCACACCTCTGCAGCCTGCTGCTCCTGCTGGTTGCGCCAGAGAGCCTCGGCCAGGCCGACGCGGGCGTCGAAGCGCTCGGGCTGCTCTTCGATAACGCCGCGATATTCCTGGATGGCCTGCGGCAGCATATGCCCCTTGGCGTAGAGGCGGGCCAGGCCGGGCCGGCTCAGCCGCAGGGTGGCGCCTTCGCTGCCCCAGATATCGGTGTAGAGGCGCAGGAGCTGGCTGCGCAGTTCGGGCATATCCGGGCGCACTTCAAGGGCCTGCTCAAACTCGGCGACCGCCTGATCGAGCTTGCCCTGCCGTTCGAACGTGATGCCCAGGCCGACATGGGCGGGAATATCCTCCGGGTCGGCGCGCAACACGCGCGTAAACGCTGCCTCGGCCTGCTCGAACTGTCGCCCGGCGAGATACGCCTCGCCGAGGATGCGGTGAGCCTCCAGGCTCTCCGGGAAATGCTCCAGGATATGCTGAGCCACACCGATCGCCTGCTCGACCTTATTAGCTTCAAGGTAGCTGCGGGCCTGATCGTATGCAGCTTGCAGGCTCATCGTCGCCATGCTAACGCCTCCTGTTGTCCCTTGGGCAAGGTTTAAACCTGCTTGACGCACTGCCTCGCCACCCAATGGCCCCACAGCCGACCGACGGCATGCTGGCCAGGGTGTTGAATTGGAGTGTCGTGCAAGCCATTGGCGCTGAAACCTTGTCCGGGTCGCGATGGGGAAAGGGTGTGATCCCTGGTCAGGAGCACCATCTCAGGTGCCTGGCATAATGCGTCAAGTATACGACTGCCATCAAACCAGTGTCAAGGCGAAGATCAGATGTTTTCTGCGCCCAGGCGCTTAAAAATGAGGCAAAATCATTTACTCGCGTGCTATTGTAGCACGTCGGCGCAACCTGTCGCAACCACCTGGATAGGGCCACAATTCTGATCCTCTCGCTCACGGGCACGGACGAGGGCAACCCTGATCCACTCGCTCGCCTGCGCAGTCATTTTCGCCTTACGATACCTGATTGGTATGACGGGAGCATTACCGGCGACACACATAAAGCGCGGCACATGTTCGTGCCGCGCTCAACAGGCGATAGTGGTCGGGGCGACTGGATTTGAACCAGCGACCTCCTGAACCCCATTCAGGTGCGCTACCGGTCTGCGCTACGCCCCGTGTTCCAATGGATTATAGCGCCTGAGGGCAGCTACGTCAACTCAGCCCCGAAACGCCTCGCCAGGTGCAAAGTCTGCCTCCAGCGGGGAGAGCGGGGCGGCGCAGTCGCTCGCCGGATGGGGAAGATCTCCGCCTCTGGAGGCACGCGTCGGGCGGGCCCCCGAAGACGTTTTGCATCAACCGTGGACGGGCCTTCACAGGCGGTCCCCATCAGGCGGCGTTTTCGTCCCGCCAGATCATCGAGGCGAAGGCGCCCAGCACCGCCCCGAAGAAGAGGCCGCCGCCGCCCCAGGCCAGGGCGGAGCGGAGCAGGAACCAGGCCCAGAAGGCTATTCCGGCATCGGCGGGGATGGCCCCCAGGGCGTAGCCTATCAGAATATTGAACAACGCGCCGATGAGAATGGCAAAGGTCGCCAGGGCCAGCGCGCCGCGGAAGGCCCAGCGTAAGCGCCTGCGCAGGGTTGGATCGAGGTGCGACCTGGATGCCATACCCTTACCTCGTTTGTAGAGAGCGAAAGCCCTCATTTTCTCGACCCCCTGCCAGAGGGGAGGGGTGTACGATTTCAGATTGTGGATTTTGGGTTGTGGATTGCCGTATACGGAGTCGCTATGAAACCGTAGTAATGATGTAGTCCAGGCAGCATGAGCTATTATCAGTTCCCCTGGAGATTGGCATAGGCGCCAGTACTACAACGAGCCTTCTCCTTGTAGGGGCGGCTCGGAGGGGCGAAGTCCCTCCAAAAGCCTCTTTCCGGTGCAGCGCGGTGCAGCTTCGCCGCGCTGAGACGGGAAATTCTACAGGGGCCACAGGTCCCGCCGCCCTCACGGAGACGAAGTCTCGTCGCAGGACTAATCACGTTGCTCGATCGGCGTGTACGGCACGTCGAGCGGACCGATGTACTCGGCTTCGGGACGGATAAGGCGGTTGTCGGAGTACTGTTCATAGACGTGGGCCGTCCACCCGGCGACGCGACTGATAGCGAAGATGGGGGTGAACAGGTCAATCGGCACCCCCAGCGTGTAGTACACCGACGCAGAGTAGAAATCAACATTGACGGGAAGCGCCTTTTCCGCCTGTACGATGGCGCGAATACGCTCACTCATATCGAACCAGCGCCGGTTGCCGGTGCGATCGGCCAGGTGGGCGGCCAGGCGTCGCAGCCAGAGCGCGCGGGGGTCGTCGGCCTTGTAGACGCGGTGACCGAAGCCCATGATCTTCTTTTTGGCGGCCAGCGCTCCGCGCATGTACTGATCGACGCGCTCGGGATTGCCGATTTCGAGCAACATGCGCATCACCTGCTCATTGGCTCCGCCGTGCAGCGGCCCCTTGAGAGTGCCGATAGCCGAGACGATCGCGCTATGGAGGTTCGAGAGCGTTGAGGCCGTAATGCGGGCGGCGAAGGTGCTGGCGTTCAGGCCGTGATCGGCGTGCAGAATGAGGCACCGGTCGAGCACGCGCGCCGTCTCCGGGTCGGGTTCGACGCCGGTGAGCATGTACAGGAAGTTGGCGGCGTGGTCGAGATGCTCGCTGGGAGTGACCGGCCACAGGCCATTGCGGATGCGCTCCCACGCGGCGACAATTGTCGGCAGTGCGGCGGTCAGACGGATGGACTTGTTAACATTCGCTTCCAGCGAGTTGTCGCCGGTTTCGGGATCGAACGGCGCCAGCGCGGAGACGGCCGTGCGCAGCACGCCCATTGGCGAGGTTTTCCTGGGCAGCAGCAGCAGCAGGGCGATGATCTCGTTGGGCACAAGGCGGTTTTCAACCATCTTGCGCTTGAAACTGTCGAGTTGCCTGGCGGTGGGCAGATCTCCGTACCAGAGGAGGGCGGTGGTCTCCTCGAACGTCGAGTGCTCGACCAGTTCATTAATGTCAATGCCGCGGTAAAACAGGCGCCCATTCGCCCCATCAATGAAGCTGATCCCGGTTTGCGCGGCGATGACCCCTTCCAACCCTCGGCTTAGCGACGTCATGGCGTTCTCTCTTGATGCTCGTAGCTGTGGGAAACTGACTTCCCCGGACGGGAAACCTGGTTGCCCTGCACCCCTGTCGCACAGTGATGGCCTGGGAGGGCGCAGCCCTCCCAGAACGTACCTGGATGCCGGGTGTCCGGTCACGCGCCTAGCCAATCACAATGCACGTCACCGTGCGTTTAATGCCCTCGACGCCCTGAATCTGGTTCATCACCAGCCGGCCAATATTGCGGGGGTCGGGAGTCTGCACGGTGGCGATAATATCATAGGGGCCGGTAACCGCATCGGCGGCGCTCACGCCCTCGATGGTGCGCAGGGCGGTAAGCACTTCGGCGACATGCCCGGACTCGGCTTCGATTAACACATAGGCTTTCGCTTCCATGGTTCCTCCTCAATCTTGCAGACGCCGACCTCTGAAGCCTGCGTCGGTGTGCAGGGAGGTTCGGCGGGGCGAAGCCCCGCTGAGAGAAAGGCAAAGAGGTCTCTGATCAGCGCTGCGATGTCAGCAACTCGCGCACAAACGCGGCCGCTCCGCCTGCCGCCTGGTCAGGCGGCAGACGCTCCAGGTGGGCGATCAACGCGCTGCCGACGATCGCGCCGTCTGCCAGACGCGCCACTTCGGCAACGTGGCTGGCATTGCTGATGCCGAAGCCTACGACGAGCGGCAGATCGCTATGGCGGCGGACGCGGGTGATCACCTCGCCGAGGTTGGCCGCCAGGCTGTGGCGCGCGCCGGTGACCCCGGTGAGGGAGACAACGTAAATGAAGCCGCTGGCCTCAGCGCAGATCGCCGCGACACGCTCCTCCGGGGTTGTCGGGGCCACGAACATAATCGTATCCAGCCCATGGGAGCGCGCGGCGGCGCGCAGTTCGGCCGACTCTTCGGGGGGCGCGTCGGGGACGATCCAGCCGTCGCCGCCCGCGGCGGCCAGGTCGCGGGAAGCACGTTCGAGTCCGTAGCGCAGCAGCGGGTTGTAGTAGCCCATCAACAGGAGCGGCGCCTGCACGCCCCGGTCGCGGAGTGCGGCCACGGCGCGCAGGCAATCCGCCAGCGTAATGCCGTTGGCGAGGGCGCGCTGATTCGCGCGCTGGATGGTGGCCCCATCGGCGAGCGGATCTGAGAACGGAACGCCCAGTTCAAAGATGCTCGCGCCAGCGGCTTCCATCGCTGGCACGAGTTCGAGGGCGCTGTCCCGTTCGGGGAAGCCGACGGTGAGGAAGGGCATCAGCGCGATACGTCCCTCGGCGCGCAGGCGGGCGAAGGTCTGGGCGATACGGCTCATAGCGGCTGTGTAGAGTGACGGGCTGGATCTCCGGCCCGGCTTCATTAACGGCTATCATACCATACCTGGCCCGGCATGTGCCGGAGAGCGCAAGGCCGATGCAACTCCGCCTCCAGCGGGGGGATCGGGGCAAGCCTCAGAGACTCTGTCACAGCCTCTGGAGACCTGATGCTTCTTATACCGCTTTTTTTGAGCTGCGTGCTATAATAGGACAAACCACCACCGGATGGGAGGTTTGGGAAGGTCTGCGCCCTCCCCGAAAACCCGTAGATAGTCCGATAGTGCGCGCAGTGCACAGGTGACTGGCGAGGAGCGTGACGATGGCAGCAGGCAGGATGCTGATGCGTCCGGTGGAGGGAGCGCGGCGCTGGCTCGAGCGGCATCCGTCCGCGGCAAGCTGGCTGGGCGTCCTCAGACTTGGTCTGTTTCAATTTGGCATGGGCGTTTCCCTCGCGCCGCTCACTGGCACGCTGAACCGTGTGCTGATTGACGAACTGCGCATCCCTGCCGTGGCGGTGGGCTTTCTGCTGGCCATTCACTATTTTGTATCGCCGGCGCGGGCGATGATTGGCTTTCGCTCCGACGTTGATCGCGCCGCGGGCAACTGGCGCACCCCCTACCTGGTCTTTGGCGCGATGCTTACCTACGGCGGTCTGGCGACGGCGCCCTTCTCGCTGATCCTCCTGAGCGGCGATGGGGCGCTGACTTTTCCTGTCGCCATGATCGTCTGCACGCTGATCTTTCTGGCCTACGGCATCGGCGTCAATGCGGTCGAAACGATCTATCTGGCCACGGTCAGCGACATTACTCCGGCGCGCCAGCGTGGCCAGGTCCTTGGCGTGTTGTGGATCATGCTGGTGCTGGGGACGATTGTCAGTTCGATCGTCATGGGCCAGTTGCTGATCCGCTACAACCACATCCGCTTGATCCAGGTGATGCAGGGCTCGGCGGTGGTGTTCGTGGCGCTGACGTTCGTGGCGATGTACAACCAGGAGCGTCTCAGGCCAGATGGCAAGCTCGAGGACGCCGGCGAGCCAATCCAGGTGCGGCAGACGTTGCTCGAGTCGGTGCGTTTGCTGGCCGCCCAGCGCCCGCTGCGGAACCTGTTCGTTGTGCTCTTCCTGGCGACGCTGGGCTTTGCCACCCACGACGTGCTGCTGGAACCCTACGGCGGCCAGGTGCTGAGGATGAGCGTGGCGCAGACCACTCAGCTCACCGCCCTGTGGGGTGCGGGCATGTTGCTGGGCATCGCGCTCTCGGCGGTGCTGCTGTGGCGCGGGCGCTCACCGGTGACGCTGATCGCCGGCGGCTGCCTGGTCGGTCTGTCAGGGTTTCTGGTGGTCACGCTGTCCAGCAGCGAAGCTCTGGTGAACCCCTTCCGCGCCGGCGCCGTGCTGATCGGTGCGGGGCGGGGCGTGTTCATCGTGGGCGCCCTGGCGCTGGTGATGAGCCTGGTGGATAAGAACCACGCCGGTCTCTTCATCGGGCTGTGGGGCATCACGCAGGCCCTGGCGCAGGGCTTTGGCACCATCGGCGGCGGCCTGATGCGCGATCTGGTGCAGCGGGCCACTGCTGATGTGGCCCTCGGCTACACCGCGGTGTACGCCACTTCGATGAGCCTGCTGGCGCTGTCGGTGGTGTTGCTCGCTGTGCTGCGCCTCGGGCGCCAGATCCGCAGCGGCGTGGTGCGCACGCCCTGGTCCAGCCTTGACCAGGCGAACGTCGATCAGATTATCTTCTAGAGCGACGACGCAGCCTCAAGGTCGTGGCGCCAGCGGCTCGCCGGTGTCTTCGACATCAACACTCCGCACCCATCCCAGATCCCAGTTCCCGCCGCGGGTAAAGACCAGCACCCAGCCGCTGGTGTCGGCCATGGGCGCCAGCCGCTCATGGCGGGCCAGGAGACATTCTATGGCGCTCTGCTCGTCGGGTCGAGCGTAGAGGGGCGCGCCTTCGCGTGCAGGCCGGAGCAGCGTGCGTCCCGCTGGCGCGCGCGCCGCCGCGTCAGCCGGATCGTAGCCCGCGAGGTAGTCCAGGACGCCCCGGGCAATACCCTCGGCGATCAGGTCGGGCCGTCCGAAGAGCAGTTCGCGATCCGCTGGATGGGTCATAAAACCGGCTTCGAGGATTACGGCCGGCGTTTCCGGCGCGATGCTGTGATGGTAGCGGTAGTAAGCGAAGGCATAGTAGGCGCGCATGTCGTAGGAAGGGCCATGGGGGTCCTCAGGCAAGCCGGTGATCCGAGGATAGGCGGCGCTCATCTCCTCGGCCAGGGCGAGTGACGCGGCCGAGGCGCGAAACGGCGTGGCGAGCTTCCAGCCGCGCCGGGTGGCCGCCTGCGCGCCGGTGGCGCCATCTACGTGAATGGACACGAAACCGTCGGCCAGATAGCCCGGCGGCACCATAGCGGGAAGCAGATCAACCGTCACCCCGGCGTCCTCGAGGCGCTCCATGGTCTGCCTGGCGATAATGATGTTGAGTTCCCACTCGTCGTAACCGCGGTAGTAGGCCCCGGAGAAGCGGCGCAGACTGGCCTGCTCGTCGGGATGCTCCTCGATACGCCAGTGGCCTGCCTGGAGGCCAATACGGCGTGGCGCGGCAGGATCGAGCGTGACGATTGGCGCCGTTTCAGGCGCGAGTCCGACCGTCGGCGCGGCGACTGCTGTCGCCGTGGCCGGTTCTGGCGGCGTATGAGGAACCAGCGGCGCCTGGGCGATGGGCACGCCGCAGAAACTCAAACAGGCGAGCAAGACCGCGAGACTCAGCAACTGCCATGGGCGTAGCCATGGCCGTCGGGCAGGGTGACGCTGAGGGCTGTTGCGCATCAGGCACGACTCTCGTGGTCGCGGTTGAGTGGACACGACGCGGGCAATCGCATTTACGCCATTCCGCGTCGCCGTTCGTCTACAGGCGCAGGCAGAGCCGGTCAGTACTGATCACTTCCCCAGAGTAGCGAGGAACTCGGCGTTACTCCTGGTCTTCGCCATACGCGCAAGCATCAGTTCGGTGCCCTCGTTTTCGCCAACCATGCTGACCATGCGCCGCAGCGCATACGTCTGGCGCAGGGTGGTTGCATCAAGGAGCAATTCTTCACGGCGGGTGCTGGAGCGCTGAATGTCAATCGCGGGGAAGATCCGCTTCTCGGCCAGTCTGCGGTCGAGGTTAAGCTCCATATTGCCGGTGCCCTTGAACTCCTCGAAGATCACATCGTCCATTTTGCTGCCGGTATCAATCAGACAGGTGGCGATGATGGTCAACGAACCGCCCTCCTCGATGGCGCGGGCCGATCCGAAGAAGCGCTTGGGCGGATAGAGCGCGGCGGGGTCGATGCCACCGGAGAGGGTGCGGCCCGAAGAAGGCATAGCGATATTGTAGGCGCGGGCGAGGCGGGTGATCGAATCCATCAGGATAGCCACGTGGCGACCGTGCTCCACCTGGCGGCGGGCGCGTTCGAGGGTCAATTCAGCGACCTTGATATGATCCTCGACCGGCTCATCGAAGGTGGCGGCAATCACCTCGCCCTTGACCGAGCGGCGCATATCAGTCACTTCCTCAGGGCGCTCGCCGATGAGCAGGACGATCAACTGGACATCGGGGTTGTTGGTAGTAATCCCATTGGCAATCGCCTTGAGCAGCATCGTCTTGCCGGCCTTGGGCGGGGCGACGATCAGCCCGCGCTGCCCGCGCCCAATCGGGGCGATCAAGTCAACCAGGCGCGTGGAGAGGATATTCGGTTCGGTTGCCAGCACCAGTTGTTGGAACGGGTGGACGGGGGTCAGGCGTTCAAAGACGGGGCGTTTCTGGGCCTCTTCCGTGGGAACGTCATTGACCTTCTCGACCCAGAGGAGCGAGGGATAGCGTTCGCCTTCGCGCGGCGGGCGCACGCGCCCGGTGATATGATCGCCGGTGCGGAGGCCGAAGCGCCGGATCTGCGACTGCGCCACATAGACGTCATCGGGACCGGGCAGGAGACGCGGGCCGCGCAGGAAGCCGAAGCCTTCGGAGCCGATCTCCAGGATGCCGCTGCCGAGCGCGGTTGCGGCGCTCTCAGGGGGTTGGACATTTTCAACCGCCGCGCCATTATTATTCTGGGTCGCCGCGCCATTCTGAGCGGCGGCGCCTTCGGTGGCGGCGTTTTTCTTTGATGTACGTGCCATATGCTTGTTATACTCCCAGGAGATACAGTGAACTGGATACCGCGAGACGAGAAGGTTCACATCTGACGGACCGCACGACGAGACCGTAGTTTCCCGTAGCTACGGCGCATGCAGCAACTGCGCCTTGAGACCTGGTTTCACTGCGCGGCATATTTCCTGACCGTCGGGAAGAGGGGCCGAGGGCGCAGCCCTCGCAATCGGTTTTCGCGCCCGCCGCTGGCTGAACCGAGGTTGCGGAGAGGCCAGGTCTTCCCTCCTCCAACGGTAACGCAGGTGCGAACCATGTCTGACAGTTGTAGCCGGAGAAGATGTTTGGGAGGGCGATGCCCTTCCGGACACTCCCTGCGCCAACGTGCTGGCTGTACTATTGACCTTGTGGATCTGCCAGCGGGCAGCAGCTTGGCTCCCTTCGATGCCGGGGGAACCGATCCCTGGCAGGCGCCAGGTTGGGTTGGGGCGCGAGGCGACACAGAAGCCGCTCGCGCCATGCGCGTCAGGGAAACGTTCAGAGGTGAACGTTAGAGGAGCGCGAGGCCGGACTCAGGCCATAGCGGACTCAGTGCTGTCGGGCAGCAGTTCGTCGCTGGCGGAGTCATCACCTTCGGGCAGGGATGACTTTTCACCGCCTTCGAGATAGCCGGCCCTGGCGAGGTGCGTGCGGATCTCCTCTACTCCCTTGGGGCCAAGGTTGCGGATGCTCTGCAACGCGCGCTCATCGAGTTCGAGCAGCCGCCCGATGGTCGTGATATCGGCGCGTCGCAGACTGTTGTAGGTGCGCGTGCTTAGCCCCAGTTCATCAATCGTGCGATTATAGACATCAGGAGGAATAGAGCGACCGGTGGATGTAGGCAGTTCGGCGACCGGTTCGGGCTGGTCGAAGGCGGCGATGCGCCCGAAGTGCTGGCTCAACACCTGCGCGGCGTGACCCAGCGCGTCGCCGGGTTTGATCGTCCCATCGGTCCAGATCTCGATGACCAGGCGTTCAAGCGCCTGAGCTTCCTCGCCTCCGATGCGCTCGACGAGAAAGTTCACCTGCGGGACGGGATTGAAGAGCGCGTCTACGGCAATCTCACCGATGTTCAGGCCGCTATTGTTATCGGCCAGACTGGTGCCGCGTCCGCGCTCGGCAGTGAGTTGCATTTCCAGCACCGAGTCGTCGTCGATTGTGCAGAGGTAATGATCCGGATTGACAATCTCAACCGTGCTGGGGGCATCAATATCGCGGGCATACACCGGGCCGGGGCCGCGCTTGATCAACTGCATCGTTACAGCGCGCTCGGAGTACGAACGCAGGCGGATGCCCTTAATGTTCAGGACCAGTTGCGTGCCATCTTCAAGCACGCCGGGGATGGTCGAGAACTCGTGAATCACCCCGCCGATTTTGATGCGAGTAATCGCCGCGCCGGGAATGGAGGATAACAACACCCGTCGCAGGGCGTTTCCCAGCGGCCCGGCATGCCCGACCTGCAGCGGCTCGATGGCAAACCGGCCATAGTTGACGCCCGCTGCGATCAGGTGGACACGCGGCTGGGCGACCAGTAACTCCGATTTTGGCATGGCTCTCTCGTCGTATTTCCGTCGCGCAACGGGGGATAAACGACAATGCGGGCGCACGCTTCAGCGTCGCCCAAAACGCTTCTCATGTCGCTCTACATTCACGCCACCCATATTGTACCGCATCCTGGCAAATATGCAAACCCGGATTCTGCCGGTGCTGCGTAACTTCAGCCGGTCCGCCGGACCGGCTCTACGCCGCGCCGGGCTGCAATTCCGTGGTCCGGGAAGGGGGCGTGGCCGGAGCACGGGGGCGCAGGAGGCGAGCCGAGTTGACCAGAATGCCCAGATCAGGCAGCGATTGGGCCGCGGCGGCCAGCACCGGCGGCAGGAGACCGGCGGCGGCCAGGCTCAATCCGACCAGGTTGTAGGCCACAGTAAATCCAAGGTTGAAGCGCACCACGCGCATCGTGCGCCGGGCCAGGCGCAGCGCCTCGGGCAGGAGCGTCCAGTCATCGCGCATCAGCGCCACGTGGGCGGCTTCGAGGGCGATGTCGCTGCCGGCCACGCCCATAGCCACACCCACGTCGGCCTGGGCCAGCGCCGGGGCGTCGTTGATCCCGTCGCCGACCATCACCACCCGGTGGCCGCGGGCCTGATACTCGCGCACGATGGCGATCTTGTCCTCGGGCAGCAGGTTGGCCCGGCACCCGACGCCGAGACGTTCGGCCAGCGCTGCGGCGGCGGGCGCGCTGTCGCCGGTCAGGATTACGATCTCACGGATGCCTGCCTGCCGCGCCTCGGCCAGGGCGCGGGCCACTTCGGGGCGCTCGCCATCGGCGGCTGCCAGCACGGCCGCCGGTACACCGTCTAGCACGACAACGAACAGCGTCCGTCCGGCGGCCGCCAGGGCCTGCGCCGTGGGCGGCAGGCTGAAGCCGGGCGGCAGCAGCCGGGCATTGCCGACCGCTACCTCCACGCCGTTCACCTCGGCGCGCACGCCCTGGCCGGGGAGCGCCGCGAACCGTTGCGGCGCGGGGATGGCCAGGCCGCGCTCAACCGCCGCCACCCGCACCGCTTCGGCGAGGGGGTGCTCGGAGTAGCGTTCGGCGGCCGCAGCCAGCGCCAGGACCTCGGCCTCCGACCGTTCGCCCAGGGCGAGCACCTCGGTGATGCGCGGCCGGCCCAGGGTGAGGGTGCCGGTCTTGTCCACCAGCAGCACATCGGCGCGGGCCAGGATCTCGAGGTAACGCCCGCCTTTAATCAGCAGGCCGCGGCGAGCGGCCCCGCCAATGGCCGCCAGCACCGCCACCGGGGTGGCCAGGGCGAAAGAACACGAACAGGCCACCACCAGCACCGCCGCCGTCGCCAGCGGGTCGCGCCGCAGGAGCAGGGTCAGCGCGGCCAGAGTCAGGACCACCGGCAGCAGCCAGGCGGCGAAGCGGTCGGCCAGGCGTTGCACGTCGGCGCGCCGGGCCTCAGCCTCTTCGACCAGGCGCACGACCCTGCCGAAGGTGCTGGCCTCCCCCACGCGGGTCGCGCGCACGCGCAGGCTGCCGAACTCGGCGATGGTGGCGGCGAAGACATGCACCCCTGGCCCGGCTTCGACCGGCATAGGCTCGCCGGTGATCGCCGCCTGGTTAATGGTCGCCTGGCCGGCGATGACCTCGCCATCCACAGGAATGCGTTCGCCGGGCCGCACCACGACTACATCGCCGGGCTGCACGGCGGCGATGGGCAGTTCCACCTCGGCGCCCTCGCGTTCGACGCGGGCGGTTTGCGGCGCAAGGGCGTCGAGCCGGCGCACCGCCCGTCGGGCCTGTTCGGCGGTAAAACGCTCCACGCCATCGCCGACGCGCATGAAGAACACCACCACCGCCGCCGTCGCCCATTCGCCCACGGCCAGCGCCGCCAGCACTCCCAGACTCATGAGCGTGTGGGCGGTCACCTGCCAGCGCAGGGCCGCGCGGATCACCCCGGCAAAGACCGGCCAGCCGGCCAGCAGGACCAGACCGGCGCCGATCCAGAACGGCACCCTGGCGGTGATCGTTTCGAGCAGGCCCAGCCACTCGCCCACGACCACCACGAACAGCACCGCCCCCAAGATCAGGCCGAAGAGCATCAGCGCGCGCCGAGCCAGGGCCGCGCCCGCCTCGCCGCGGCCATGCGGCGCCGGAGCGGCGGGGACCTGGTACCCCGCCGCTTCTACCGCCGCGCGCAACGCCTCCGGTGTGACCCGGCCGGGGTCGCCGCGGATGATCGCCTTCTCCGCCGCCAGCAGCACCGTCACTGCCTCGACTCCGGGCACCGCAGCGATGGCCCGCTCGACGTGCGCGGCGCATTCGGCGCAGTCCATGCCGCAGATAGGGAGTTCAATCGTTTCGGCCATAGCTGTCTCTTGTGGTTGCATCACGAGCTTGAACGGGAGAGTCTGGGAGGTCGCAGCCTCTCAGGAACTTGCGTTGCTCACTCGGTTGAGGGAAGCAGGTGTCCCCACAGCCCTGCCTGCGGGGAGAGTCCGGGAGGTCGCAGCCTCCCCGCGGGCAGCGGAGTGGAGGAGAGATGGGGAAACCTGGTTTCCACAAAGCCCTGCCTGCGAGGAGGGTCCGGGAAGGCCAGACCCTCGCAGAACCCGCGTTGCTCACCCCCGAGTGAAGGAGGGTCCAGGAGAGCGCAATCCTCCCAGAAAGAAACCGGATACTCAAAGTGTCGAAAAGGTGTTTAATCAGCCGCAGCGCGGCGGGTCTCGGCCTGCAGGATCTCGCGCAGGAAGCGGCCGGTGTGCGAGGCCTCGACCATGGCCACCTCTTCGGGCGCACCCTCCGCCACAATGTAGCCGCCGCCATCGCCGCCCTCCGGCCCCAGGTCAATCACCCAGTCGGCAGTTTTGATCACGTCCAGGTTGTGCTCGATCACGATGACCGTATTGCCCGCGTCCACCAGGCGATGCAGCACCCGCAGCAGGTTCTGCACATCGGCGAAGTGCAGGCCGGTGGTTGGCTCATCGAGGATGTAGATCGTGCGTCCCGTGGCCACCCGCGCCAGTTCCCTGGCCAGCTTCACTCGCTGGGCCTCGCCGCCGGAGAGCGTCGTGGCCGGCTGGCCGAGCTTGATATAGTCCAGGCCCACGTCGTGGAGCGTCTGCAGGATGCGCCGCACCCGCGGCACGTTGTCGAAGAACTCCAGGGCCGTCTGCACGTCCATATCCAGCACGTCGGCGATGGACTTGCCCTTGTATTTGACCTGCAGGGTCTCGCGATTGTAGCGCTTGCCCTTGCACTCGTTGCAGCGCACCCACACATCGGCCAGGAACTGCATGTCAATTTTAATTTCGCCGTTGCCCTCGCACGCCTCGCAGCGACCGCCCCGAACGTTGAAGGAGAAGCGCCCCGGCGAGTAGCCGCGCAGGCGCGCCTCGGGGGTGCTGGCGAACAGGTCGCGCAGCAGGTCGAATAACTTTACATAAGTAGCAGGATTCGAGCGCGGCGTGCGCCCGATCGGCTGCTGGTCAATGTCAATCACTTTATCGAGGTGCTCGATGCCGCGCAGGGCGCGGTAGGGGCCGGGCTTGAGCTGGGCCTTGTTGAGGCGATTGGCCAGGGCCGGGTAGAGTGTTTCGGTGATGAGGGATGACTTGCCCGATCCTGACACCCCGGTGACGGCCACGAAGCAGCCCAGGGGGAAGCGGGCGCTGACATCGCGCAGGTTGTTAAGGGTCGCGCCTTCGATCTCCAGCCAGGCCTCCTGGTCAGAAGGCGCCGGGGCGGACGGGGCGCGTCGGGTGCGCCGCAGCAGGGGCGCAGGCTGGCGTTCGGCGATGGCCGAGACCGGGAGGGGCCGCCGCCGCCGCGCGGGCACGGGGATCTCCAGGCGCCCGCTGAGGTACTGGCCGGTCAGTGAGGTGGGATGGGCCGCGATCGTTTCGGGTGGCCCCGCCGCCACCACTTCGCCGCCTTTCACCCCGGCGCCGGGGCCAAAATCAATGATCCAGTCGGCGGCCTGCATCGTCTCCAGATCGTGTTCGACCACTACCAGGGTGTTCCCCAGGTCGCGCAGGCGCAGCAGCGAGTCGAGGAGCTTGCGATTGTCGCGCTGGTGGAGACCAATGCTCGGCTCATCGAGAATGTACATGACCCCGACGAGGCCCGAACCGATCTGCGAAGCCAGGCGAATGCGCTGGGCCTCGCCTCCAGAGAGGGTCGGCGCGGGGCGAGCGAGGGTCAGGTAGTGCAGGCCGACGTTGTTGAGGAAACCCAGGCGTTCGCGGATCTCTTTCAACACATCAGCGACGATCTGCACCTGGGTCTCGGTGAGCGGCCCGGCGCTAAGGCTCATGACCCATTCCAGGGCCTCGGTGACGTTGCGTTCGCAGACTTCGTGGATGCTGGCCCCGGCCACGCGCACGGCAAGGCTTTCGGGGCGCAGGCGCGCGCCGCGGCAGGCCGGGCAGGGCTGCTCGCTCATGAACTGGAGGTAGTACTCGCGGGCGGCATCGCTGCCGGTCTGCAAGAAGCGGCGGCGGATCTCGGCGGCCAGGCCCTCCCAGGGCCGATGGAACTCGCCGCGGCCGCCGTGCTCGTTTGACCAGAAGAAGCGGATGCGCTCCTGACCGCTGCCGTAGATGATGGCCTCGCGCTGCCGCGGCGTCAACTGGTTCCAGGGGGTGTCGAGGCTGAAGCCGTAGTGCGCGGCGATGGCGACGAGGGCCTTGTAGCCCCACGAGTCGCTCTTCTTGCGCATTTCGCCCCAGTAGGTCACCGCGCCCTCGTGGATGGACAGGTCGCCATTAGGCACGAGCAGGTCGGGGTCCACCTCCAGGCGCGTGCCCAGGCCGGTGCACTGGGGGCAGGCGCCCTGGGGCGAGTTAAACGAGAACATCTGGGGGGTCAGTTCGGGGAAGGAGATGCCACAACTCAGGCAGGTATTGCTCTCGCTCATCAGCCACTCTTCTGGAGCGGGAGCAGCGTGCTCCTCTCCCGGCGCCGCGCGGGCTTGCGCTTGGATGCTGATGATGACGCTACCCTCGCCCACGCGCAGGGCCTGCTCGATGCTGTCGGTGAGCCGGGTCACGAAGCCCTCGTAGACGCTGCCCGACCCGGCCGCCGCCATCCCCTGGCCGGTCGCGGGGGCCTCCTCTGCGAGCGCGTCACGTTCCGGCATCACCAGACGATCAACGACCACTTCGATGGTGTGCCTGACCTTCTTATTGAGCCGGATCTCCTCGTCAAGCCCGCGGATCTCGCCGTCCACCCGCACGCGCACGAAGCCCTCGGCGCGGGCCTCGGCGAAGATGTCGCGATACTCGCCCTTGCGCTGGGAGACGAGCGGAGCGAGGATCATAAAGCGCGTCCCCGCCGGGAGGGTCAGCACGCGCTGGACCATCTGCTCGGCGGTCTGCGAAGCGACCGGGCAGCCGCACTGGTGGCAGTGCTGCGTGCCGACTCGGGCGAAGAGCAGGCGCAGGTAATCGTAAATCTCGGTCACCGTGCCCACGGTGGAGCGAGGGTTCTTGCTGGCGCTCTTCTGCTCGATGGCGATGGCCGGGGACAGACCCTCGATGAGGTCAACGCGGGGCTTCTCCATCTGGCCGAGGAACTGTCGGGCGTAGGCCGAGAGGCTCTCGACGTAGCGGCGTTGCCCCTCGGCATAGAGCGTATCGAAGGCCAGGGAACTCTTGCCCGAACCGCTGACGCCGGTAAGCACCACCAGCCGGTCGCGGGGGATCTCAACGTCAATCCCCTTGAGGTTATGCTCACGGGCGCCCTTGATAACGATCCTGTCCTTCGCCATAGGCCCTTGCACCCCTGCCGCGCAGACGAAAGCGCCGCCTGGCGTCGCGGCGGCGCTGGAGTTGAACGACCGTGCGAGTAGTATACCACTACTTGTGGAGGCAAACAATGCCGGGAGAGCTTTGCGGACCTGCCGCAGAGCGCGCAGAGAGTGGAATGGTGAAACCCTCGGCGCTCCTCTGCCGTGAATGCGTGGTCGCGCCCGATCCAAAATCCAAAAAGCCACTCACACCACTACAATCGCCTCGCCGTTCTCCCGCGAGTCCGGGCGGGCCAGGCGCAGCACGACCGCCGCCACCTCCTCCGGCGTGACGGGGCGGCTCTGGTTGCCCGCCGCCAGCAGCGCGGCCCGCGCCTCTTCCGCCGTGCGGCCGGTCTTCGCCATCAGGTTGGCGACCGCCTCCTCCAGCATGGCCGTGTCTGTCCAGCCAGGACAGACGGCGTTGACGCTGATCCCGTGACGGGCCAGCTCGCCCGCCAGGGAGCGGGTCAGGCCGATCAGGGCGTGCTTGGAGGCGCTGTAGGCCGCCGAGTAGGGCATGCCCCGCAACCCGCCAATGGAGGCGATGGTGATGATGCGCCCCCAGCCGGCGGCGATCATATCCGGGACCGCGGCTTTGCAGCAGTAGAATGCCCCGCTGGCGTTCACGCGCATGATCTCCTCCCAGAGGGCGTCGGGCGTGTCCGTCAGCTTCATGCTTGCGGTGACGCCAGCGTTGACGACGAGGATGCCGACCGGGCCAAAGGCGGCCCGCGTCGCCGCGAAGGCCGCCCGCACCGCCTCCGGGTCGCCGGTGTCGCCAGTGAGGGCCATGGCCCGCCCGCCCGCGGCGCCGATCGCCGCTACGGTCTCCTCCAGGCTGCCGGGGTGGCGCCCGGTCACCGCAACCGCCGCCCCCGCCCCGGCCAGGGCCAGCGCCACCGCGCGCCCGATCCCCCGCCCGCCGCCGGTTACCAGCGCCACTTTGCCGGTGAGTTCCCCCATGGCTTCCTCCTATTCGGGCGCGATCGTCATTCCGGCGGCAGAGGCGGCCCGCCGGGCCGTCTCTGCCTGTCAACGGAAAGCGGCGCACAGAGCTTCAAAAAGCTCATCCTCTACGTTCCTCTGCGTGCGCTGCGGTACATCCGAACACGCGCCATCGGTCGAGATGAAGGAGGGGGCGCAAACCTGGCTTCCCCGCGCCTCTGCCGAAGCGCCTTACCTGATCACCTCAACCCCGCCCATGTAGGGCCGCAGCACCTCAGGCACGACAATGCTGCCGTCCTCCTGCTGGTAATTTTCCATAATTGCGATAATGGTGCGCGGCAGCCCCAGGCCAGAGCCGTTGAGGGTATGCAGAAACTCCGGCTTCGCCCCCGGTTCGGGGCGATAACGCAGATTGGCGCGCCGGGCCTGGAACGCTTCCACATTTGAGCACGAACTAACCTCCAGCCACTCGCCCTGTCCCGGCGCCCAGACCTCGATGTCGTAGGTCTTGGCCGATGCGAACCCCAGGTCGCCCGTGCAGAGCAAGCGGGTGCGGAAGGGCAGCCCGAGCAGCCGGCAACACTCCTCGGCGTCGCGGCGCAGCTTCTCCAGGGCGGCATAGCTGTGCTCGGGCTTCTCGAAAATGTACATTTCGACCTTGTCGAACTGGTGGCCGCGCTTGATGCCGCGCACATCGCGCCCGGCGCTCATCTGCTCCTTGCGGAAGCAGGGCGTATAGGCCACATGGTAGATCGGCAACTGCGCAGCCTCCAGGATCTCGTCGGCGTAGACCCCGGTGATCGGCACCTCCGCTGTTGGCACCAGCCACAGACCCGACTCCTCGTCGCGGTAGAGATTGTCGCGGAACTTGGGCAACTGACCCGAACCCCAGAGCACGTGTTCTCTGACCACGAAGGGCGTATAGATCTCTTCGTAGCCCTGGCGCAGGTGCAGGTCGAGCAGCCACTGAATGGTAGCTCGCTGGAGACGCGCCCCCAGCCCGCGCATGACATAGAAGCGCGACCCGGCCAGCTTCACCCCCTGCTCGAAATTGATGATCCCCAGGGCTTCGGCCAGATCCCAGTGGGGCTTCGCGAAGGGCGGCGTGCGCGGCTCGCCCTCCTGGTAGACGACCGGATTATCGCTGTCGTCGCTGCCATCGGGCACATCAGGGTGGGGCAGGTTGCGGATCTCCAGCATTGTCGCCCGCTGCTCCTCCTCGACCCGCACCACCTCATGATCGAGGGCGCTGATGCGCTCGCCCACCTCGCGCATCGCGGCGATCTGGGCGTTCCGCTCGGCCTCGTCCTGCATACGGCTGATGGCCTTTGAGACCGCGTTGCGGCGGGCCTTCAGATCTTCCACCTCGCGCAGCAGAGCGCGGCGGCGCTCATCGAAGGCCAGCACCCGATCCACAACTGACCCGTCAATAGCGAAGCGGGCCAGTTGTTGCTTGACATAATCAGGGCTTTCGCGCAGTAGCTTGATGTCTAACATGCCCACAACTCCTTTGGGGTGCATCCGGCACGTTCGCAAACGGGAGGATCCGGCGGCGCTGCGCCTTTCCGCGAACCGGCTTCCCCAACCGTGCACATAAGCTACGTCGCCGGATGCACCACGTCATTGGCGCTACGCCCAGGATACACCACACTGCCATACCTGACGGCCAGGGTTTTGCCGCGCGGCCTCGTCCATGTCCCTGTAGAGAAGCTGCGAAGGGCGCAACGCTCCGTGATCCGCCCGCGGCGGACGCCCGTCCCGGCGCATCGGGGACAGGCATGCCGCGTTCCCGTTGCCCGGAGTGCGTATACGTGCCGGAACCTGCTGCAATGCCACCTGAAACGCGCCAACCTTCACAATCCAAAATCCAGATTCCAAAATCCCGAATCGCAGGCTACTTTCGCCTCAACTGGCTCATTACCTGCATGACTTCGACCAGGGATACCCCTTCCAGGTCACCTGCATTAAGGCCCTTGAACAGACCGATCAACTGCTCGCGCCGGGCTGGATCAGGCACGCGATAGGCGGCAAAGTACACCTGATCGCCTTCACGGGTGAAGAACATCGCATACGGTCCGCCGCCACGGTCAAGGGCGGCATTGACGGCCCGCGCGACCACAGGATTGGTAATGGGGATCATATCCTCACGGGTTTCCCAGCCCGTGGGCGAATCTTCTTCCGCTTCGGCCTCCTCCTCATCAACCGGGGGCGTAGCGCCCAGCCGCCGCTGCGGCGCGGGTGGGAGGTCGGGAGGCAACTGACCGACCCGTGAGGGGAAATTGCCCCAGGCCCGGTTGAGCATATAGGCCGTGATGCCGATCGCCAGCAGACCGGCCACGACGATGATCGCAATCGTTAGCAGATCCATAGGCGGCGCTCCGCGGCGCGCACAACCCGGAGAGTTGCGTTGCGGCATTTCCCTGGAAGGGAAGGGTATGAGGAAACCCGATTCCCCGGCGCAACCCGAAGGGTTGGGCTACGGCGTTATATCAGCGTATAAGTCCAGCTCACCGGTTGTCCTTCTCGGTATGGCATGACCCCGTGAAACTGGCGCGGATCGTCGCCGAAGACCAGGGGCAGAAAGTACGGGTCGCCGGGCCAAAGGGGGAGATCGCCCCGCAGCAGGCGCTCGACCGGCACCCACTCCAGGCGGCCCTCGGCGTTGGACGGCGGCGGTTCGCCGCGGAAGCGGGTGATCAGAAAGATGAAGCCCAGCCAGTCCTCACCCTGCTTTCCGAAGCCGGGCCAACTGATCGTTCCTCGCAGAGTCAGGTCGAGGGCCTCGATCGCCGCCTCCTCGCGCAACTCCCGGCGCATGCCGCTCACCACGTCTTCGTAAGGCTCGATTTTGCCGCCCAGCCCGTTGTACTTGCCAAGATGCTGGTCTTGCGCGCGGGCATTGCGATGCACCAGCAGCACCGCAGTACGCTCGGGCGAGAGGACGTACCCCAGGGTAGCGATGATGGGGGTGTATGGCATAGGTTATACCATTTTCGATTTTGGATTTTGGATTGCCGTATACGCCCCCTGGTGAGACCGGGCGATGGCGCGGGTGCGTGGCGTTCGCCAGGAGACGCCGGGAGTATAGTCCTCCAGAAGCCTCACCACGGCCCGTAGAGGCCCCGCGCGCCTTGCTGGTATTCCTCAACGCGACGCAGGCTTCCCGGTTCGGTATTCCCTGGCAGATCACACTGGCGGAAAAAGCGCGCGTCAACAATCTCCAGATCACTGGTAGGGGGATGCACCTGCCCCAGCGGTTCGCAGACGAACACGGCCACGTAGTTGATCATTCCCTCATTGATGGCCCGGTACAGGCCCAGGAGTTCACGCGGGCGCGTTTCACAGCCTGCCTCCTCGCGCACCTCGCGGACGATGGCGGTAAGCATCGTCTCGTTCCGCCCCAGGCCGCCGCCGGGCAACGACCAGGGGTAGCGTCCGCCCCGATGGCGCACCAGCAACACCTCGTCATCGCGTACAACCAGGGCGCGCACGCCGACCTCGGTGGGGCGGGTGAGCTGGCGCAGACCGGCGCGGACGAGGATGATGGCATTGTATGCGAGCGACAACCCGCCTTCGCGCAGGCTGGCCTTCCAGATATGCATAGAGCAAAACACCCCCGCCTTCCCGTGGAAGGACGAGGGTAGTTCTTCGTTGTCCCGTGTGCCTCCCGTGGATGGCGGCGACGGACTCAGCCCCGCGTGTGGGCCGGCGCCGCAGGCAGCAGGGCCAGGTGGCGGGCGCGCTTAATCGCCACTGACAGGCGCCGCTGCATTTTGGCCGTCACGCCGGTGCGCCGGCGCGGCAGGATCTTGCCCTGGGCCGTCAGATACTTCTGCAGGCGCTTAACGTCTTTGTAATCGGGCTCAATGCCCAGCTTCGTGAATTCGCATTCGCGGCGGCGACCACGCCCGCCGCTCTTTACCCCTCGCGACCGGCTCATAGGCTATCGCTCTCCTCGGATCAGTTCCAGGCTGCCATAGACAAACCAGCGTTTAGTATACCACATGTGCGAGTTCATTACATGGGAGGGCGAAGCCCTTCAAGGCTGTTGCAAAGTCTTTCGGGCTTGCTCCGAACCCTGGATGGAGGGTCTGGGAGGGCGCAGCCCTCCCAGACCTTTCTCCACTCACAGCGGCGGGTAGCGTGTGTGCCAGTCGGTCAGGCGCTGGTAGGCGTCGCCTACCCGTAAGAGGGTGGCTTCGTCAAAGGGGCGGCCGATCAACTGCAACCCGACAGGCAGCCCCTGACTGAAGCCGCACGGGACTACCAGGCTCGGCACGCCGGCCAGGTTGATCGGCAGGGTGCACACGTCGCTCAGGTACATGGCGATCGGGTCATCGAGCTTCTCACCCACCCTGAAGGCGACAGTGGGGGAGGTGGGGGCGGCAATCACGTCAACGCGGGCAAAGGCTTCGTCAAAATCGCGCTTGATGAGCGTGCGCACCTGCTGGGCGCGCTTGTAGTAGGCATCGTAGTAGCCCGCCGAAAGGGCGTAGGTGCCCAGCATAATGCGCCGGCGCACCTCGGGGCCGAAGCGGCGACCCCGCGTCAACTCGATCTCGTCCCACATGCTCTCACCCCGCTCGCGCGGGCCATAGCGCACCCCGTCGAAGCGCGCCAGGTTGGCGCTGGCCTCAGCCGGAGCGATGATGTAGTAGGCTGGCAGAGCGTAGCGGGTGTGGGGCAGCGAGATCTCCACCACCTCGGCGCCCTGCGCGCGCAGCACAGCGATGGCCTCGCGAGTGGCCTGCTCGACCCCCGGCTCCATGCCCTCCACGAAGTACTCGCCGGGCACGCCAATGCGCAGCCCGCGCACTTCGCCGCTCAACGCCGCGCGGTAGTCGGCGACCGGCACGGGGGCGCTGGTGCCATCGCGCGGGTCGTGCCCGGCGATCACCTGCAACACCAGCGCCAGATCCTCAACTGTGCGCGCGAAGGGGCCGATCTGGTCGAGCGATGAACCGTAGGCTACCAGGCCGAAGCGGCTCACGCGCCCGTAGGTAGGCTTGAGGCCGCTGACGCCGCACAGGGCCGCCGGCTGGCGGATCGAACCGCCGGTATCCGTGCCCAGGCTGGCCGGGACCATCAGCGCCGCCACGGCCGCCGCGCTGCCGCCGCTGCTGCCGCCCGGCACGCGCTCCAGGTCCCACGGATTGCGCGTGATGTGAAAGGCGCTGGTCTCGGTGCTCGACCCCATGGCAAACTCGTCGCAGTTGAGTTTGCCCAGGCTGATCGCCCCGGCGGCTTTGAGGCGGGTGATCACTGTGGCATCGTAGGGCGGCACGAACGTTTCCAGAATGGCCGAGCCGCAGGTGGTGCGCACGCCGCGGGTGCAGATCACGTCCTTGATGGCCAGGGGCATGCCGTGGAGCGGGCCGGAGTCGCGGCGGCGGGTAGCATCGGCGGCGCGGGCTTCAGCCAGGGCCTGTTCGCCGGTGAGCGTAAGAAAGGCCCGCACCTGTGGCTCGACAGCCTGGATGCGCGCCAGCAGGGCCTCGGTGAGTTCGTAGGAACTGAGCATCCCGGCCGCGAAGGCGGCCTCCGCCTCCGCGACGGTCAGGGTATGCAGGTCGGTCATCGGCTCTCCCCTCTACGGATCGGCGCCAGCCGCGCCGGGAAGTGACGCCTTTATTATACCCTGATGAGAGCCGAGGCCTGAGGGGAGGGCAACGCTGCCGAAACCCTCTCTGCAAGCAGGGGTGAGGGAAAACCAGGGCTCCCTTCACCCACATATGATGATCGTGGTATTGCGAGACGGCGTCCTGCGAGCGGGGGTGAGGGGAAACCAGGGTTCCCCCATCTCTCCAACCGGAGTCAAGGCGCCTGGCGATTGTCCCTTACCCGAAGCGCCCGCTCAGGTAGGCCTCGGTGCGCGGGTCGCTCGGATTGGTGAACAGTTGCGCAGTGAGACCAAACTCCACCATCTGCCCCGCGCGCGTTTTGGGATCCATCAGCATAAACGCGGTGTAGTCGGAGACCCGCGCTGCCTGCTGCATGTTGTGAGTGACGATGACTATCGTAAAACTGCCCCGCAGATCGGCGATCAATTCCTCGATTTTCAGGGTCGAGATCGGATCGAGCGCCGAGCAGGGTTCGTCCATCAGCACCACCTCCGGTTCGACGGCGATGGTGCGGGCGATGCACAGGCGTTGCTGCTGGCCGCCGGAGAGCGAAGTGCCCGTCGCGTTCAGGCGATCCTTCACCTCGTCCCAGAGGGCGGCGCGCCGCAGCGCCCACTCGACCCGTTCCTTGATCCGCTGGTTATTGCGCTCGCCGAGCACGCGCAACCCGTAGGCGACGTTGTCGAAAATCGACTTGGCAAAGGGGTTCGGTCGTTGGAAGACCATGCCCACGCGCCGCCGCAGCAGGATGGGGTCAACATCCTTGCCGTAAATAGACTCGCCATCAATGGTAAGCAACCCCTCCGCACGAGCGCCTGGCGTCTTGTCGTGCATGCGGTTGATTGCCCGCAGCAAGGTTGATTTGCCACATCCCGACGGGCCGATCAATGCGGTAACCTCGCCCTCAGGAATGGCCAGGTTAATCTGGTCAAGGGCCTTGAACGTCCCATAGTAAAAATTGAAGTTGACGGCCTCGATTTTGGCTTTGCCGACCTTCTCGCGGGTCCGTGCGCGAGCCGCTGCGGTAGCGGCAAAACCGCTCGCCAGAGGTAACGACCTGGTCCGCGTCTCACTCATCTGTCAGGCTCCCATGCGGCTGTGCCGCGCATTAATGGAACGAGGGTGCAACGCTTCCAGCCCTTTCCTTCGAGCAGGGGCGTGGGGAAACCCTGGTTCCCTGCGTTCCTGTCAGCCCACTCTTCCACTGATGTAATCCTCGGTGCGCGGATCCTTGGGAGTGGAAAAGATCTGCTCAGTGGGTCCTTCTTCGATCAGAACTCCGATGGGAACATCATCAGTCTTTTCCACCATAAACACGGCGGTGCGATCCGAGATACGCGCCGCCTGCTGCATATTGTGGGTGACGATGACTATCGTAAAGCGCAGCCGCAGGCTAAGCAGCAGTTCCTCGATTTTGAGGGTCGAAATCGGGTCAAGCGCCGAGCAGGGTTCATCGAAGAGAATGACATCAGGTTCGACGGCAATGGTGCGGGCGATGCTCAGGCGTTGCTGCTGGCCGCCGGAGAGGGCCATGCCTGAGAGGTGCAGCTTGTCTTTCACCTCGTCCCAAAGATTGGCGAGGACGAGGGCCCTTTCTACACGGTCGTCGAGCTCGGACTTGTTGTTGATCCCGCCGAGGCGCAGGCCCACGGCCACGTTCTCGTAGATGTTGCGCGTGCGCAGGGCGATCGGCATCTGGAAGACCATGCCGATTTTGCGTCGCACCAGCGCAGGATCAACCCCCGGCGCATAGATGTCAATGTCATCGAGCTTGACCACGCCCTCGGCGCGGGC
The DNA here is from genome assembly GCA_025057155.1 of Chloroflexaceae bacterium. Taxonomy (NCBI): domain Bacteria; kingdom Bacillati; phylum Chloroflexota; class Chloroflexia; order Chloroflexales; family Chloroflexaceae; species Chloroflexaceae bacterium. The sequence goes on from JANWYD010000001.1 coordinate 174,377, forward strand.
GTAGGGTATAAGTTCGTGCATCCGGTTCAGGCAGCGCAGCACCGTGCTCTTGCCGCAGCCCGACGGGCCGATCAGCGCCAGAATCTGGTTTGGCCGCACGTCCAGATCCAGCGCCTGCACGGCGAGACGTTTGCCGTAGAAGGGCTTGAGGCCGCGCACGGTCATGCTGTGGGCAGTCTGCGTGGCCGGGGCGGGTTGGGTTGCAATGGCCATGGGCGCTCACCTCTTAATACGCGCGGTGGTGATACGTACCAGCAGGTTCACCCCGAGCACCAGCATCGTCAGGACGAAGGCCGTGCCCCAGGCAAGCTGGTTTTCAGCGGGGAAGGGCGACTCGATGTACTTGTAGGTCAGAATAGGCAACGCGGCCATGGCGGCGAACATGTTGAAGCTGAGATTGCTGTTGCCCTGAATGGTCAGCAGGAGCGGAGCGGTCTCGCCGGCGCCGCGGGCGAAGGCCAGCAGCGCGCCGGTGACGATCCCTGTCAGGGCGGTGGGTACCACCACGGTAAGCGTAGTGTACCACATGGGCGCGCCCATAGCCATTGCCGCTTCGCGCACGGCGTTGGGCACGAGTTTAAGGATCTCCTCAGTCGTGCGGGCGATGGTCGGCACCATTAGAAAGGTGAGGGCGATCGAACCGGCAATGCCTGAGTAGGTTTCGGACGGTCGGACGATCATGGTAAATCCAACCACCCCGATGACAATCGACGGCGCGCCGCTGAGCACGTCGCAACAGAAGCGGATAAAGGTATTGAAGGGAGTGTCGGGGTACTCGGCTAAGAAAATGCCGGCCAGAATGCCGATTGGCAGGGAAAACAGCAGCGCGGTGATTGTTACCATCAAGGTGCCGACGATGCCGTGCAGCACGCCCCCGCGCGCCTGCACCTGAGCAGTGGCGTCTTCTCCCATCCCCTCGATGGGCAACCCGGTGCGCGGGTCAACGCCGGCGGGCACCGGCGGACGGTAGGTGTCGGTAAAGAAGTCCCAGTTCAGGGCCGCGCCGCCCAAAAGCAGCACGTAGGCGATAATCAGCACCAGAGGCACGATGGCGATTGCCGTCGCGACAATCGTACATCCGCGCAGGACCTTATCAACCCAGCTGCGCCGCCGGTACGTCAGCATGTTGGTCTGGATATTAACACTCATGCTTTTTCTCCCGCCGGTCCCCGCGCCGTCTGCCACACCAGATAACGCGCAATCGCGTTCAGCAGCAGCGTAATGCCGAAGAGCGCCAGGGCCAGAGCGATAAGCGAACTCTCGTGGATCAGGCTCACAGAGTTGGGCAGTTCGCTGGCGATCAGAGCCGCCGCAGTGGTGGCCGGCATAAAGATAGATGGTTCAATGCGCGTGCTGTTGCCGACGAGCATTGTAGCCGCCATGGTCTCTCCCAGGGCGCGCCCCAGTCCAAGCATGATCCCTCCGACGATCCCGGCGCGGGCGTAGGGCACCACCGCACCCCAGATCACTTCCCAGCGGGTCGCGCCGAGGGAGAACATGGCTTCGCGCTGGTGATTTGGCACCGCCTGTAGCACATCGCGGGTGATCGCCGATACGGTGGGCAGGATCATGATCGCCAGGACGGTGCCAGTGATCGCTAACCCCCGGCTCACTGCGATCGGGCCGGCCAGCCAGGGCACAAACTGTCCTGCGGTGTTGGCAATGGGGTTGGCCACCCAGTCGTTGAACCAGTTTGCAAACACCGCCACGCCCCAGAGGCCGTAAATGACCGAGGGAATGGCCGCCAGCAGTTCAACCATGAAGCCCAGCGGCTGGCGCAGGCGCAAGGGGCACAATTCAGAGAGAAAGATGCCAATGGCTACCCCAGTAGGCGCCGCCAGGATCAGGGCGATCAGCGAAGAGATCAGGGTGCCGCGAATGGCCGGCCAGGCTCCGAAGCTGACCGGATAGAGATCGGTTTCAATCGGGTTCCAGTCAGTGCCCCACAGAAAGCTCCACCCATAGGCAGCACGGGCCTCGGCCGACCCATTATATGTCACCACCCCCACTACTACCACCAGACCGATGATCACCAGGGCGAAGAAGAGGGTCAACAACCAGAAAAATACATCGCCATGTCTGGTCTGTCGCGCCCAGCGGCTGCTCGCGGTGATGCGCGGTACGGCTTTTGCATCTGCCATTGATAGTGCTCCGTAAAAGCAAGGCGGCTCCCGCAGCCAATACGAAGAGACGTGATGCAGCATTCATCGCTGCATCACGTCTCCCTTCAACCCGAGGCGTCAGCGCGCCGGGCCATCGAAGACGCGCTGGCCATCAACCGTAATGCTCCGGAGCGCCTCGATCGCCCGCACGCGCAGCGAGGCCGGCAGCGGCGCATAGCCGAGGCGGTTAGCTGCGCCGGTGCCTTCCGTCAGACACCAGTAGAGGAAGTCGGTGAGCGCCTGCGCCTTGGGAACGTCCTTGTAGGTGTTCTGGCGCACCAGGATGTAGGTGAAGCCGGCGATCGGGTAGGCGTTGGGGTTGGGCGAGTTGGTGATCGAGGCCACCAGGTTGGCCGGGATCGGCACGCCATCCGCCGCGGCCGAGGTGGCCTCCAGCGACGCGGCGACAAAGTTGCCCGAAGCGTTCTGCACCGGCGGCAGGGGCAGGCGGTTGGCGGTGGCGAAGACCTGCTCCACGTAACCGATCGCACCGCGGGTGTTCTTCACCGTGCTGGCCACGCCGGCGTTGCCCGGCGCACCCACACCCACCGGCCAGCGCACCGTCGTGCCCGCTCCGACCCGGCTGCGCCAGTCGGTGCTGATCTTGCTCAGGTAGTCAGTCCAGATAGCCGTGGTGCCGGAGCTGTCCGAGCGGTAGACCACCGTAATCGGCAGGTTCGGCAGGCGCACGTTGGGGTTCGCGGCAGCGATGCGCGGGTCGTTCCAGTTGCGGATGGCGCCCAGGTAGATGCCTGCCAGGATCTCCGGGTTGAAGCGCAGTTCGGTGATGCCGGGAATGTTGTAGGTGGGAACCACAGCGCCGATCACCATGGGGATATGCAGGGCGTCAGGCGCCTCGGTCTGCACGCGCTGGGCGGCGATAGCCGCATCGGTGCCGCCGAAATCCGTCAGGTAGGCGATGAAGTCGCGAATGCCCTGGCCCGAGCCTACCGGCTGGTAGCTGATAGAGACGCTCGGATTAACTTGCTTATAGGTATCGATCCAGGCGGCATAGAGTGGAGCAGGGAATGTAGCGCCAGATCCTTTCAAGGAGGCCTGGACCGGTCGAGGACTCCAGCTCTGGGCCAGGGCCGGACTCGCCAGAGTGAGCAGAGTTGCGACGGCAAGCACGATTGCGAACACCCGAACGATCATGGTCCGTGTCATACAGTGTTCCCCCTTCTTCAGCTAGTCCTACGAGAAACGAGAGCCTGTGTCGGAGAAGGCGAGCTAATCCTACCGGAGTTGTGTTAAGGTTCAGCAAAACAGGGGTTAAATAACTGTAAAACAACAATGACAATTGTTGCCCTGAAATGTTTGATTCTGTAGTGGATAAATCAGGGTTTCGCGCGACCCTGCCGGGCGGTGGCGTCTCGGAGCGCCGGACTTGCCTGGAACGTCATCGGCCAGCCCCATCTCACGCCGGTTCGTCTACTGAGTCGAAGCGATATCCAACGCCACGAACAGTCTGGATGTACCGCGGTCGCGCTGGGTCCTGTTCAATCTTCTCGCGGAGCCAGCGGATGTGGACATCAACTGTGCGGCTGTCGCCAGCGAACTCGGTGCCCCAGACCCGTTCGAGCAGCAGGTCGCGCGTCAGAGCGATGCCGCGGTTGCGGATGAGGCAGGTCAGCAGGTCGAACTCCTTCTGCGCCAGGCTCAGTTCGACTCCGTCGCGCCATGCCCGCCGGCTGCTGGTATCCACCTTGATGCCCCCGGCGATCAGCACTTCGCGACCGGTGATGCGCGGGTGGGCTTCGCTGCGGCGCAGGATGGCCCGCAGGCGCGCCAGGAACTCTCCCAGACTGAAGGGCTTGGTAATATAATCGTCGGCGCCCAGCTCCAGACCGGCAATGCGGTCAACTTCGTCCTGCCGCGCCGTGAGCATGATGACGGGAACGTCGCTCTCCTGGCGCAGAATGCGGCACACTGAGAAGCCATCGAGGCGTGGAAGCATAATATCCAGGACAATCAGATCGGGGTTGTGCCGGCGCGCCAGGTCCAACCCTTCGACGCCATCGAGTGCCTGAATAACCGTGTAGCCTTCGCGTTCAAGGTTGTAGCGCAGGGTCTCGGCGAAGGTCACCTCGTCCTCAACCAGCAGGATGGTGGGCATAGGCGCTGTCTGACCGCCGGGATAGCAACACGTCGCGGGCGGTTTGGAGCCTTCCGAGAGAACTGCGATGGCGCGTCCCGATCCACGCGTCTCCGGTGCGGCAGATGCCGACGAGCGTCCGATGATCGGCAGCGCATTGCTGCCGCGCCGTACCGGTTGTTTCACGGATGCGTCGCCAGAAATAGCGATGCCTGCTCGTGAATGCTTACGGATTATGCGCTATCCTACTGGGTTAATGTTAAAAATTTTTCAAAAATTTTTTAAGCATTTATCAAGCAACGGTTAACGCGCAGAGGGCGGATCAGCCGGGTGCGAGGGGTTCTGCAACCTGCGTCGTTGTAATACTCATCGCATATAATGTTGCTGACCCGGCCAGGGCAGCAGTGCGATGCATACGGCACGCGGCCCCGAACCTGAATCTGCCGCGGATAACCCGGCAAGGCCGATCCGGGAAATCCGCCACTCCTTCCCTGTCCTTAGCAGTAAAGGTTCCGTTTGCACCTCACAACCAGAAGATCGCTGGCAGGCAGACGTAGCGTATGAAACCCTCCAGGGGTTGCCGGGTGCGCCTATGCAATTTCTGGCCCGCTCCTCGCTTCAGCGCAAGCTAATCTTGGCCTTCGCCGCAGTACTGCTGATTCCTACACTGATCCTCTCGATCTATCATCTGGTGGAGATGCGCTTGCTGCTGATGGAACGGGCCAGCCTGGAGTACCGGCAGCGCGCCGCGATGCACGCCGGCTTTGCTAAGGCGCTGATAGCAAGCGCAGCGGCGGATCTGCTGGCAGTGGCCGGATCGCCTTCCTTGCTCGATGATCCGTTCCCGACGGATCTTTCCATTTTTCTGCAGCAAAGGGACAATCCCTATCAGGCCCTGTGCGTCTTCCCTCTCAGTGCCAGCGAACGACGCTGTCTGCGCTCCCCTTTCCCGGGCAACAGGATCGCGTGGATACCGGTGGTTGAGGTGGCGCCGGCAGGGGTGGTTCACGCCGCGCGCGAGGCGCTGGCGGGCGAAGGGCGTTCCGGCGCCCAGTCCGTTACCACGGCGCTGATTGACGGCCCGGCCCCTGGCGCGCCCGTGCTGTCTCTGCTTACCCTGGTGCAGCGCCAGGAAGGCGAGCCGCTTGCCGTGACGCTCGAACTGCCGGCCCAGGCGCTCTTCGACCTGCTGGTTGAGACGGAGCATGGCGTGTGCACCACGATTGTTGATGCGGCGGGAACCTCGCTCTATCGCTCCGTCGCCTGCCGGCCAGATGCTCCCGGAGCACTGTCCGTGTCGGCGCCCCGCCCTCGTGATGGTCTGCGCATCCTCGGCAATGCGGACGGCGTGTTGGTTGTCTCTCAGGAACGTCCGCAGACGTTGCAGGTCATTATGCCGGTTCAGCCTCCCGGCCAGACCGGATTGGAGTGGACGGTGATCTACGCCCTTCCCCTCAGCGCGATCACCGGCCGGATCTGGCGCAGCGAGGCGATGATTGCCGTTATCACCCTGGGCGCCCTGCTGATCGCCCTGATGGCGGCCATGCGTCTGGCATGCGACATTGTGCGCCCTGTGCGCGCCCTGGCCGCCGCGGCCGAGCGTGTGGGCAACGGGGATCTGCAAGCCACCATTCCCGTTACCGGCGATGACGAAGTTGGCGCTCTGGGCCGGACACTGGATCGCACGGTGGCCCGCCTGCGCGACGCCATCGCCGCCACCGAGAGCCGCCGCCAGGAGGCCGAGACGCTCCGCGCGGCCATGCAGGCGCTCAGCTCCACCCTCGATCTGAAGCAGGTGCTCGACCTGATCTTAAGCGAGTTGCGTAAGGTGGTGCCCTACGACAGCGCCTCGGTGCAGGTGGTCCGCGACGGGTATGCCGAGATCATCGGCGCCTACGGCCTGCGGCGTGGTGAAGAGGTGATCGGCTTCCGCTTCGACCTCGCCCCCGGTCTGACACCCAATGCCGAAGTCGCCGCCAGCCGCGCGCCGGTGATCCTTGACGATGCTCCCGCGCGCTATCCCCATTTCAACAGCGAGCCATACAATGCCGACCCGATCCACTCCTGGCTCGGCGTGCCGCTCATCTTCGGCGAGCGCCTGACCGGCATGCTGACCCTCGACAAGTTCCAGCCGGGGTTCTTTACCCGCGAACACGCTCGTCTGGCCGCGGCCTTCGCCACCCAGGCCGCGATTGCCCTGGAGAATGCCCGCCTGTACGAAGAGGCGCGGCGCGAGCTGGCTGAACGCCAGCGCGTCGAGGCCGAGCAGCGGCAGTCGCAAAAGATGGAGGCTCTGGGTCGCCTCGCCGGCGGCATCGCCCACGATTTTAACAATGTGCTCACCGTCATCCTGGGCGAAGTGGGCCTGCTGCTCGATGATCTGCCCTCCGATGATCCCCGCCGGCACGGGCTGGAACAGATCCTCCAATCAGGTGGTCGCGCCGCGGCCCTCATCCGCCAGTTGCTGGCCTTCAGCCGGCGTCAGGTGCTGCAACCCGAGTTGCTGAACCTGAACGAGGTGATTACGGGCATGGAGCAGATGCTCCGCCGCCTGATCGGCGAAGATATTATGCTCACGATCCTGCTCTCCCACGATCTGCCTCCGGTGCTGGCCGACCGGGGGCAGATCGAGCAGGTGGTGATGAACCTGGTGATCAATGCGCGCGATGCCATGCCTCAGGGTGGCCAACTGGTGATCCAGACCGCCTCATACTACGCGGATGTTCTGACCGCGCCGCATGCCGCCGGCACGCGGCTGGACCGCTATGCCCTGCTGACGGTCACCGATACAGGCACGGGGATCGATCCCGCGGTGCAACCCCACATTTTTGAACCGTTCTTTACCACCAAGCCGCGCGACAAAGGCACAGGTCTGGGTCTGGCCATGGTCCACGGCATCGTTCAGCAGAGCGGCGGCTTCATCCGCTTCAGTAGCCGGGTCAACCACGGCACCACGTTTGAGATCTACCTGCCCGCGGCGACTGAGGCGGCGCCGGACACGCCGGCGTCCGCGCCTCGACCCGACACCCTGCGGGTCGCTGGCGCTACCGTCTTGCTGGTGGAAGACGATGCCGCCGTGCGACAGCTCGCCAGCCAGATCCTGCGCCGCGCCGGGTTCACCGTGCTGGAGGCTGGCAATGGCCATCGCGCTCTGCAACTTGCCGATCAGCACGCCGCTTCAATTGACCTGCTGCTGACCGACATTGTTATGCCGGAGGGTCTCAACGGCGTACAACTGGCCGACGCCATTCGCGCCCGGCGCCCGAATATCGCGGTCGTCTATATGTCTGGCTATACCGACGATGCGCGGATCGAAGCCGCCCACGGCGAGCGGTTCATCCAGAAGCCATTTACCCCTGAAGTCCTCATAGGCGCCCTCAACGAGGTCCTCGGCGCACATGCGCCGCTGGCGAACCGGGCCAACGGCCGCGCCGTCGGTTGAGATCTCCGCCGGGACAACCTGATTTTCCCTCTTGCCTCTCCCCGCCGGGAGAGGTTGCGCCGACGCGGGCCTCCACAGGTGTTCGGATGTACCGCAGGGCGCGCGGAGGACGCCCTTTTTGAGGCTCTTTGCGCCGCTCAAGCTATTTCTTGTGTCGCCGCGATGCTCTCGGGTATAATGAGGCCGGTTTAACCGGGCAGGGCGCTGCCTCCCCCGCCGGGGAAGGCAACCGGGCGCCTCCTCCTGGCGGGGAGAGAGGCGCGACGCCGCGAAGCATCCAAACCCCTGCGATCCTGCCTGATGGAGAATGCCGCTGCCTGTCGTCTCCACGCGCCCGGACAGCGACGGAGTATATGCTGATGTTTAACTGGCTGAAAAAGATCGTTGGCGATGGCAATGAGAAGGCTCTGAACCAGATCAAGCCCCTGGTTGAGAAGATAAACCAGCTCGAGCCCGAATATCAACGCCTTTCCGATGAGGAACTGCAGGGCAAAACGGCGGTCTTCCGCGAACGCCTGGCCGCAGGCGAAACCCTCGATGATCTGCTTCCCGAGGCCTTTGCCGCCGTGCGCGAGGCCGCGCGCCGCACCATCGGCCTCCGCCATTACGATGTGCAGCTCATCGGCGGCATCGTGCTGCACCAGGGCAAGATCGCCGAGATGAAAACCGGCGAGGGCAAAACCCTCGTGGCCACCCTGCCGCTCTACCTCAATGCGCTGGAAGGCAAAGGCGCCCATCTGGTCACGGTCAATGATTACCTGGCCAGGGTCGGCGCGGGCTGGATGGGGCCGATCTATCATTTCCTCGGCCTAACGGTGGGCTTTATCGCCCATGAGCAGAGCGCCATCTATGATCCTGACTACGTGGACCCCCACGCCAATCCCGAGGATCAGCGGCTCGTCCATTGGCGACCGGTGACGCGCCGCGAGGCGTATCTGGCCGATATTACCTACGGGACCAACAATGAGTTCGGCTTCGATTATCTGCGTGACAATATGGCCTACGATAAGGCCCAGATGGTCCAGCGCGAGCTGCACTACGCCATCGTTGACGAGGTGGACAACATTCTCATTGACGAGGCCCGCACCCCGCTGATCATCTCCGGCCCGGCGCAGAAGTCGAGCGATCTCTATCGCCAGATGGCGCGCCTGGTGCGTAATCTGCGGCGCTCCAGCATCACGCCCAAGCAGATGAAGGAAGAGGGTTTGCTGCCCGATGGCGACTTTTTTATTGATGAGCGCACCCGCTCGATTACGCTGACCGACCAGGGCATCGAGCGCCTCGAGCGCCTGCTGAACATTCCCGAAGGCGAGAGCCTCTACGATCCGCAACACTACGAAAAGACCCATTACGTTGAGAATGCTCTCAAGGCCGAGTTTATCTTCCAACGCGATCGCGACTACATGGTTACGCCTGATGGCGAGGTGGTGATCATTGATGAGTTCACCGGGCGGGCCATGCCCGGACGCCGCTGGTCCGACGGGCTGCACCAGGCGGTCGAGGCAAAAGAGGGCGTGGCGATCAAGAATGAAAACGTCACCCTCGCGACGATCACGTTCCAGAACTACTTCCGCATGTACCACAAGCTCGCCGGCATGACCGGTACGGCCTACACCGAGCGGGAGGAGTTCGGCAAGATCTACAACCTGGACGTGGTGGTCATTCCCACCCACAAGCCCATGATCCGCGAGGACTACCCCGACCAGATCTACCGCAGCGAGAGCGCCAAGTTCAAGGCGGTCGTGCGCGAGGTGCAGGAGATGCACGAACAGGGCCGCCCGGTGCTGATCGGCACCACCTCGGTGGAGACCTCCGAGCGGGTGAGCCGGCTGCTCCAGCAGGCGGGGATCAAGCACAGCGTGCTCAACGCCAAGCACCACGAGAAGGAAGCCGCAATCGTGGCCCAGGCCGGGCGCAAGGGCGCGGTGACCGTGGCCACCAACATGGCCGGTCGCGGCACCGACATCCTGCTGGGCGGCAACCCCGATGGTCTGGTGGACGATATTCTTGCCGCGAAGGGCATCAAGTTCGAGGAAGCCACCCCCGAGCAGAAGCGCGCCGCCTGGGAGGAGGCGAAGCGCATCACCGACGCCGAAGGCGAAGAGGTGCGCGCCCTCGGCGGCCTGCACATCATTGGCACTGAGCGCCACGAGGCCCGCCGCATTGATAATCAGCTTCGGGGCCGCGCCGGTCGTCAGGGTGATCCCGGCTCCTCGCGCTTTTTCCTCTCTCTCGAAGATGAATTGCTGCGCCGCTTCGGCCCCGTTGATCGCATTCGCGGCCTGATGGATCGCTTCCTCGATGAGGAAGTGCCGCTGGAGGCGGGCATCCTCGACCGCACCATCGAGAGCGCCCAGACCCGCGTTGAGGGCTATAACTTCGACATCCGCAAGCACACCGTCGAGTTCGACGATGTGATGAACAAGCAGCGCCAGATCATCTACAAGGATCGGCGCGAGATCCTTGACGGCAAGGATGTTCACGATCAGATCCTGCAGATGATCGGCGAAGAGATTGCGGCCCTGGTTGATGAACACCTGCCAGCGGAACAGCCCGACGCCTGGGATGTTGCGGAACTGTTGCGCCACTATCGGCAGATCAATCCCCTCCTGCCCGCCTCGGTCAGCAGCGCTACACTGGAGGGCAAGAGCCGCGAGGAGATCGAGATCTGGCTGGTGGAACAACTGGAGCAGGCCTACGCCGAGCGCGAGCGGGCGATTGGCCCGGAGATGATGCGCGACATCGAACGGCGCATGATGCTGGCGGCCATTGATCGCCAGTGGATTGATTATCTGACGGCGATGGACGAACTGCGCCAGAGCATCATGCTCCAGGCCTTCGCCCAGCGTGATCCCCTGGTGGAGTTCCGCCGCCAGTCGTTCCAGATGTTCGAGCAACTCAAGGAGAACATCACGCGCGACGTAGTGTATCAGATTATTAACCAGACCTTCGCCTACGAGCGCTACCTGCGGCAGATCGAGGCCGAACAGCAGGCGCGCCTGGCGATGGCCCGGCGGGCGGGCGGCAGCAGCGAACTGGCCAATGTCGCCGGCAAGCCCGCGCGGCGCAAGGCCCCGGCCCTGCCCGGCCGAAACGATCCCTGTCCCTGCGGCTCGGGCAAGAAGTTCAAGCAGTGCCACATGGGTCGCGAGCAGGAGATTATGCATCTGCTCGGCAACCCCTCCGCTGCTGCCCAGCTCAAGGCCGGAGGCGCGCCAGCGCGCGCCGGGCAGGCGCCGCCGGATAATCCGGCCATCGCCGCCGAAGCTGAGAAGATCCGCCAGGCGCTCAATTCCCAGTCCGCCCCGCCCACGCCCCGAGGCCGCCAGGCGCCGGCCGTGCCGCGCGGCAAGCGCAAATAGGCGCGCCGGGCGATCTGATAATCCAGTAGCGCAACCCTCCGGATTGCCGCAACCCGGAGGGTTGCGCTACTGTTTACAATGGCATCAGCGCAAATGTCGCCACATATGCATAGGCAAAAATAAACGCTGAAAAGTTCGCTACCAGCGCCGCCAGGTAGCCGCGCGAAAAGGTCGTGCGTCGCAGCAGCGCCAGCACGAAGCCCTCAGCGATCCAGGCGATCAGCAGCGCCAGCAGCAGGGCCAGGAAGATGTTGGGAACGCTCAGGATCAAGCGGCTCAGCAGCACGATCACGACGGCCGAGATCAGATTGGCGATCAGCGAGTCGCGGAAGCTGCCTTTGAGATCCGCCCATCGGGTCTGAAACAGTATCAGCGCGTCAATAATAATCGAGACGACCAGAAAGACGAACGGGAAGGTGCCGGCGGCAAGAAGGCTGGTATCGAGCATGGGTTGTGCCTGTGAACATACGGCGACCGGGCGGGCATGGTTTAGTGGTCTGTGAACGACGTTTTTCGCTAAATCCCGCCCCCTCCCCAACCCTCCCCCGCTGGGGGAGGGAGTCTGACTCCTCCCCCCAGCGGGGGGAGGTTGGGAGGGGGACGAAAACGCCAGAAAACTTGCTTTATAGACCAAGATGCTCTATCTCCCGGCCGGTTCTTCGAGATAGGACAGCCTCGCGGCGAAGATCGCCGCCCTCTGTAGCGCGGCGCTGAACATCGCGTCGCGACTGAGGAGCCGTAGTTCGGCGGCCACCAGTTCGGCCAGTGATGGCTCGACACAGCGGGTGAGCCGACGCACCGGGGGATGGCCGGCGACCTCCGCGCTGGTCAGGACATGCCCCTGATCGTCGGTGCGCTGCACGTGAAAATCGGCGGTTACGCCGTCGAGCGCGCGCAGGCGCAACGAGGCCAGACCCGGCGTGGCGCCGCCGACCGGGGTGATGATGATCGTCACCAGGCGAATGGCCCGCGGGCCAACCCCGACCGCCGGACGACGCAGGTGCAGGCGCAGCGTTGCGCCCTCGATGCTCACAGCGTCCTCCAGCGGCGTCCAGTCGAGACAGGCGGCGAGCCAGCCGGTGATAAGCAGTCCCGGAACAGGATTCAGCCGCTCGCCAGCGGGCACGTAGCCGATTTCGACCTGATCCAGCCGGCGAAGGTGAGGCAACAGCGGGCGCGTATCGAAGAACTGAGCGGTCAGTTCGCGCCACGGGGTCAACGCGGCCCAGCCCAGGTCGCTCAGCGCCACCCGGCGTGACGCTCCCACCGGTGTTCCCGGATCACGATCAAAGACGGCCATGCGCTTCAGATCGCGCGCGGGATCGGTCAGGTCGCGCGAGTCGATGATCAGCCGGTCAATCACCCCCAGCAGGCGGGGGAGCAGCGGATCATCGAAGGGCGCCGGGCCGGGAAGCCAGAGAACCACCGGCAGGTCGGGCGCCAGCAGGGCCAGGATGAGCGAGGCGATCTGCGCAGTGACCGGGCCGCGGGCGTCAATGCTGATCTGCTCGCCGCAGACCTGGGGCACGCCGGGGGCGCTCAGCAGGCAGTTGGCCTGCACCCAGGCTTCAATGCGCGGCGGCGTCTCTTCGGGACGGCAGATCGCCAGCAGGGTCCGGTTGGGGTGGCTCGCCACCAGGTCGCGCGCGACGGCGCTGATCCGTTCGGCCATGGCCGGGTCGGTGGCGCGGGCAATCAGGTTCAGGGTCAGCGCGCGGGTCACCGCCTCGCCGCTGGCAGACGTCTCGGCGGTCTCCTGCCAGAGCCGCTGCAACTCGCTCTCGATCGTGGCGCTATCAACAAAGGGAAGCGTGTTCATAGTCGGCGCCAGGCGCGGCCATCGCGGGCGATGAACGCATCGGCGGCGGCGGGCCCCCAGGCGCCGGCCTCGTAGTTGGGGAAGTTCTGCGGCGGACCGGCGGCCCAACCCTCCAGGATTGGCGTGAGCAGCGCCCAGCTTGCCTCGACCTCGTCGCGCCGGGTGAAGAGCGTGCTATCGCCGAGCATGCAATCGAGCAACAGGCGTTCGTAGGCTTCGGGTGAAGCCACCCCGAACGAAGTTCCGTAGCGAAAATCCATCGTCACCGGGCGGATCTGGGCCTGGCCCGGCACCTTGGAGCTAAACTTGAGCGTGATGCCCTCGTCGGGCTGGATGCGGATCGCCAGGACGTTCGGTTCGATCTCGTTGACCGGCGTGTCGGCAAAGAGGAGCGTTGGCACGCTGCGGAACTGGATGGCAATCTCGCTCACCCGGCGCGGCAGGGCCTTGCCGCTGCGCAGGTAGAATGGCACGCCGGCCCAGCGCCAGTTCTCAACGAAGAGCTTGAGCGCCACGTAAGTCTCGGTCTGCGAATCAGGGGCCACGCCGCGCTCTTCGCGGTACCCGCGCATAAGCCGCCCGCTGACGCTGCCGGGGCCGTACTGGCCGCGCACGGTAAACCGCTCCGCCTCCGCCGGAGCAATGGGCCGGATCGCGCGCAGGACCTTCACCTTCTCGTCGCGCACCGCGTCGGCGTCGTAGGCTACGGGCGGCTCCATCGCCGTCAGGGTAAGCAACTGGGTGAGATGGTTCTGGATCATATCGCGCAGGGCCCCGGCGCGGTCGTAGTAGCCGCCGCGGTCCTCCACCCCCAGGCTCTCGGCCACGGTGATCTGCACGTGATCCACGTAGCGCCGGTTCCAGATCGGCTCGAAGATGCCGTTGGCGAAGCGAAACACCAGCAGGTTCTGGACCGTCTCTTTGCCCAGGTAATGGTCAATCCGGTACACCTGGCGTTCATCAAAGACGGCGAGCACCTGCCGGTTGAGGTCGCGGGCGCTCTCCAGGTCGCGGCCAAAGGGCTTTTCGATGATGATCCGCGTCCAGCCGTCGCCGGGGGAGCGATTGAGGCCGTGGTCGCCAAGCCGGGCGATGATCTCGGGGTAGGCTTCGGGCGGGGTGGCCAGGTAGAAGACACGGTTGCCGCCGGTGTCGCGCGCTGCGTCAATCGCCGCCAGGCGCTCGGCGAGACGCGCGTAGCCCGCCGGGTCGTCGAAACTGGCGCGGTGGTAAAAGATCCCCTCGGCGAAACTGGCCCACAGCGCCTGCTCCACCGGGCGGGTGCGCGAATTAGCATTGACCGCCTCGAGCAGTATCTGGCGAAAGGCGGCGTCGTCCCAGTCGCGGCGGGCGAAGCCCACCACCGAGAAGCCGCCCGGCAGGCGCCGCTCGCGGGCCAGATTGTAGAGCGCGGGCACCAGCTTGCGGCTGGTCAGGTCGCCGCTGGCGCCGAAGATAACCATGATGCACGGTTCCGGCGTGCGCCAGAGCCGCAGCCCTGCCCGCAGCGGGTTTTCGAGAGAGGTGGCGACGCCGTCGCTCATGGTGAATGCTCGCTGGCCCGCGGGCCGAAGCAGCGGCATAGCCGCTGCTTCAGCCCTGCTCCTCCACCGTCTTCACCGCGTGCCCGCCGAACTGCTGGCGCAGGGCGGCAAGCACCTTCGCGCTGAAGCTATCCTCCTGGCGCGAGCGGAAGCGCATCTGGAGCGACAGGGTGATGATCGGCGCCGGCACGTCCAGATCAATCGCCTCCTGCACCGTCCAGCGGCCCTCGCCGCTGTCCTCCACGTAGCCGCGAATGCTGGCGAGCCCGGGGTCCTGGGCGAAGGCCCGTTCAGCCAGTTCCAGCAGCCATGAGCGCACCACGCTGCCCTGGTTCCAGAGGTGGCTGATGCGCCGCAGGTCGAAATCATAGCGCGACTGGCGGAGGATCTCGAAGCCCTCGGCGTAGGCCTGCATCATCCCGTACTCGATGCCATTGTGGATCATCTTCACAAAATGGCCGGCGCCGTGCGGGCCGCAGAGCATGTAGCCGTCAGGGGGAGCGAGCGTCTGCAATAGCGGTTCGACATAGGCGAAAGTGTCGGGGTCGCCGCCAACCATGGTGCAGTAGCCCAGTTCCAGGCCCCAGACGCCGCCGCTCACCCCGGCGTCGAGGAAACGAATGCCGTGGGCCGCCAGTTGCTCCGCGTGGGCGATGCTGGCGCGGTAGTTGTTATTGGCCCCGTCAATCAGGATATCGCCAGGTTGCAGCAGCGGAGTAAGGCTGGCAAGATACTCATCGGTGGCCTTCCCTGCCGGCAGCATGAGCCAGACGACCCGGGGCGCGGGCAGGGCCTGCACCAGTTCCTCAAGGGTGCGGGCCGCCACAGCGCCGTGGGCGTCCGCCAGATCGCGCGCCTTCTCGAAGGTGCGGTTGTAGACGACCACCCGGTGCCCGCCCCGCAACCAGCGGATGGCCATGTTGGCTCCCATCCGGCCCAGACCGATCAAGCCAAGTTCCATACATGCTCCTGAACGATGGGTCACGTGCGCCAGGGCATTATACACTGTTCGGGCGCACACACGCGCCGGTTGTGGTATGCTACAGGGAACCCTGGATGGTAAATGAATCTGTGGGAGTGCAACCCGGAGGGTTGCGCCACGATGATCTATGTTCAGGCCCTGAGGCAACAAGGATCACCTATGGCCCGCGCGCGGCACTGCTGGGACCCATCGCTCTGGGTCAGCCTCAAGCCTTTTGGCATCGGTGAGCAGCGTCCCAACAATTACCTGGAGATCTGGAAGGCGCTGGTTGAAAACCGCGATCAGTTGCCCTACGCCTGGCGCATCCTCAGCCAGGGCGTATGCGATGGCTGCGCCCTGGGCACCACCGGTCTGAGCGACTGGACGTTAAGCGGCGTGCACCTGTGTAACATCCGCCTGCGCCTGCTGCGTCTCAACACGATGCCGCCCTTCGCTCCCTCGCTCCTGGCCGATGTGCGGGCGCTCGCTGGCAAGTCCAGCGGCGAGTTGCGCGCTCTGGGCCGGCTGCCGTGTCCGCTGGCGCGGCGGCGCGGCGAGACAGGCTTTCGGCCCCTGAGCTGGGACGCGGCGCTGGATCTGGCAGCGGAGCGCATTCGCGCTGCCGCCCCTCAGCGTCTCGGCTTCTACCTCACCAGCCGGGGCATGCCTAACGAGAGCTACTACATGGCCCAGAAGGCGGTGCGGGCGATGGGCACGAACTCGATTGACAACGCCGCCCGCCTCTGCCACGCGCCCAGCACCGTGGCGCTTAAGGGCAGCCTGGGCGTCGGCGCGACCACCTGCTCCTACAGCGACTGGCTGGAAACCGACCTGATCGTCTTCATCGGCTCGAACGTGGCCAACAATCAGCCCGTCGCCACCAAGTATCTCTACCATGCCCGGCGCAACGGCGCGCGCATCGTCTGTGTGAACAGCTACCGCGAGCCGGGAATGGAACGCTACTGGATCCCTTCGATCGCTGATAGCGCCCTCTTTGGCACAAAACTGGCCGAGACCTTCTTTCTCATTAACACCGGGGGCGACGTGGCCTTCCTCAATGGCGTGCTCAAGCACATCCTCGCCGAGGGGTGGTACGACAACGATTTTGTGAGCCGGTACACCAGCGGTTTCACGGCGCTCCGCGAATGTCTTGACCGGCAGCAGTGGGAGGAGTTAGAGGCCGAGTCAGGCGCGAGCCGGGCTGAGATGCGCCACCTGGCCGAACTGGTTCGCGATGCTCCGCGGGCCGTGTTTGTGTGGAGCATGGGAGTGACGCAGCACGCGCACGGGGAGGACGGCGTGCGGGCCATCCTCAATCTGGCGCTGAGCAAGGGCTTCGTCGGGCGTCCCGGCTGCGGGGTGATGCCCATTCGCGGCCATTCGGGGGTGCAGGGCGGCGCCGAGATGGGCGCCTACGCCACGGTGTTCCCCGGCGGCGAGCCGATCACCGAGGCCGCGGCCGAACGTCTGGAGCGGCTGTGGGGCTTCCGCCCGCCCACCCAACCGGGTATGACCACTCCCGAGATGCTCGAGGCGGCCTTTCGTGGCGAACTCGACGTGCTCTTCGCTGTTGGCGGCAACTTCATAGAGGTGATGCCCGAGCCGGAGCATGCCCGCGCGGCGCTGGAGCGCGTGCCGCTGCGGGTGCACATGGACATCGTGCTCTCCAGCCAGATGTTGATCGAGCCGGCGGATACGGTGCTCTTGCTCCCCGCGACCACGCGCTATGAAATCCCCGGCGGCGTCACCGAAACCAGCACCGAGCGGCGGTTGATCTTCAGCCCCGAGATCCCCGGCCCGCGCGTGCCGCAGGCGCGCTGCGAGGCTGAGGTCTTTGCCGAGCTGGCCGCCCGCGTGCGCCCCGATCTGGCCGAGCGGCTGCGCTACCGGGGCATGGCCGCGATCCGCGAGGAGATCGCCCGGGTGATCCCCTTCTACGACGGCATCCAGCACCTGCGGAAGCAAGGCGACCAGTTCCAGTACGGCGGGCCGCACCTCTGCGCGGGGTGGCGTTTCCCCACGCCCGATGGCAAGGCGCGTTTCGCGCCCGTGACGCCGCCGCGCACCGCCGTACCTGAGGGTATGTTCCGCCTCAGCACTCGCCGTGGCAAGCAGTTTAACAGCATGGTGCACGAGCAGCGCGATGCGCTCAACGGCGCCACCCGCGACGCGGTGCTGATGAACCGCGCCGACGCTATGCGCCTCGGGTTGCGCAACGGAGACGCCGTGCGCCTGGTGAACGAGCGTGGCGAATACCGGGGCCGGGTGCTGCTGGCGCCGCTGCGGCCGGGCAATCTCCAGGTCCACTGGCCCGAAGCCAATCACCTGCTGAGCCGCGACAGTTGCTCGCCAGAGGCCCGCATTCCCGATTACAACGCTCTGGTGCGCGTCGAGCGCCTGTGAGTCTGACCGTCCCCCGGACCCGCTCGCCGCCCGTGGCTCAGGAACGGGAAAAAAATGGGCCGGGAGGGCGAAAACCCTCCCGGCCTCGCATCCAGAGTGACGGGACAGGGCGATGGAGTTGCCGTCAAAAGCCCGGCCGCGTTTGCGAAGGCGCCGGGAAGGTCTGACCACGCCGCCGCTGCAGAACTTCTTGCAACGGAGGCGCTACCAGTTCATTAACCACCAGGACCAGCGCTACAATCCAGCCCATCAACGCTCCGCCGATCATACCGACGCCTATCATCGCCGCGATGATTGAGATCATATCCATGGCACACCTCGAATTCGTGATCGTGGGCCTTGCACTCCTCCCAATCCCCTCCCTCTCTACTTGCAGTGGAGAGGGAGGGGGCGCCGGGCGGAACGAAAAGCGAGCGTATGCAACCAGGCATTCTGATGGTACCAGGGGCTGGCGCAGGCAGTTAGAGAAAGAATTCGACGGTGGTGAGAGCAGATCTCCCGCCGCGAGGAGGGAAGGTTCATGACCAGACGCGGGGCGCAGCGGATCATGGTCTGGACGTTCAACGAAGGTGTCGGGCGATCGCGTCGCGATGAACTGGCGGTTGAGGAGCCGCTCGAAGTACGGTTGCGAGCGGGGGCGGCGCAGCGCAGCCTGGCCATCACCATGCGCACGCCGGGCAACGACTTCGAGCTGGCTGCCGGCTTCCTCTTTAGCGAAGGGCTGATCGCTGATCGCCACGACGTTGCGCAGATCGCGTACTGTGTCGATCCCCAGGTAGACGGTGAGCAGCGCTACAACATTGTGCAGGTGGTGTTGCGGCGGGAGGAATTGCCCGATCTGACGACCTTCACCCGGCATTTCACGATGGGGAGCGCCTGCGGGGTGTGTGGCCGCGCGGGGCTGGACACGCTGCGCGGACGTGGCTGTGCGCCGCTGGCTTCGGGGCCGCTTATCCGCCCCGAAGTGATAACGGCGCTGCCGCGGCGACTCCAAGACGCTCAGGGATTGTTCAGCCGCACGGGGGGGTTGCACGCCGCCGCGCTCTTCGACCCGGAGGGAGCATTGCTGGTCTCCCGCGAGGACATCGGACGTCACAACGCCCTGGACAAGCTCATCGGCTGGGCGCTCCTCGCCGGGCGCGTGCCGCTGGCCGGCGGCGTATTGATGGTGAGCGGCCGGGCCAGTTACGAGATTGTGCAAAAGGCCCTGGTGGCCGGTATTCCCATTGTGTGCGCGGTCTCCGCGCCGAGCAGCCTGGCGGTGCAGGTGGCCCGCGAGTTCGGGATGACGCTGATCGGGTTCGTCCGTGGCGCTCGTTTCAACGTGTACGCGGGAGTGGAGCGGGTTGGCTTGCCTGCCAGTACTTCCCGGCCTGATGCATAGGGGCCGGACGATGGAGGGTACACAAAAACACGAAAGGGAGGGTGTCGCCCTCCCCTTCGGCTGTGACTATCTGACAGGGATCAGCCGACGTTGATCTGGATCTTGCGCGGCTTGACCTCTTCAGCCTTGGGTACGCGCAGCGTGAGCACGCCATTCTCCAGGCGGGCCTCGATAGCATCGCCGCGAACCGTGCTCGGCAGGGTAATGGAGCGATTGAAGCGTCCGTAGCGGCGCTCGATGCGATGGTAGTTGCGCTCGTGCTCTTCGGCGCTCCTCTTCACCTCGCCGCTGATCGAGAGCACCCCGTTCTCGATGGTGACGTTCAGGTCGTCAGCCTTCATCCCCGGCACGGCCAGCTCGACGATGTAGGCGTCGGGCGTCTCGCTCAGGTCGAGCGCGGGTACGAAGCTGCCATCGCGGGTAGGCATCATCGGAACGAAGCTCTCTTCGAACAGGCGGTTCACGGCCTCACGCAGCGTCATCGCCTCCTGGAACGGATCCCAACGAGTCAGGCTCGTCATCTTACCACCTCCCTGTGTGTATTGTGTTCAGTTCTGTGCAGTCCGGCGCTGCACCTGCAGCGCTTTCGTTCTGGCGCTACTGTAACGCGGAAGTGTTAGATGAACGTCTAAGCGATGTTAGAAAGGCGTAAATGGTGGGGAGACAGGGGGGGAGGCGGGTTCTCAGGTGTAGGGTTTTTCGAGCGAGAAGCGGTTTTCGGCATTCCCATGCGCTTACGATCCTCACCCCCCGCTCCCGCGCGCGGGAGCGGGGGGTTGGGCGTCCCAATGCCCCGGATGGCGCATGCGACGCGAGCGTGCGCCGGAAAACCCTCCACCTGAGAACGGGAGGTGGGGAGGTGGAGGGGTGTGCAGCGGTTGCTCTTGGATCCGCACAGCTTGCCATCCCCTGGCGCCTCTATGGTCCAGGCGGGAACTGAGCGCGGCCTGGCGTCTCGACGCCGTCGCCGAGAACGATGCCGCTGTCGGTGAGCACATTGCCGTAGGCGTCGGTGACGCGGAGCGTGTACGGGCCGGGCCCCATATCGCGCCCGACAAAGTAGTTGTAGTCCTGCCGCACCAGCGGCAGCCACTGCCCGGCGGCGGTGCGGTACTCCAGTTTGACGATCGGGTTGCGGTGGTAGCGCACCTGGATGGCCGTCCACCAGCGATTGCTGCCCTCTTTGACCCGGTAGGCGATGGCGCGTCCCAGCTCCGGGCTGATCACCCGCCAGGTAATGGGCACGATGCCCTTTTCGAGGGGAGCGATGCGGGCAAAGGCCTGGGCGCTCAGGTCAAGGTGCCCCCGTGTGCACTGAGCATCGGGACATTTGTCAACGATGCGCACCACGACGCTGCCCAGTTCGCCAAATACCTCGACGTAGGCCCCGCAGTAGACGGCGGCCGGGCCGCCCGCGGGGTTGCCTTCGGGATCGGGGTTGCCATAGTCTTCGTGGCTGATCGCCGCGACCATCAGGTCGCCGGGGGAGGGACCAAAGGAGCAGTTGCCGTCGCCCGTGGCGTTGTAGTACGTCGCCCGTCCGGCGCGCAACTCGTTCAGTGGCCGGGCAACGCTTAGCAGCGGCAGATAGATGGGGGCAGGCGGTTGGGACACGGTTGTGGTCAGGCTTCCCAGACCTGCCAGCGCCACGATGGTGACGAGCATCGCCCGCAGCGGAAGGAACATCGGAGCCGCCCTTTACTGCTTTTTAACCGCGCTGGCCCCAGTTAACCACATGTCGCTGCGGTATGCACGCCGGCAGCCTGGTACCATGGTCCTTATTGTGTGCTACAACTGGTCGGGAGGCGTTGCCCCGCGTCGGGGCAGTGGAGACTCTGGCGGGCGGGGACATGGGAGTCCCGATTTCTTCACCTTATGCAGGCCGCATATCTGGCGGCAGCAACGAGATGATGAAGGCGTACAGTCCTTCCGCCGCTGACAGCGCCCGCTCGAACCGGGGTCGGTCTGGTTCCTTCGCGTATCCGGGATACCGAAAAATTCGCGTATAGGGTGTCAGTTCTATGCCCGCATCAATCCAACTGACGAAGTCGGGTGCATATGCCGCGGCAGCGCGCACCAGGACCTCGATGTCAAGGATGCGCCCGAACTCGTGGTTGCACAGAACCAGATAGCCCCTGACCGCCTTCTCGGCTGCTTGCTGGCAGTGGCATATCGCGGTGTCGAGCAACGGCGGATCGTTGGCGGCCAGGACTTTCTTTGAGACGACCGCGCCCTTCCGAACACCGGGCGCAACCCGGAGGGTTGCATAACCGGCCCTTCCCAATAATGTTACACCAGCCTCTCAAGTTCCGCGATATATCCTTCGAGCACGGCAAAGGCCCGCTGCACCGGTTCGGGAGAAGCCAGATCCACCCCGGCGTGGCGCAGGATATCCAGGGGGTAGCGAGAGCTGCCGGCCTTGAGGAAGTCGAGGTAGCGTTCGGCCGCGCCGGGAGCGCCGGCCAGCACCCCTTCGGCGAGCGCGTGCGCGCCAGAGATGCCGGTGGCATACTGGTAGGTGTAAAAGTTGGCGTAGAGGTGGGTGGAGAACTGCATCCAGGTCGCGCCGACGCGCTCGCGATCCATCGCCACTTCGTCGCCGTAGCCCTCGGCAAACAGGTCGGCCATCAGGTTGATCAGGCTGTCGGCGGTCAGGGCCTCGCCTCGTTCGACCCGTTCGTGGATCTCGAGTTCGAAGCGCGCCAGGGTTGGCATCATGAAGAAGTAACGGTGGAAGTTCGATAGCGCCTCTTCGAGGATGCTGATCCGGGCCTCGCGCTCCTGGAGGCGCTTCAGGAGGTGGGCGCGCACCAGGGCCTGATTGAAGTTCGAGGCGACTTCGGCGAGAAAAAGGCCATAGTTGGCGTACACGAACGGCTGGCTGGCCCAGGTGTAGTACGAGTGCATCGAGTGGCCGAGTTCGTGAGCCAGGGTGCTGAGGCCGAAGATGTCGTCGTTGTACGACATCATGATGAACGGGTGCGTTCCCGGCGCGCCCATTGAGAAGGCCCCGGCGCGTTTTCCCCGATTGGGATACACGTCTACCCAGCGTTGCTCGAGGAGGCCCCGGCGCATCACCGCGACGTACTCTTCACCCAGCGGCTGCATCCCCTCGCAGATCCACTCGATGGCCTGGGAGTAAGGCACGCGGAGCGGCGCGCCGGTCAGCGGCGCCTTGATGTCGTAGACCTGCAACGCATCCAGGCCCAGGGCCCTGCGGCGCAGCCGCCAGTAACGGCGCCACAGCGGGAGGTGCTGCCGGAAGGTGGCGATCAGATGGTGAAAGACCTCGAGCGGGATGTCATTCGACGCCAGCGCCGCTTCAAGCGCCGAACGGTAGCCCCGCGCCCGGGCGATGAAGATGTTTTGTTTGACTCCCGTGGCCAGACAGTTGGCCTGAACGTGTTTGAGCGCCAGATGAGCGTCGGCATAATTCTCCCACGCGCTGCGGCGCACCTCCCGGTCGGGATGGGTCAGCAGGGCGTTAATCGCGCTCTGAGCGATCTCGAACGGTTGGCCCTGTGAGTCCCGGGCCGGGGCGAAGCGCAGGTCGGCGTTGGTCAGGATGCCGTGGGTGGCTCTAGCGGACGTGAACGGTTCGCTGAGCTGGCCCAGCAGTTCCTCGACCTCCGCCGAGCGCACGTGGGCGGCACGGCGGGCAAGGCGCTCGAAGTAGTGGGCATAATGGGCCAGACGGGGCTCGGTCCGGGTCCACTCCCGTAACTTTTCGGGTCCAATGGCGAGCATCTCCGGCTCGCCGAAGGCCAGGGCAGCGCTCAGCCGTCCGTTCAGCGCCGTGGCCCGATCCACACGAGCCTGAGCGGTCGCGTCAGTGGTGTTGACGGCGTAGAACATGCGGGCGTAGACGCCAACCCGCAGCGCGACGCGGAGCAACTCCTCGGCCAGTTCGAGGTAGCTGGCCAGGGTGGCCGGTCCGTCAGCAAGGCGCCCGCGATAGCCGGCCACTTCCTCCAGCCGGCTGGCGACCATACGCGCCGCCGCGGCCCATTCGGACTCGGTGGCGAAGACGCTGGCGGGATCCCAGGTGTATTCAGCAGGGATCTCGCTGCGCTCAGGGACAATCTGGTTCATTGGCATCGTTCTCTATCCTGAATCCGGCATCGCCGAACGTTGCAGGCTAACCCCTGGCTGAGTTCACGCAAGCCCCTGCGGGGCTTGTACGTCTTAGCCCGCTTCTTTCTGATCCTCCCGCGCGAGGGTTCTGGGCGCTCAGGCAAAACGCGCCGGGCGCTTCTCGCGGAAGGCCGCCACGCCCTCGGCGAAGTCCGGGTGAGCGCTGGCGGCCTCCTGGGCCATGGCCTCATAGTTGAGGGCCGCTTCGAGCGTGGCATGCTGCGAGAACTCCAGACTGCGCTTGATCAGACTGATGGCCAGGGAGGGGCCGCGGGCCAGTTCCAGGGCGAGGTCGCGGGCCGCCTGGGCGAGGTCGCCATCGGGCACAATGCGGTTGAGCATGCCCCACTGGAGAGCGGTAGGCGCATCGAGTTCGCCGCCGCGGGTCGCCAGTTCAAAGGTGCGCGCCTGGCCGATCAGTCGCGGGAGAGTGTAGGTCATGCCACAGTCGGGTATCAAGCCGATGCGGGCAAAGGCCACCACCAGGCGGGCGCTCTCGGCGGCCAGGCGCAGGTCGCAGGCCAGGGCCAGGCTGAGGCCGGCTCCCGCGGCCACGCCGTTGATCGCCGCGATCACCGGTTTCGGCAGCGCGCGTAGTTTGGTGACCAGGGGATTGTAGCTCTGGCGCAAACGTTCGCCAATCAGCGCCGCGGCCCCTTCGGCCGGGAACTCCCGCAGGTCCTGCCCGGAGCAGAACGCCTTCCCGGCCCCGGTGATCACCACCACCCGCACCTGCGGGTCGCGTTCGGCCTGTTGCAGGGCCGCCAGCAGATCGGCGTGCAGCTGGGCGTTCAGCGCATTGAACACCTCGGGCCGGTTCAAGGTGAGGGTTGCAACACCGTCGGCCGTCGCATAGAGGACAGTTGTATCCATAATAGAAAGCCCCTTTTTGCATCATTCCGAACAAAACCTCCCCCTGGCGAATGAGGAGTTGGCGCGATGGGTTTCTGCCCCCATCGGGCAGGGGCGTGGGGAAACCCGGTTTTCCCACCCTCCTCGACCAGGCGAGGGTAGGGGGAAACCCGGTTTCCCCGTATTTCTCCAACCTGAGTTCGGTAGGAGCGTGGGGAAACCCGGTTTTCCCTTGCCCCTCAGCGGCCCTGGAACACCGGCGGGCGCTTCTCGATGAAGGCGCGCATGCCTTCCTTCTGATCCTCGGTATCGAAGAGCAGGTAGAAATTACGCAACTCAATCGCCAGGCCCTCCCGCAGCGTCGTCTCGGCGGCCGCCCGCACGGCCTCCTTTGCCAGTTGCACTGCCAGGGGCGCCTTTGCCGCCGCCTGGGCGGCCAGGCGCTGCGCTTCCTGGAGAAACCTTTCCACGGGGGCCAGCCGGTTTACCAGCCCGTACTGGTAAGCCTCCTGGGCCGAGATCGTCGCGCCGGTGAGGATCAGTTCCATCGCGCGGTAGGGGCCGATGGCGCGCGTCAGCCGCTGGGTTCCTCCCGCGCCTGGAATGATCCCCAGGTTGATCTCCGGCTGGCCGAACTGCGCGGTTTCACTGGCGACAATCATATCGCACATCATCGCCAGTTCGCAGCCGCCTCCCAGGGCATACCCGCTCACCGCGGCGATCAGCGGCTTGCGAAAGGCCGCAATGCGCGCCCAGCGCTCAAAGGCGCGACTGGTGAGCATGCCCATCGGCGACGCCTCGGCCATGGCCTTGATGTCGGCGCCGGCGGCGAAGGCGCGCGGCCCGCCGGTCAGCACCACGGCGCGGATCTGGTCGTCGGCCTCGCACTGCGCCAGGGCTGCGGTGAGAGCGTCAATCAACTCCGGACTGAGGGCGTTGAGCACTCTGGGGCGGTTGAGGGTCAGGGTGGCCACGTGGCCCTCGATGGTGGAGAGCACCAGTTGCTCGTCGGACATAGAGCCTCCCCCTGCTTCTATGGCGCGCTGTCAGCGCGCACTCGATGCTCCCTATCGTACCCTAACCCCGCAGAGGGCGTCAAAACCGGCGCCCCGCGCCGAGGTTCGTCCGAAGTCACCGCAGCGGACGCAGAGCGTTTGAAAACGCGCATCCCTCTGCATGCTCTGCGGTAAGGCTGCGTTTCGTTGCGGAACCTTCACCTGTAGTTGACGAGAAAATTATTCTATGCCTCAAATGTCTCGCTCACGAACTCTCTGGTTGCGGAAGATTTACTTCTAGTTTACAAAACAGTTATTTCAATTTTTACGGTTTGCTGTACGATGCCGTCAACGATTTCCCTACTTGCTTCAAAGTCGCTGGCAGCAATTCACCGGTGTAAGCTCTGCACTGGACTGGTGAATGTTTGCGCAAAAAACTCTGCACGGTCGTCCGCGGGCTGGCCATAGCGCGCAGCCCTGCCGGGAGAGCCGGGCTGGTCGCTGTCACCTTGACGACCTTGATGTGGATGGGCGCGGTTTGCAGAGGGACATTCAGCCAGGCGCCCGCTGCGGAGGCCGCATTTCGCCCGGCCCGTAATGAGAGGGCAACCTCACAGGCCGGGTCATCCACCTGTGCCGGATGGACATACGCCAGGCGAGGGCGTGGGAAGCGTGTCGCTTTCCACACTCCTAGCCACTGCCGGATCGAGTCGATAGACCAGCTAGAGGAGTAGCATCACACCAGCGCGCTCAACAATCCATACTCCGGGTGAGGAGGGAGCCACAATGAAAGTGTCACGGCGCGACTTTCTGAAGGCAACCGGTCTGGTGGCAGGTGGGTTGCTGTTGCCGACCGGCACTGCCGCAGCCGCAGCAACGGCGGCGACGGCGACCATCTTTCCCCTGCACAAACGTCTGGGCGAAGCGACCAGCGTGTGCCCCTACTGTAGCGTGGGTTGCGGCGTGTTGATTGCCACCGACGTCCACGGGCGTATCGTGAACACCGAGGGCGACCCCGACAACGTGCTGAATCGCGGCGCGCTCTGCTCCAAGGCTCAGTCCATCATTCAGCTCTCCACCGACCCCAAACGGCTCCGCAAGGTGCTTTACCGCGCCCCGAACAGCACGGCCTGGGAAGAAAAATCGTGGGACTGGGCCATCACCGAGATTGCCAGACGGGTCAGGGCCACCCGCGATGCCACCTTCCGCGAAAAAGACGGCGAGGTGACGGTCAATCGCACCGAGGGGATCGCCTGGCTGGGCGGCGCGGCCAACAATACCGAAGACTGCTACCTCGCCTCCAAATTCGCCCGCGCCCTCGGCATCGTGTATCTCGAGCATCAGGCGCGTCTCTGCCATTCCTCAACCGTGGGCGCCCTGGGGCCGACCTTCGGGCGCGGCGCGATGACCAACCACTGGGTGGACCTCAAAAACAGCGACGTGTTCCTGGTGATGGGCAGCAACCCCGCCGAGAACCACCCGGTCTCCTTCCGCTGGATCACAAAAGCGATGGAAGAGCGTGGCGCGAAGCTGATCGTCGCCGACCCGCGCTTCACCCGCTCAGCCGCCAGGGCCGATCTCTATGTGCCCTTCCGCTCCGGCACCGATATCGCCTTTATTGGCGGCTTGATCAACTATGCCATTGAAAACCGGCTGTACAACGAGGAGTATGTCAGAGCCTACACCAATGCCCTGACCCTCATCAATCCCGACTACCAGGGGCCGGACGAACTCGATGGGCTGTTCGTCGGCTACGATCCAGAGAAGCGCACCTATGACCAGTCGGCCTGGCAGTACCAGACCGAGAAGGTCAAAGTCAAGGTTAAGGAGCGCGACGCTTCCGGCAACGAGGTCGAGGTCGAGAAAGAAGCGACCGTTCCGAAACGGGCCTCCTCGCTGGAGGACCCGCATACGGTCTTCGCGATCCTCAAGCGCCACTTTGCCCGCTACACTCCCGAGATGGTTGAACGCATCTGCGGCACTCCGCGCGATCGCTTCCTCGAGGTGGCGCGCCTGTACTGTTCGACCGGCGCTCCCGATAAGGCGGGGACGATCCTCTACGCCATGGGCACGACACAACACACCGTCGGCGCGCAGAATGTCCGCGCCTATGCCATCCTGCAACTCCTGCTCGGTAATATCGGCATTCCCGGTGGCGGCGTGAACGCCCTGCGCGGCGAGTCCAACGTTCAGGGTTCGACCGATATGGGGTTGTTGTACCAGGACCTTCCGGGTTACCTCGGCCTGCCGACCGTCAAGCAGCCAGATTACCAGACCTTCGTCGCCAAGTATGCCAGAACCAGTTTCTGGGCCAACGGGCCGCGCTTCTTCAACAGCCTGATGAAGGCCTGGTTCGGCGAGAAGGCGACCAGCCAGAATAACTTCGCCTACGACTATCTCCCCAAGCGCTCCGGGGACTACTCCTTCATGCCGATGTTTGAGGCGCTGCACCGGGGGACGATCAAGGGGATGTTCGTGATGGGCCAGAACCCGTTCGTCAGCGGCCCGAATGCCCGCTTCGAGCGCCAGGCCTTTGCGAACCTCGACTGGCTGGTGGTAATGGAGCTGTTCGACACCGAAACCTCATCGTTCTGGCGCGCGCCGGGGGTGGACAGCGCTTCCATCAAGACCGAGGTGTTCCTCCTGCCCGCCGCCGCTGCTGTGGAGAAGGCCGGAAGCGTGGTCAACAGCGGTCGAACCATCCAGTGGCGCAACCGGGTCGCCAACCCGCCCGGCGAGGCGAAGGAGGATATCTGGATCCTCGACCGGCTGATGCGGGCGATCAAGGCTGCCTACCAGGGCAGTACCGCCGTCAGGGACCGGCCCATCCTCGACCTGGTGTGGGATTACGGCGATCCGCCGCAGGCCGAGCGGGTAGCTCGCGAGATGAACGGGTACGCGCTGGAGGAGGTGAAGGACGCTTCGGATAAGGTGCTGGTGGCCGCTGGCGCAGTGCTCCCCTCCTTTGCCGTTATCGCCAATGCCGCCAATCCCGAGGTCATCGCCTGTGGCGCGTGGATCTACGCCGGCTACTGGGCGCCTGCCGATGATGGCACCGGTGTGATCATGCCCGCAGCCAGACGGCGCGGGCAGAACGATCCCGGCGGGATTGGCACCCATCCCTTCTGGGCCTGGACATGGCCCGCCAACCGGCACATTGTCTACAACCGCGCCTCGGCCCGCCCCGACGGCACGCCGTGGTCCGAAGCCAAGAAGCTCATCTGGTGGGATGCCGCCCAGAAGAAGTGGACCGGCTACGACGTGCCCGACTTCCCCGTCACCAAGGCGCCGGAGACGCAGGCCAATCCTGCCGGTGTCAGCCTGGCCGCTCAATCCGGGGCCGATGCCTTCATCATGAAGCCCGATGGCAAGGCCTGGCTGTTCACCCCATCGGGGATGGCCGACGGCCCGTTGCCCGAGCATTACGAGCCGCTCGAGTCGCCTGTCGCCAATCCGCTCTCCCGCACCCAGTTCAATCCGGTGGTCAAAGTGTACGACACCGACCGGGGCCAGGATATCGGCGACAACGTGGGCGCGCCCGATCGTTTCCCCATCGTCTGCACCACCTTCCGCCTCACCGAACACTGGCAGTCGGGAGCCATGACCCGCTATCTCCCCTGGCCCTCCGAGGCCCAGCCGGGCATGTTCGTCGAAATCTCCAACGCCCTGGCCGCCGAACGGGGTATTCGCAATGGCGACCTGGTGGAGGTGGTCAGCGCCCGGGGCGCGATCAGGGCCGTTGCGATGGTCACTGCCCGCTGGAAACCGTACACCATTAATGGTCGGCTGGTGCACCACATTGGCATGCCCTGGCACTTCGCCTGGCAAGGCATTGCCCGTGGCGCCAGCGCCAATGATCTCACGCCCCACGTCGGGGACGGCAATACGAACATCCCCGAATACAAGGCCTTCCTGGTTGACGTGCGGAAGCTGTAAAGGAGGCCGGTGATGACCAGACTGGCGATGCTGTTTGATGCATCCAAATGCATCGGATGCAAGAGTTGTCAGGTGGCCTGCAAGCAATGGTGGGGCCTGCCGGCCAGCGAGACGACCCAGGCGGGCAGCTACGAGAACCCTGCCGACCTGGAACCGAACACCTGGGCGCGGGTCACCTTCCACGAGTATGAGACGGACAATGGGTTCCAGTGGTTGTTCCTGGCCTGGGGGTGCGTGCACTGCACCCAGGCGGCCTGCGTGGACGTGTGTCCGACCGGCGCCCTCAAGCACAATGCGCTGGGCTTCGTATCGCTCGAACGCGAGGCCTGCAATGGCTGCGGCTACTGTAGCCAGGCATGCCCCTTCAAGGTGCCCCGGATGGAGACCATCAATCTGCTGACCGGTGCAGCCAGAGCCTCCAAATGCACCTTCTGCCAGGATCGGGCGACCAACGGCCTGACCCCCGCCTGCGTGAAAACCTGTCCCCCTGGCGCGCTGGAATGGGGCGAGCGCGATGCGCTCCTGGAGAAGGCCCATGCCCGGGTCGAGTGGTTGCGGAACCGGGGCTACACCCAGGCCCAGGTGTACGGCGAGACGCAACTCGGCGGCCTGGGGCGCCTCTTCGTCCTCACTGCGCCGCCCGAAGCCTACGGCTTGCCTGCCAATCCCCAGTACTCCTCCCTGATCACCGGCTGGCAGCAGATCGTGCAGCCCCTGGGCTATGTCGCCGTTGCCGCCACCACCCTCGGCCTGGCCTTCAACTGGCTGGCGACTCGCCGCGCTCGTCTGAGCAACCTCGAGGCCGTTGAGCCGGACGCAACTGACGAAAGTGAGGCATGAGCCATGGCCACCTCAACTGTGACCAAACCGTGCAAGGACCGGCGCCAGGTGCTGGTGATGCGCTTTACGGCCGGTGAACGCATTGCCCACTGGGTGCATTTCATCGCCTTTACCATTCTTCTGGGCACCGGCCTGTTCATGTATATCCCCGCCCTGCGCCCGTTCGCGGTCGGGGAAGCGGGCGAGGCCAGCCGTCTGGCCCATCGCGCCGCGGCGGTCCTGTTCATGGCCGCGCCCCTGATCTACCTCATCTGGTCGCCGCGCGACTTCTTCTACAGCCTGCGCGAGGCCCTGACCTGGGGGCCTGACGACCTGGGCTGGCTACGGGCGGCCTGGGGCTACTACACTCGCGGCGATACCACCCGGATGCCGCCCCAGGGCAAGTACAACGCCGGCCAGAAGTTTAATGCCCTGACCCAGATCATCACCTTCATCCTGTTCGTCATCAGCGGGATGATTATGTGGTTTGGCAAAGGAGTAGCGCCGCCAGCGGTCTTCCTGGCCAGCGTGATCGTCCACGACCTGTCAATGATCGCCACAGTGATGCTCTTCCTTCTGCACATCTACCTGGTAGCCGTGCATCCCCTGATGCGCGAGTCGATCACGGCGATGTTTGAAGGCACGGTCACAGAAGAGTTTGCGCGCGAGCACCACGGAAAGTGGCTGGCCGAACAGGAGCAGGAGCGGGTCTACCGGCGCTGCAGGGATGAGTAAGGCGATGGAGACGATCGAACAGTTGCGTAAGGCGCTGCCTCAGCGTCCTGAGATGCGCGAGACCCTGGAGTTGCACATTGCGCTGCTGGAGACGCGCGCCCGGGTCAATCCGCCGGCGCCCCCGCCGTTGCCCCCCGGCGTGGCGGAGGAATGTCTGGCCCGGGGTGAGCCGCTGCTCAACGCCGTGACCCTGGCGCCCGACTGGAGCGACCTGGCGCGCGCCTTTGGCAGGATCTGCGCGGTGGCCGCCGCCCATCGCTCTGCCGAGGCTGACGCCTTCCGCGCTCTCGCCGGCATTGCCGATAATCTTGAGGAACTGCGCGAAGCCGTCACCGAGCATCTAGAGAACACCGCGCATCCCGCCCGCCGGCCCGCCAGCGCGGCGACCTATGAGGCCACGTTGCTGGATTTCGCCCTCAACCAGGCCCTGCATCCCTTTCTCAACGTCTATGCGCGGACGTGGCAACCACTGGCGAGCGCCGAGACCTGGTATCGATCGTGGTGTCCCATCTGTGGCGGGCCGGCGGATATGGCCGCGCTCCTCCCCGGCGGGGGCGCGCGCCGGCTGCTCTGCGCGCGCTGCGACGCCGAATGGCAGGCTCTGCGTAGCGCATGCCCCTTCTGCGGTGAAACTACGCCGGGCCGTCTGGCCTACACCGTCAGCCAGGATGGGGTCTACCGTCTATACACCTGCGATACCTGCCGACGCTATCTGAAGACGATTGACCTGCGCGAACTGGCCTTTCCCGTCCATCTTCCCGCTGAACGGGTTCTCACCGTTGGCATGGACCTGATGGCTATCTCGTCGGGCTATCAAAGCGTATGATTGCCGCCTGGGCCGAACATGATCTGAGCTATCTCGAGATTGGCGATGGCGCCGTGGCGCCCGGCCGCAAGCCGATCATTCGGGAAACAAGTTGCGCGCTCTACGTCAATGGCCAGCGCTGGGTCTCGCTCCTCTGCACGCCTGCCGATCTCGATACGCTGGCCCTGGGCTTTCTGCGCACCGAGGGGCTGATCGAGTCTCTGGACGATGTCGTCGAACTCTCCGTGCGTTACCACGGCGAGACCAGCGTGGCCATCTGGCTCAAACGGAGTGATCTCACC
Source organism: Chloroflexaceae bacterium (assembly GCA_025057155.1). Lineage (NCBI taxonomy): Bacteria > Bacillati > Chloroflexota > Chloroflexia > Chloroflexales > Chloroflexaceae > Chloroflexaceae bacterium. The sequence goes on from JANWYD010000001.1 coordinate 206,127, forward strand.
CTCCCCCGACGACCGCCGTTGCCGTCCGCATGCGTCGGCGGGCTGACCTTCGCGCAGCGGGTCCATGCCAGTTACCGGCTGCCTGCTGGTCCGCGCCTGACGCCAGCGCAGATCTACGACCAGATGGCGCGGATGCTGGCCCACACGGCTGACCTCTACCACGATATGGGCGGCTTTCACGTCGCCGCTCTCGGCGACGGGCAGACGCTCCTGTTGAGCGCCTATGATGTGGGGCGTCACAATGCCGTTGACCGGCTCGCCGGATTGAGCCTGGTGCGTGGCGTGCCCACTACGGGCCGGGTGCTGCTCGTCACCGGCCGGGTTTCGACCGAAATGCTCCACAAAGCTGCCCGCCTGGGCATTCCGCTGGTGGCTTCGCGCAATTCCCCCACTGAATCTGCCGTGCGCCTGGCTCGCGCGTGGGGTGTCACCCTCTGCGGCTACGTCCGTGGCCGGCGCATGCACCTCTACAGCGCCCCGGAACGGCTGGGCTTCGATCCCTCGGCGGTGCAGGCCGCCTCATAGTCCTGGCTGTGCCTGTAGCGCAATCCTCTGGATTGCGCTACAGCAATCCTCTGGATTGCGCTACAGCGTTCTCTATTTCCGCCTCGCCCACACCTGGCGCCTCAATCAGGCGCGCGGGGAAACCTGGTTTCCTCATTCTGGTTCCATGCCGCGGGCGACAAAAACTCAAAACTGTCGCATAATTAAAAAAGAACGCCGCATCGAAACAGAAAGACTTCCAGGCCAATGGGTGTTGATCAACGCGAATACCGAACCACTATGGGTCTGTTCGCCACCGGGGTTGCCGTGATCACCGCGCGCTCCGGCGAGGAGACCCGTGGAATGACAGCCAACTCCGTCACCTCTGTCTCGCTGGAGCCGCTGCTGCTCCTGGTATGTGTGGACCGGCGGGCGCGCATGGCCCGGGTGATTACCGAAGCGCAGCGTTTCGCCGTAAACATCTTGCGCGCCGACCAGGAGGCCCTCTCGCGCCATTTCGCCGGGCGCCCCGATGCCGCGCTTGAGCCGCGCTTCGCCGACCTGGCGGGCGCCCCCGTGCTTGAGGACAGCCTGGCCGCCCTGGTCTGCGCAGTGGAACGGGTGCTCGACGGCGGCGATCACCTGATTGTCATCGGGCGCGTTGAGGCCCTGCGCCGCGCTGCCGAGGACGCCGCGCCGCTGATTTACTTCCGCGGGTCGTACTGCCGCCTGGCCGCCTGAGGCAGGCGGGGCGCCCGATCTTCCGGCTGATCGGGCGCGCAAATTTCGCTATACCGTTTCTCGAAAAGGTTCACCCGCAATGATAGCGACGCGAGTGCTCCGAGCCGCGCGGCTCAGTATCCTCGGCGGATCAAGCATGCCAGTCAGTGCTCTATGCGCACCCCTTGCAATGGTCTTGTGTTGGTAATGCAATCCTGGTACGATTCATGCAACTTGACAACTAGCTTACCAGCGCGGAGCCGTCCTATGGTTGGTCGTTGTTTTCTCACACTGGTCCTTGGCTTTGCCCTCAGCACCATCATCCTCACCTTGCTTCCCGATCTGGGTCGTATCGCCGGGCCATTTGTTTGTGAGGGGACGCTCGAGCCCGGCCCGCGTAGCCATGGCCTCCACTATCGCTGTATCACTGCCGAGGGCCAGGCATTCACCGTCGCCCCCGATCAGGTGGCCTTTCGCGCCATTCCCCTGATTGCCGTGGTGCTGATGATCCCGATTTATGCGTTTGTGCGTCAGCGCGAAGTTGAGGCTCTCCGGGCGCAACAGGCGGCGGAAGCGGACCTGGCAAAGGCCGTCCCCGCTCGCGCCGAAGTGCTGCGCATCGTTCACAGCGGCAATCTGAAGCGCCAGCTCCTGCTGCGGGCCGCCGAACTCAATCTGGTGCTCTGGGTGCAGCCGCCCAATGGTCGCCCGTATGAGGCGCAGGTGGATTGGATCGTCGAGGAGGACGGTCTGGGCTGGATGCGAATCGGCGCCGTGGTGCCGGTGCGCATCAATCCTCTTCGCCCCCAGAAGGTCTATCCCGCGCAGCCCTGGGCGCACTATGCCTGGTGGTCCGCGTCATAACCGCAACAGCGGTTTGTGAAAGGGTGTAGCTCTCTTGTTGGGCAAGGGAGATGGGAGGAACCCGGGTTCCTCCCATCCCCGTGCAATCGGTTCTGCTCGCGCTGAACTATAGCGGAGCGATAGTTTATGCCTCCCTCGCCTCCCTTCGGCCTCTGGCCGAGCCCCTTCACGCCGCGCGCGATGGCTACCGCGCTACGTTTCGACGATGTGCAGTGGGACAGCGATGGGCGTCACGTCATCTGGCTGGAGTCGCGCGATGGTCGCGGCAGTCTGTGGTGCGCCGACGTCGCCTCTGCCGACGCCCCCCGCGAGTTGACGCCGGGCGACCTGAGCGTGCGTGGGCGGATCGGCTACGGCGGTGGCGAGTTTTGCGTCCATGGCGGCGCGGTCTTTTTTGCCGAGGCCAGCTCAGGGCGGCTGTTTCGCCAGAGCCTGGCCGGAGGTCGCCCGCGCCCCATCACGCCAGCTTTCGGAGCCGCCGCCGCCCCGGCCTGCTCGCCCGATGGCCGCTGGCTGCTCTTTGTCCACACCTATGAGGATGAGGATTGCGTCGCCGTGGTTGATGCCGAGGGCCGGCAATGGCCCCGGCGCCTGCTGACCGGTCACGATTTCTACATGTGGCCGGTCTGGCATCCCTCTGGCACGCAGGTGGCCTGCGTGGCCTGGGATCACCCCCGGATGCCCTGGGACGGCAGTCTCCTCTACCTGGCTGACCTTGATCCCGCATCGGGGCCGGCGCCGGTCGTTCGGAGCGTGCAACAGATTGCCGGTGGCCCGGCGACGAGCATCTTCCAGCCCGCCTTTTCGCCCGACGGGCGCTTCCTGGCCTATGTCTCTGACGCCGATGGCTGGTGGCACATCTACCTGTACGATCTGACGACCGGGTCTCATCGCCGCCTTACCAGCGGCGCCGCCGAGCACGGCCAGCCTGCCTGGACCCAGGGCATGCGCACCCTGGCCTGGTCGCGGGAGGGGCGCCGTATCTACTATTTGCGCAACGAAGGCGGGCAGCGGCGCGTATATGTGCAACCGGTTGATGGCGGTCCGGCGCAGAGCCTGAGCGACGGCGAAGGGTATACCTGGTTCGCGCAGCCGTCTGCTTCACCTGGCGCCGACGCGGTGGCGGGCATTGCCTCGGCGCCGGCCATCCCCCCGCGCCTCCTGGTCGCCGACGGCCAGCGGACACGGGTGCTGCGCCGCAGTTCCGGCGAACTGATTCCAGCGGTGCAACTGGCCAGCGCGCTGCCAGTCACCTGGCTCGCGCCTGGCGCCGAAACGGTCCACGGCATTCTCTACCTGCCGCCGGGCTACGTGCCCGGCGGGTCTGGCCCGCGCCCCCCGGCCATCGTGCGCGTCCACGGCGGGCCGACAGGCCAGGCGGTGCTCAGCTACAGCGCCGAGGTGCAGTTCCTGGCCACACGCGGCTACGCGGTGCTGGAAGTGAACTTCCGCGGCAGTACCGGCTACGGGCGGGCCTACGCCCAGGCCCTGCGCGAGCAGTGGGGGGTGCTCGATGTCGCCGATGCTGTGGCCGGGGCGCGCTACCTGGACGCGGCGGGCATCGCGGATCCGGAGCGGATCGTCATAATGGGCGGCAGTTCCGGCGGCTACACCGTGCTGGAGGCCCTGATCCAGGCCCCTGGCGTATTCCGGGCGGGGGTCTGTCTCTATGGGGTGACCGATCTCTTCAGCCTCGCCGCCGAGACTCACAAGTTCGAGGCGCACTACACCGACTGGCTGGTCGGGCCGCTGCCCGAAGCCGCTGCGCGCTACCGCGAGCGCTCCCCGCTCTTCCATGCCGACAAGATCGTCGCGCCCCTGGCGATCTTCCAGGGGGAAGAGGACCGGGTGGTGCCGCCCAATCAGGCCGAGGCGATCGTCGCCGCCCTGCGTCGCCGGGGCGTGCCCCATGTTTACCATCTCTTCCCCGGCGAAGGGCATGGCTGGCGCCGCGCCGAGAACATTGAACGCTACTACACGGCCCTTGACGCCTTTCTGCGGCAGTATGTGGTGTTTGCGTGAGGGAGGTTGGGTAAAAGGTCGGTAAAGTACGTTGCCCTGCATTTCCGCCCCCCTCCCGGCCTCCCCCCGTTGGGGGGAGGAGGCTGGGAGGGGGTGGAGGTTCAGAGCCTATCCGGATAACCTGGTTATACGATGACTTCTGGAAGAGAGTAGCCCTTCCCGTCCCTCTCCTCAGGGAGGGGCGTGCGGAAACTCGCTTTCCCCGCCTTCCTACAGGAGTTATCGGATAGGCTCTGAGCGAGAGCCTTAATTTATATTGTCATCGGGAAGCAACGTACGGCAATCTAAAATCCAAAATCCACAATCCGAAATCACATCACCTCCCGCCATCCTTCCGGGTATATTCGCAGATCACCGCCGGCTGGCCGAGCACAAAGACCCGGTGGCGCGGGCCAGGGCGCAGGGAACGGGCCGCGCCGCTACGTGCCTGTTCCAGTAGTTGCGCATCGCCTGCCAGGACCACCAGGCGCCCGCCCGGCCGCAGGACGCGCGCGATCTCGGCCAGCACCTCCCGGTACAGATCGGGCAACTCGGCCTGGTCGCCGATCTGCTTGCCGAAGGGCAGGTTGACCGCCACCTTGTCCACGCTCTGATCCTCCAGCGGCAGGCGCCGGGCGTCCCAGCGGCTGGTGACGACCTGGCCCCCGACGCCGCGCAGGTTGGCGCGCATCGCGCTGACCGCCTCGTCGCTGATGTCACCCCCGTGCAAGGCAGCGAAGGGACCGGCGGCGGCCCGCTCGACCAGCAGCGTGCCCGCGCCGGCCATGGGGTCGAGGAACACATCGTCGGGCGTCGGGTGGGTCAGAGCAACCATGGCCGCGGCCAGGGCCGGGCGCAGGGAGGCAGGCAGGTGGCGGAGCTTGCCCCGCTGGCGCATCGAGACATCGGAGAGCCGCAGGGCGCAGAGCAGTTCCTGATCCACCAGGGTGGCCCAGACTTCCAGGTCCTCGCCTTCGTCAACCAGGCGCCAGGGGCCGGGCCAGCCATCGCGCACGGCGTCGGCCACGGCGCGGCTCACGTCGCGGCGCAGGTACTGCTGGTGCCCAACGGTGCGGGCGATGACCCGAAAGGCGCCGCCACCCTTGTGAGCCCTGCTCACCCGCCGCCAGATATTGAGGGCCGGGGCGACGCTCTCGGAGGAGCGCACCGCGGCGTAAATCTGCCGCAGCCCGCGTTCATCGGCGGCCACGCGGAAGGCCCGCGCCGCCACCACGAAGACATCTTCGACGGTACGAAGACTGAGCAGAGATTTCGGCCCGCCCTGGTAATCGAGCAACACGATGTCGTCGCGTCCCGGCACCGCTTTGATGCCCGCCAGTCGTGGCGGGGCCGGCGCGGACCCGCCGGACAACGTCTGTTCGGCCTCCTGCCAGGCGAGCGTGCCAAGACCGGGTACAGTTTGCAGAGCGTAGAGCATGGCTCAGGGCCATTTCAGCTCGTCACGTAGGCAAGCAGCACGTGGTAGAGATCAACCAGACTGGCGATGCTCACCCACTCTTCGTCGGAATGGAGGCCCGCGCCGACCGGCCCGACACAGACGGCGGGAATACCGGCGCCGGTGTAGTAGCGCGCGTCGGTGGCGTAGTGTTCGCGAAAGAGTCGGGGCGGGCGCCCTAGGCGTCGTTCAAGAAGATCCGCCAGGCGCGCCACGCCAGGGTGTTCCGGGTCGGTGTACAGCGCGTAGCCGGTCTCAATAACCGTTGGCGCAGCGGTCGGGAAACACTCCCTCAGCGCGGCGAGCACGTCTTCGGGCGTCTCATCGCTCGTGTAGCGAATATCGAACGTGACCGCGGCGAACGCCGGCACCTGATTGCGCGCGCCGGCGCCCGCCCGCAACGCAGTCGGGGTAACGGTGGTGCGCCACTCATCGGGGCCGGCGGGTGGCGGAAAGCGCGCTTCGACCGCCGATAGGCCGCGCGCCAGGTCGCCGATCGGATTGTGACCCTCCCAGGGATGCGAGCCGTGCGCCGGGCGACCGGGCAGGGCCAGTTCGACCCACATGCAGCCCTTGTGGGCGTAGAGGATGCCCAGGTCAGTCGGTTCAAGACAGAGCATCAGGTCGCACCGCCACCCTTCGGCGAGCAGGCGCCCCGTGCCCGCGGCGCCGCCGATCTCCTCGTCGCTGACGAACTGGAAGCCCGCATCAGGGCGCTCCGGGAGCGCCGCCAGGTCGCGCAGTAGGCGCAGCATCACCGCGCAACTGCCCTTCATATCCAGCGCGCCCCGGCCATAGATCCGCCCCTCGCGCATCTCAGGCGTGAATTGTTCGGGCCGGCCCACGACCACGTCAAGGTGGCCATTGAACATCAGCGCGGGAGCGCGCGTCTCGCGCAGGGTGGCAACGATTGCGGGCTTGCCGTTCGCTGCGCTGCGTTCAACAAAAAGACCCGGGACATCGGACAGGTAGGCGGCCACGTAGTCCATACAGGCCGCCAGTTGATCGGGCCGGTCGGCGGTCGACTCGAAGCGCACCAGGTCCGTGGTGAGCGCGACAAGTTCATCACGGAGGGGTCGATCCATGGAGATGCCTCACGCAGGTGGATGCTTTGATACTGTATTGTACCACCTGGGATGGCGGGACGCTGCGCAGGCAGCGTATGGGGAAACGCCGTTTCTCCGCACTCCTCATTACCGGCGTTGGGAGGCCGAGAGTGCCAGCGGGCGGGGGATTGGGGAAACCCGCTTTCCCCAGGTCGCCTCAGTAGCCTGTAAAGTTACGTTTCCTGGCATTTCCGCCCCCCTCCCAACCTCCCCCCGTTGGGGGCAGGCGCCGGACTCCCTCCCCTAGCGGGGGAGGGTTGGGGAGGGGGCGGGGGTTCAGGGAAAGACTTTGTTTACAGACCACTCAATGCCGGCGCCCCAGTTCGTTGTGCTGCCAGCGGATGTTGCCGCGCAGCAGCAGGTTGGAGGCGCGCAGCTTATAGGCCAGGTCTGAGGCGATATTTCGCATCACCCGGTAGCCGATGCGTGGATTGCGCTCGCAGAGGGCCGCGAAGTCCCGCTCCCGGATCACCAGGAAGATGCACGGGTCAACACAGGTGACGGTGGCCGAGCGAGTGGCGCTGCCGAGCAGCACCATCTCACCAAAGCTCTGGCCGCTGTAGAGCATGTTGATGGTGCTTGGCGCCATGACGCCCTCGGGGAGGCGAGTGGTGATCGAGATGCGCACGCAGCCCTCGAGGATCACCATCATTTCGTCGCCTTCGTCGCCCTCGTGAAACACCTCATGTCCCGCCGGCATGCGCAGCGGTTTGCACATCGCCGCAACCTGAAACAGTTCTTCGTCGCTCAGGCCGCCGAACATTTCCACTCGCCGCAGATGTTCAACAAAGGTTGAGTGCATAGCCCCTCCCACCGGGGTTTTTACTGAGGGAACCTCAGTATACCACACCGATTCCCGCAGTGGAAAGAGGGTCGCTTGTTATGCAAAAATATCCGCCACCAGCTTTTCCAACCGTGCGGGCATTATCAGTCCTCCAGAAGACGTCGCAGGTTCGCCATTTCAATCGCAGCGATGGCAGCCTCGGCGCCACGATTACCCGCTTTGGTTCCTGCCCGTTCGAGCGCCTGTTCGAGACTCTCCGCGGTCACCATCCCAAAGGTTATCGGCAACCCTGTATCGAAAGCTGCCGAGGCGATCCCGCTGGCTGCCTGGCCTGCCACATAGTCGAAATGCGGGGTTGCGCCGCGGATCACGACGCCCAGGCAAATGATCGCATCGTAATACGAGCGCTGTGGTGGAGCGCCTTTGCGTCGGGCTATCCATCGGGCCGCCTGAGGAACCTCAAAGGCGCCCGGCACCCAGATAACGTCAATATCGCCCTCGGCAACTCCGTGGCGGATCAGCATCTCCTGCGCCCCGCGAAGGAGTTCCCTGCCGATAGCGTCATTGAAACGAGAGATCACAATGCCAAATTTCAGCCCGGCGCCGATGAGATGCCCTTCAAATGTCCGTCCCACTGTTTCCTCCCTCCGCTCTGCAGTCGTCCGACGCCCGACCCCCTCCGCCCCCGACCGGCTAGCGGCATCTGGTGCGTAGCCTGAGTACCGGCGTTGCGACCAGTCCGGAGATGGTGCACTGTTTAAGATTGTCCCGTTATGGAATGGGGCTGCCGGCATTCCGGCGCATCCTGCCGGTGACAGGGCCGGTACGCTGTGCAGGGCGCCGGACGCCATCTGACGCCGATAGGCGATCAGGTCGGCAATAGTGACGATCCGTAAGCGGTGCCGCTCTGCGAATCGTTCCAGCTCGGGTCGCCGGGCCATGGCGCCATCGTCGTGCATGATCTCACAGATCACCGCCGCCGGATACAGGCCTGCCAGCCGCACCAGATCCAGTGAGGCCTCGGTCTGGCCAGCGCGGGTCAACACGCCTCCTTCGGCAGCCCGTAGCGGAAAGACATGCCCGGGTCGGGCCAGATCCTCCGGCTTCGTGGCCGGATCGATGAGGGTGCGGATCGTCGTAGCGCGATCAAAGGCTGAGATGCCGGTGGTAACACCCCGCCGGGCTTCGACCGAAACGGTGAAGGCGGTGCCGAAGGCCGAGGTGTTCGCTTCAGACGGCACCATCAGCGGAATGCGCAATGCATCGAGGCGTTCGCCGGTCATAGCTACGCAGATCAGGCCACGACCCTCACGGGCCATAAAGTTGATGACCTGCGGCGTTGCAAACTCGGCGGCAATGGCAAGATCGCCCTCATTTTCACGATCTTCATCATCTACAATGATGACCAGCCGCCCGGCCCGCAGCTCATCCAGTGCAGCCTCAATGCTGGCGATAGGCATCGTGAGCCTCACGCATGAGTCGCTCGACGTATTTTCCGAGGATGTCCACTTCCAGATTGACCCGGCTGCCAACAGGCTTGTGTGGCAGGGTAATGTGCTGTTGAGTGTAAGCAACCAGCATGAAAGTGAAGGCGTCTTCAAGGACATCCACCACGGTCAGACTTGTACCGTCTACCGCGATGTAGCCTTTGGGAACGATGTAGCGCAGCAATTCACCCGGCGCCGCGACGGTTACCCACAGCGAGTCGCCCTCTGGTCGGAACGCGCGGATCACGCCTGTGCCATCAATGTGTCCCTGGACGAAGTGCCCGCCGATGCGTCCATTCAACGCCAGCGAACGTTCCAGGTTTACTCTGTCGCCGAGACGCAGATCGCCCAGATTGGTCCGCCGCAGGGTTTCCGGCGAGAGGCCGACGGTGAAGTCGGAATCGGTCGTGTTGGTCACCGTCAGACATACGCCGTTGACGGCAAGGCTGTCTCCGAGACCAGTAGCTTCCAGCACCGTAGAAGCCTGCACGGTGAGTGACCAGCCTCCCGCGACTTCGATGAGTTCCTTGACTGTTCCGATTTCCTCTACAATGCCTGTGAACATGGGGATTCCTCCTGATAATACAGCTCAGCCTGGATCCACAGGTCATTATCGGACCGCAACTCCGACCAGGATGTCAGTGCGGCGTTGTCCAGCTTGGCAATGCGCATACCCCGGACTCGTGTCGCCTCAAGCAGGGTTGTCGCCCCGGGTCCGCCAATTGGACCAGGCGCCGTGCGCCCTCCAATGATGATAGGTGCGATGAAGAGCCAGAGCCGGTCCACCAGCCGCTCGGCGATGCACGTACCCAGGATCTCACTCCCGCCTTCAACGAGCAGGGTCAGCATCCCGCGCTGTCCAATGGCATCGAGCAATGCTGGCAGTGCAACGCGCCCGTGGCGATCAGCGGGCAGAATCCACACCTCAACGCCGCGTTCCTGGAGGGCGCTACAGTGAGCGGCAGGCGTAGCCTGTGTCGTTGCCAGCACGGTTTGTCCAGGCAACGCCGGGTCGAAGACGCGGGCCGACCGTGGCACACGCCCCCGACTGTCGGCCACGATGCGCAGGGGATGGTGCGGCGCATAGCCCTGATTAGGCGGCAGGCGCGTGGTCAATTCGGGATCATCAGCCAGCACAGTGCCCGCGCCGACCAGGATCGCGTCGCTGACATTGCGCAGAGCATGCACCTGCTGGCGTGACGCCTCGCCGGTGATCCACCGTGAAGCGCCGGTGGAAGTGGCAATCTTACCATCGAGGCTCATGGCGACCTTGGCGGTTACATAAGGCCTGCCGGTCGCCACGTATTTGAAGAACGGGCGATTCAACTCGCGCGCCGCCGCCTCGCATAAACCGCGCTGGACCCTGATCCCGGCCGCTGCAAGGCGGGCGTGGCCCTGTCCGTTGACCAGCGGGTTGGGGTCTGGGACGGCATAGTACACCTCGGTGATGCCAGCGGCGATGATGGCCTCGGTGCATGGAGGGGTGCGTCCGTGATGCGCACACGGCTCCAGCGTGACATACAGGGTCGCCCCGCGCGCGGCCTCGCCGGCCATGCGCAGCGCCTCGATCTCGGCATGGGGCATTCCCGCGCGACGATGGCGCCCTTCACCTACGATCCGGCCACCATTGACAATGACCGCTCCAACCATAGGGTTGGGACTGGTGCGGCCCTCAGCCTGACGCGCCAGTTCCAACGCTCGTTCCATAAACTGCATAGGTTCCATAGTCATAGTCATGTGCCGCAGTTACGCGAACATACACGGTCAGGATGGGAGTGAGCACCTTGCCACGCTCTTCTGCCTCCTCGTATCAACGGCTCCAACAAACACAACGTCCCGAAGGTGTCAGATGCCTTCGGGACGCTTTATGCGCGCAAGCCAGCCGCCACGCCGCTGGCTGGCCTGCTGTGAAAATACCCCGAACAATAACACTGTTCGGGGTATCGCGAAACCAGATCAGCACGCTATGGCGGAATCCCAGCGTGTTTGAACCTTCTTTCATCCCGACTATACGGTCGGCCCCGGAGTTGCACCGGATCGTGCGCCGCATCAGAAAGTTGCCGCGCTCGTGGGCTATACCACCGATCGGGAATTGCCCGGCTTCATTGCCAGACTCACCCTGCCCCGAAGGTTGCTAGTTTGTGAACTAAGTTTTCTGGCCTTTCCGCCCTCCTCCCCGCCTCCCTCCGTTGGGTGGAGGAGCCGGATGTCCTCCCCCGCGGGAGAGGGTTGGGGAGGGGGTGGGTTGAGCACAAAACCTGGTTCACAGACTAGTTGCCCTATTCAATTAAGAGGTGCTTGTCATTTCAGGATGCCGCTATGCAAACCCCATTCTAGCAAGCGCGTGAAGAAACTTGCTCTCTTCGCCTTCTTCTGACCAGTGTTGGGATAGAGTATACCATAAAGTGTCGGAACGCTGTATGCTATAATCGCCCTCTGATGGTTGCCGAAGCGCCACTGCTGCTTGCCCTCTGCGCGCCCCTGCTGCTCTATCTGCCCGGTTGGGCCGTGAGCCGGCGCTTCGGCGCGCCCGCCGACCCTCTGGAGCGCCACTTCGAGCGCGTGGCCGCCAGCGCCCTCTGGAGCGGCTGGCTGGCCTTGCTCCTGGCCCAGCTTGGCCTGTTTAGTCTCTGGTTGCACCTGTCTCTGACCGTCGCCGCCAGCGCCCTCGTGGCCCGGGGCGGGCGGCGCGCGGCGCCGGCAGGCCCCGTTCCCCGCTGGCAGTTCCTGGTCTACGGCGCGGTCCTGGCGCTGACATTGCTGCTCGTCGCGCGCCCATTCGAGGTGGTGCTGGGGGTGCGCGACGCGGGGGTCTATGCCAACACCGGCTTCGCCATCGCCCGCACCGGGGCGCTGGTGCAGGCCGATCCGTTGCTCGCCGATCTGGGGCGGCGGGCCGGTGATCCTGACCCCCGGCTTGCCAATCCGGCGCGCCAGGCGATCACCAACTACACTATCGGGCAGCCGCAAGAGCGCTACATCGCCACGCGCCTGCGGGCCGCCGGGTTCTTCGTCTATGAGGGGGAACTGTCCCGGGGCCGGGTGGTGCCCCAGGGCCTGCACCTCCTCCCCGCCTGGATCGCCCTGCTCACCGCCGCTGGCGGCCCCGCCGCGGGGCTGTTCGCCGTGGGCTTGCTGGGCTGGCTGGGGGTGTGGAGCGCAGGTATGCTCGGGCGGCGTCTGGCCGGTCCCTGGGTGGGCTGGCTGGCGATGATGTTCCTCGCCCTTAACGGAGTGCAGGTCTGGTTTGCGCGCTATTCCACCGCCGAGACGGTCGCGCAGTTTTTGATCTGGGCCGGCTTGTTCTTCTTCGCCGTGATGCACGATCCCGCCAGTGACACGGCTACCCGGCGGCGGGCTGCGGCCCTGGCAGGTCTGGCGGTAGGGCAGGTGGCCCTGGCGCGGCTGGATTTCTTTCTCCTCGGCCCGCTGCTGCTCTACCTGGTCTACATCTGGGTCAGCCGCCGCTGGGAACGCTGGCACACTATTCTCGCCCTGGCCCTTGGCCTGATGCTCGGCCACGCCGTGCTCCACGTGCTGCTGATCGCCCGGGCCTACGTCTTCGATACCGGCCACGAACGCCTGCTGCGCGATTCGGCCCTGCTGGCCCTGGCAAGCCTGCCCTTCCTGACCCCTGAGGTGCGCGAGACGTTTCTGACCAGCCCCCGCAGCGCCCTGGCGCGCCCGCTGACTCTGCCCGGCGACCTGACTCTGGGCGCCTGGGCGCGCCTGGCGCTGGAACTGGCCCTGCTGGGCGCCGTGGGGGCCGCCCTGCTCGCCCTGCGCGCCCGTGCCGGCCTGCTGCGGCGCCTGGAGCAGACCCTGGCCCGCCGCCGCGAGCCGCTCCTGCGGGCGACCATGGTCGCGCTCCTGCTGCTGGCCGGCTACGCCTACCTGGTGCGCCCGCAGATCCTCGACGCCGACATCTTCTTCAACACCCGCGGCGGCTGGAACGACCCCCTCACTCGCGACCCGGAGCTGGTGGCCCTCGATGTGCGCGAGGGGCGCATGACCATTGACGAGGCTCGCGCCATGGCCGGCGTGGTGCTGGTGGGGGACAAGGTCTGGGAGCAGCAGCCCGACCTGGCGGCCACCGCCGAACTGCGCGCGCGCCTGGCGGAAGAACGAGGCCCCTGGCGCGGGCCGTTCAGCAACCAGACCCTCAACTGGCTGCGGCTCCAGGGCTACGTGGGCGCGCCCATCCGCCTGCCGGTGCAACTCTGGTACGAGGAGTACAACGGCATGTCCTGGTGGCAGCGGCTGACGGCCGACCCGGCAACGTTCACCTCGCAGCCGGAGATTATCAACGAGAAGTACCGCATTCCCCTGGCGAACCTCGTGCGCGTGGGCTGGTACCTCTCACCCCTGGGCATGGTCCTGGGCTGCGTGGGCTACGCCCTGTGGTGGCGGCGCGGGCTGAGCGCAGCGGCGTGGCTCTTCCTCAGCGTCAGCCTGCTGGGCACGTTCTTCTACGTGCGGCAAACCTACGGCACCGGCGAGCAGCACTACATCTACATTCTGCGCCGCTTCGTGCCGATAACCTATCCTGCGCTCAGCCTGGGGATGGCCTACGCCCTGGTCGCTCTGGCCGCTGCCGGGATTGCACGCTGGCGTTCCACGCCCCGTGTCCTCGGGGCAGGACTGCTCGGCGCGGCGGTGGCGCTCGCGGCGCTGCAAGTGGCCTTCTTCGCGGTCACCAACCGCCCGATCTTCTTCCATACCGAGTACCGGGGAGCAGTGGCGCAACTGAGCGCCCTGGCGCGGCAGTTTCGCCCCGGCAGCGACGTGCTGCTGCTGCGCGGCGGCGCCCCTATCCATGCCCAGTCCCGCGACATCCCCGACCTGGTGGCCACCCCGCTGCGCTTCGCCTATGACCTCGACGCCTTCGCAGTGAAGAGCGCCCGGCCGGGCAACTACGCCGCGGACCTGGCCCTCCAGGCCCGCTACTGGCGCGCCGAGGGCCGCGAGGTCTACCTGCTGCTGAGCGCCTCGGGCGGCAGCTTCGCCCTGCCCGGCTTCGACCTGGAACTGGCGGGCGCCTTCACCCTCGACCTGCCGGAGTTCGAGCAACTCACCGACCAGAAGCCGCGCAACGTCTCGCGGCTGACGCTGCCCTTTGCGATCTACCGACTCGTGCCGGGCGCGCCGGGCGCGGTCGCCACGCCCGAGCCGCCCCTCCTCCCCGACGCCTTCGCCGCCCAGGTCACCGGCTTCTACCGCCCCGAAGCAGACCCGGTGGGCCGCGCCTATGCCTGGACCAACGGCGACGCCATCCTGCGCCTGCCGTGGCCCGCCGGAGCCGCCGCAAGCGAGGTAGGGCTGGAGCTGGGCGCTGGCGAGCGTCCAGCACACCTGGGGCCGGCGCGGGTGTGCCTGAGCGCCCTGCCCGAAACCAGCCAGTGGCCTGCCACGACGGGCGCGCCGGTCGAACTGGGCTGCTTCGCAGTCAATGGTGAGCCGGGCACGTACCGGGTGCGCCTCGATCCGGCGCGGCTGCCGCCCGCGCCCACCGGCGCCCTGTTGCTGCGCCTGGCCGGGCCGTCGTGGATCCCCGCCCGCGAGGACCCGCGCCAGAACGACCGCCGCGACCTGGGGGTGCAGGTGTATGGGGTGGGGGTGGAAGAAACAGACATCCTAGAAAACGGGAATGTAGGGCGATCGCTTCAGTGAATATGCCAGAGGCATGTTAGAGTCATTACAGGTTCATCCGGGATTGCAGTAGGGGGAGAATGCCCCTGGTTAATGAAACCCTCGCAAGAGAGAAGTGGTATAATCTCCCAATCTTCTTCCTCGGATGTTAGGCGTTGGAAGCTATAGGGTAACCCGAACAAGCAAGCCGCCACGAACTTCACGTCAGAGCGAAGTGGTACGTTATTGTCGTATCGCACAGTGCGAACCGAGTCATTGTGCCAGATCTGCAATATCGCACCCACGATCGGCAAAAGTTTGGCTCCTCAATAACCCTTATGCTTCGACGTTTCTGAAAGTATAACCAAAACGGGGTTCAAAATGGCACCGCATCCCTTCAACAACTCAAATGCTTCGTTAATCGCTCGTTTTGTGGATCTTGATGATATAGAACTTCTTGATAAAGAGTTATCTCAGCGTTTTAAGGAGAGATTTGTCGTTCAAGCCCCGTTTTCTCGTCTTCTGGTTAGTTTTCAGGCTAATAAATCCAGGCCCGTCTACCGCTGGTATAAGTACAAGGAGGCGTTTTCGGCCTCGCTAGTCGAACATTTCTTTAATAGGTACAAAATAACCGCAGGAAAAATACTTGACCCATTTGCTGGAAGTGGAACCACGCTTCTGGCGGCAAGCGCAATCGGTATTGATGCGGATGGTATCGAGCTGTTGCCTGTTGGTCGTGAAATAGTTGCTGTTAAACAAATATTATATACAGAGTTTACACACGAGGATTTTGAACGATTGAGTCAATGGTCAGAACAAAAGCCCTGGCAGAAATCTGAAGTGTGTGTTCCTTTGCCTGAGTTGCGTATTACCAAAGGAGCTTATCCTGAGGAAACGAAACAGGCTATTGAAAAATATATGGGTCTGATTCAGCAGGAGAATAGCAAGGTCCAGGCCGTATTGCGTTTTGTTTTACTATGCGTCGTGGAGTCTATTAGTTTCACCCGCAAGGACGGGCAGTATTTGCGTTGGGATGTTCGTTCGGGACGAAAACAAGGCAAAAAAATTTTTAACAAAGGTGATATACCGAGTTTTGATGAGGCTATTTGCGACAAGATTAACGAAATATTAGTTGATGTGTCTCCAAATCATCAGGCGACTTTGTTTCCCGCTGAAAAACCCCATGGTCGGATTCGTTTGTATAATGGATCATGCCTGGAGATTCTTCCCCAATTGCCCGATTGTGAATACGACGCAATTATAACTTCACCGCCATACTGCAACCGCTATGACTATACACGCACATACGCATTGGAACTTGCGCTTTTGGGCGTAACTGCCGCCGAGTTGTCAAGGCTTCGTCAGGAGATGCTAAGTTGCACTGTAGAAAATCGCGCGAAAGATCTGCTGAATATTAACCCGAAATGGACGAAAGCTCTCTCCGCTGCTGATGAGCAACAACTGCTTCAATCTATTCTAACGTATCTGGACCGACAAAAAGCGCAGGGCGCCCTTAACAACAATGGCATTCCTGGAATGATCCGAGGCTACTTCTATGAAATGGCATGCGTTATCGCCGAGTGTGCGCGTGTCTTAAAACCTGGCTCGCCGTTATTCATGGTTAATGATAATGTGCGATACGCAGGCGCCAGTATTTCCGTAGATATGATTCTGTCAGATATCGCGGAAAGATTAGGGTTCTACGTTGAAAATATTTTTGTCTTGCCAGATGGCAAAGGCAACAGCAGCCAGCAGATGGGTGAATATGGAAGGGAGAAGTTGCGTAAGTGCATTTACGTTTGGAGAAAACAGTGATGTCTTTGCCTCCATATCGAAGCCATCTGAGCTCAAGTAGCGATCTCGTCACGACCTATGAAGATACGCGCGCAGGATTTGTTGCTCTCGCGCTCGAAAAGAACCGTCGTGCTACACCATATGTAGCTGAGGCTCGGGCTCTTCAATCTGCCGCATCAAAAGCTAAACGACCGTCTGATTTACTAACCATTAAGGGCATCGAGTCGGGCCTGCTCACTGCAGCGGGATTATCTGACAAAGCTCAAGTTCATCTACTTCAGACAGACAAAGACGAAGCTATCAATAATTTGATAAAGAACTTCCTTGAGCCAGCGGGTGCTAAGTTTGTTGAAGAGCTTGTATTCAGATTCTTGCTAACACGTGGAGATGCACTGGGTGGTTCGATGCGCAACATAGGTGGTGTGCTGGCAGAGCGAAAAGTCTCCAGATCTATAATTTCTACCCTGAGAATAGCCGGTGTAGCGTACAAGTGGCAGGATGCTAAGACCAGACAATGGCTCGATATGAAAGATGACGACCCGGACGTCGAACTGTCCTTACGAGGGTTGAGTTGGCAAATAAAAGGCAAGCCACGAACACTGATTTATAATCTGACCGTTCCTCTAGTTAAAAATAATGTGGATATATGTTTGTTTGATCTGAACCCCGCTGATTTGCACAAAGAAACTTGCAACTCAGCTAAATCGTACATTGCTCTTGGTGAACTTAAGGGAGGCATTGATCCGGCAGGAGCGGATGAGCATTGGAAAACTGCGCGAACTGCTCTTGAGCGTATACGTGTAGCTTTTGCTAAACAAGGTCATACTCCTTACACCTTTTTTATAGGTGCGGCAATCGAGAAGAAAATGGCTGCTGAAATATGGGAGCAATTGAGTGCGGGACAGCTTGCTAACGCTGCTAACTTGAATCACCCCGATCAGGTCGCATCAATTTCGCGCTGGTTGTGTATGCTCTAAATAGTGACCACACGGCGATTGAAACAATACGCCGGCGCCCGGCGACGATGGTTGTGCTGGTGTGCGTCAGCGTTCCAGCCGAGATTAGCCAGCAGTTGGGTCGTGAGTTAAGGATCTCCTACATCCATCATCGAAGGAGCCTGTATGAACGCGAGGGTCGCCGCCCCTCAGCTCTCCGGTCGTCTGCTTGCCTATTTCGCGCTGGCCTATGCCCTCTCCTGGTCCATCGGCATCGCCCTGGCCCTGGCCGCCCACGGACTGATCGCGCCCATCCTTCCCCGATGGTTTCACTATCTCATCGCCTATGGCCCCCTGCTCGCCGCCGTCATCGTGACCGGGGCGACCGAGGGGCGACGGGGATTGCAGGAGCTATGGGCGCGCGTCGCCAGGTGGCGCGTCGAGCCGATCTGGTGGCTTGTCGCCCTATCCCCGCTTTTGATCGGGCTGGCAGTCATCCTGTCCGTCGATCTCCTGACTGACAACCCCATTACGCTCGCGCAGCTCGGCGAGGTGCATTTTCTTCCTCCCCTGGGCATCGGCGCGCTGCTGCTGTGGATCTTTACCTTCGGAATCGGTGAAGAGGCAGGCTGGCGCGGGTATGCCCTGCCGCGCTTGCAGAAGGCCCACAACGCGCTGAATGCCACGATCATCCTGACGATCTTCTGGGCATTCTGGCACCTGCCGCAGTTCTTCTATCTCTTTGACCCGGCCATCGCCCCGGGATGGGCGCTGGGGTTGTTCGCCGGGGCGCTCGTGTTTACCTGGCTATTTAACAGCACCGGCGGCAGTGTGCTCGTTGTGGCGCTCGCGCACGGCTGTTTCAATTTCATTTCGGCCTCGAACGCCGGCAACGGCGTGCTTGCCGCCGTCATCAGCACCGTGGTGATGGTGTGGGCGGTGGTAGTGGTGTTCCTGTACAAACCGAAGCATCTGTCACGCCGCGCCAGGGTCACAGTTTGACTGCACGCATGGGACTACCGAAACCCGACCTTCACCTCCACACCTCCACACCTCTACACCTCCACACCTCCACACCTCCACACCTCCACACCTCACGCCCGGGCCTTGAGCCAGTTGGCAATTGTTGGCGCCAGATCGCGCTGGGCCTTGCCGCTGACGTACATGCCGATATGTCCGACGGGGAAGGCGCACAGAGTGTAGTCGGACGTGCCCACGTGCTCGCCAAGGGCGATGGTCGAGGGCGGCGGCACCAGGTGGTCCTGCTCGGCGTAGATGTTCAGCACCGGCATGGTCAGCCGGCGCAGGTCAATGCGGCGCCCGCCGATTTCGGCTTCGCCGCGGACCAGCTTGTTTTCGTGGAAGAAGTCCTTCACGAACTGCCGAAACGCTTCGCCCGCCAGGTCCGGGCTATCGAAGATCCACTTCTCCATGCGCAGAAAGTTGAGCAGCTTCTGCTCGTCATCCATCACTTCGAGGGCGTCCAGGTACTTCTGGAAGTTAAGCTGGAGCGGCTTAAGCATCACGAAGCCGAAGTTCATCAACTCGCCGGGGATGTTGCCGGTGGCCTCGACCAGTTGATCCACGTCGAGGCCCAGCCCCCACAGGTTCAGCAGCCCGCTGCGTCCCTCCTGGGTGGCGTGGAAGTCAATCGGCGCGACCATGACCGTCAGGTTCTTCACCTTCTCGGGGTAGAGCGCAGCGTAGCAGACCGAGAAGGTGCCCCCCTGGCAGATGCCGAGCAGATTGATCTTCTCCAGGCCGTGGCGCTCGCGCACCACGTCTACACAGGTGTCGAGGTAGCCAGCGATGTAGTCTTCGAGGGTCAGGTAGCGGTCGGCCCGCGAGGGGTAGCCCCAGTCAATCAGGTACACGTCCATGCCCTGGGCCAGCAGATTGCGCACCAGGGAGCGGTCGGGTTGCAGGTCGGCGACGGCGGGGCGGTTGACCAGGGCGTACACGATCAGGATGGGGATGGGAAACGGCTGCTCGACCACAGGGACGTAGCGGTAGAGCACCAGCTTATCCTCGCGGTAGACCGGCTCTTTCGGCGTTGTACCCACCTGGATGTCCTCGTGGCGCATGCGGCTCAGGGTACGCATGCCCTCCACGAACTTACGATGCATCTCGGTCAGTTCGTGGAGCGTCTCAACCGGGTTCAGTTGAACGGGGGCCTGGGTCATTGCAGTTCTCCTGGATATAACTGCGGGGGAAGCGGGTTCGCCAGGGCGCTGCCCGATGCAATGGCGAAACTTTGCCGGGCAACCTTGAAGGTTGCTCTACAGGCACGCCCGCCGCCTACGACGTCTTCTTGCGGGCCGGGGCGCGCCGGGCCGGGGTTTCGCGCCCCTCGCGCAGTTCCTTACGCAGCGCCCGCACTTCCTTACGCAGTTCGTAGATGTTACGATGAACCTCATCAATCTCGCTGCGCGTCGGCACATAGCTCGCCCGCAGGCCGAACTCGACGATCTGCTGCTCGTGGAGGCGGTAGCGCATCGCGGCGTTGAACAACTGGCGCTGGGCCTGCAGGAACTTCTCGCCGGAGAAGGCCGCCTCCAATTGCCGGTCGGCCACGCTGGTCCAGAACTGGAGCAGTTCGTGCAGGCTCTGGATAGGCCGTTCATTCTGGGCGCGCTCGGCCAGGCCACGCAATACCTGCTCGAACACGTCGGTCCAGATATCAGCGACAACCAGTTGAAATTGAACGCTAGCGCGGCGCAACTCGGCCCAGGCCTCGAAGCCGCGCAGGACCTTCTCCTCCAGTTCGCGCGAGAAGCCCATGCGCGGACTTTCAAGCACGCGCCCGAACGAGCGCTCATAGGCGTCCCAGTAGAGACTGGTCAGTTCTAGCAAGGCGCTACCACCGGCGGGCGCGCTCGGCGCCTGCCGCAGCACCTCGGCCCAGGGACGGGCGAGTTGCTGCATCTCCTCCAGGTAGAGCCGCCAGAGATCGCTGCTCTCCTGAACCGCGCGGGCCAGCGCGGCAGGGTCAGGGAAAAACTGGCGCCGCAGTTGCTCGGCGGTCTCGCGCAGCGCCCGCGTCTGGTCCTCGCCAGCGGCGAGCCGCGGGCTGAGATCCTGCCAGGCGCGGGAGAGTTGCTCCATCACCTGCAGCATAATTGACTGGGCGCTCAGCAACTGGCGCGACATCACCTGGGCGAAGGGGTCGGCCCCGGTGAGCCAGGCGGTGAAGCCCTGGGTCGCGGCCTGCTGCCACTGGGCGATCATCTGGGGCAGAGCAGGGGGGGTCTGCTCGTTGGTCGCGCCGTACAGTCGCTGCCAGGTCTGCCGCTGCGCGTCGAGCCAGAAATCCATGAGGGTGCGGGGCGGTTCTGCCAATGCCATACACGCTCCTCCTTGCCGGCCCCTTCGGGCCGGATACAGGCGATGAGCGATAGTATAGCATTTCGGAGCGAAGGCTGCTCAGGGGGGGACCTTCCAGCAGGGGCAACCCTCCAGGTTGCCCCTGCTGGAAGTAGTCTGTAAAGTAGGTTTCCTGGCATTTCCGCCCCCCTCCCAGCCTCCCCCCGTTGGGGGGAGGAGCCGGGCTCCCTCCCCCAGCGGGGGAGGGTTGGGGAGGGGGCGGGGGTTCAGGGAAAGACTTTGTTCACAGACTAATAAGGTTCCTCGGACCTGCCAGAAGGCCCCTTTGCCTACCCTCGATGGACCAGCAACCGCAGGCCATTCAGCACCACCAGGATGGTGCTGCCCTCGTGGCCGACCACGCCGAGGGGCAGGGGCACGCCGATAGTGAGGGTTAATGTAACCAGGGCTACCACCACGGCGAAGGCGAAGATAATGTTCTGCCAGACGATGCGCTGGGCGCGCCGGCTAAGGTCCACGGCGTAGACGATGGCCCCCAGGTCGTCGCGCATCAGCACTACGTCGGCGGTTTCCAGGGCCGCGTCGGTGCCGGCAGCGCCCATGGCGATGCCGATTGTGGCGCTGGCCAGCGCTGGCGCGTCGTTGACCCCATCGCCCACCATAGCCGTGGGGCCATAGGCGGCGCCCAGTTCGCTGACGATACGCACCTTATCTTCGGGCATCAGGCCGGCATGGACCTCATCCACCCCCAGGCGGCGCCCGACAGCCTGGGCCACGCGGGGGTTGTCGCCGGTGAGCATCACGATGCGCTCGATACCGTTGGCCCGCAGGGCGCGGATCTGCGCAGCAGCGTCTTCCCGCTCGCGGTCCATCACCGTTACCAGGCCAAGCCACTGCGCGCCGCGGCGCGCCACCAGCACGCTGCCGCGCCCCTCATCGGCAAGCCGGTCGGCCTCGGCCAGCAGCGCTTCAGGGATCGGCGTTCCCGCATGTTCGAAGAGCCGCGGCGCGCCCACCAGCGTCTCCACGCCATCCCAACTGGCGCGCACGCCCATGCCGGTCACCGCCTCAAAGCGCTCTGGCTCGCTGACCACAATGCCCTGCTCCTCGGCATAGGCGATGATCGCTCGCGCGATGGGATGTTCGCTGGGCTGCTCGGCGCGGGCCACGGCGCCCAGCAACTCCTCGGTCGTGACGCCAGCGCAGGGCAGCACGTCACTCACCACCGGCTGGCCATAGGTCAGCGTGCCGGTCTTATCGAAGGCGATGACCTTGATCTTGCTCAACTCCTCGAGATAGGCGCCGCCCTTGAAGAGCACGCCGTTGCGGGCGGCATTGGCAATAGCGCTGAGCAGGGCCGCCGGCACGCTGATCACCAGGGCGCAGGGCGAGGCCACCGTCAGCAGCACCATCGCCGTGTAGAAGTTCTCGTGCCAGGGCACGCCGAACAGCGGCGGAACCAGGGCGATGAACAGGGCCACGGCGAGGATCACCCCGGTGGCATAGTACTGCTCCGCCCGGTCGAGGAAGCTCTGCGTGCGCGCCTTGCGCGCCTGGGCCTCGCTGACCATGCCGATGATGCGCGCCAGGGTGCTCTCGCTGGCCGGCTTCGTGACCACGATGTCCAGGGCGCCGCTCTGGTTGAGCGTGCCGGCCAGCACCGGATCGCCCTCGCTGCGCTGCACCGGCATCGACTCGCCGGTCAGCGCCGACTCATCGAATGCGCCCGAGCCGCGGAGAATGGTTCCGTCCAGCGGCACCCGGTCGCCGGGGCGTAGCACCACCACCGCGCCAACGCCCACCTCCTCCACCGGCATGGTCGCCAGCGTATCGCCCTGGCGCACGGTGACCGTATCGGGGCGCAGTTCGAGCAGACTCTCAATCGCCTGGCGCGTGCGATCCATGGCGTAGTTCTGCAGCACATTGCTGAGCGAGAACAGGAACAACAGGATCGCCCCCTCGCTCCAGGCGTCCACATAGGCCGCGCCGAGGGCCGCCAGGACCATCAGCAGATCCACGTTGATCCGGCGTTCGCGCAGCCCTTCGAGAATGGCCTGGACGGCGTAGAACCCGCCGAAGAAGTAGGTGGCGACGCGCACTGCCAGCAGCGCCGCGGGCGCGACGTCAAGGCGTTCGAGCATCCCTCCGGCGACAATGCCCGCCAGGGTCAGAATCACGAAGAGGGGTTCCAGGATACGATCATCAAAGGTAAAACGCCGCTCCGACCGCACTGCGGTCTGAATGCGTTCAGAAAGGGTTGCCATGGTAAGCCTCAAAAATGCAGCACCTGCTGGTCTTCGGGCGACAGCCTGGCCAGCAGATCGGGACCAAGCCGGGCAAAAATGCGTTGGGCGAAGAGTTCCATCCAGATAAACTGCCGGGCAATCAGCACCATATTATGGTTGGTCGTCACCGTGGCGGTGGTGAACAGGTGACCGCTGGCGATCAAAAACTCGCGTTCATCGGCGACGACGATCAGCGTTTCCTCCATCTGGTGCAGTTCGGTCTCGCGCGGCGGATGGCGCACCACCTGGCCAAGCTCGAACTCGGCCGTGCCGGTGAGAATGACGCCCAGGGCGACCCCGCGGGCGTGGGCGCGGGTCAGGCACTCGCGCAGGGCCTCGACATCGGCGTCGGTAAGCACAAGCATCAGTTCGTGCTGCGCGCCCTCGATCAACTCCTCGGCGTAAGCCAGGGCCTCGCGGCGCCCGCTGAAGTTCCACAGCCGCCCTGACTCCTGCCGGTTGTAGAGCGGCATCAACTCGGCCCGCAGCCGCTCGGCCCGTTCGCGGGCCTCGCGCTCGTAGCGATCCAGCAGCACCGCCGGCGAGACCGGTCGGTAGAGGGTGGCCTTCTCCTCCTCGGATTTGAGCACCGCCCCCCGTCCCTCCAGCCGCCCCAGGGCCTCATACACCATCGAGCGCGGCACGCCGGAACTCTTGCTGATCTGATAGCCCGTCGCCGGATGCTCGCTCAGCAGAGCCAGGTAGACTTTAGCTTCGTATTCGGTCAACCCCAGGGCTGCCAGTTGGTCGAGCAGATCCATAGCGATTGTCGTCTCATTGCATATTAGTAGTTCAACTCCGAACTACTCATAGTATACCGCGCTGCATACCCCTCGTCAACCCTTTTGTTCGGCCCTTCTCCGGGGCGCCCTTGCGCGCCTGTGCCGGGTGACGGTACACTAGAGAGGGTTGCGGTAACAAACGGGTCCGGGAGGGTGTAGCCCGCCCAGATCCTCCCATCCGGCACGGGCATGGGTCAATCCGGCTTACCCGCCCTCCTTCAACCGAGCGAGGAAGGAGATACAGCGATGAATAAACGTCGGCGCCGGCTGGCGCAGTTCCTCAGCGTCAGCGTCATCGGCTTTCTGGTGATGGTGCTGGTGGTGACGGCGATCGCGCCGTACTGAGGTGGTGCGTGGGGAAAGCAATGGTCTGGAAAGGCGTAGCCTTCCCAGACCATCTAGATTCAAGCGATCTTCATTTGTGCTCGGCCTACGGCAGGCGATCCCCGATCGTGCCCTGGTTGAAGGGATCGAGCACATCTGGCGACGGGCCGGTGATGTTGCTGCTGCTGTCAATGACAGCCGGCCCAGGAACGGGATTGAAAATGGTGTCCTGCGGAATGGCCCGTTGCAGGGTGAAGCTGGTAATAACCAGGTGCCCGCTCAGACTGCCTCTGGCGGTCGCCTGGTAGAATCCGGTTGGCAGGCGCTCATCGAGGTAGAGCACGGCGTAGAAATCACCCACGCCGTCGGCGAACTGCGAAGGCAGCCCGCGCACCGACCCGTCCGGCAGCGTCAGCCAGATGTCCACCCGCTCTCCAGGGTAGAACAGCGCGCCCTGCACCTCAAAGGCGCTTCGCTGCGGGTCGGCCTGGTCGGGCGGGAAGGCCACACGGAACGTGGCCCAGCCGGTCGGCGTCACCGGCGGCGAGGTGAGGGTGAAGGTGGTAATGACGCGGTAGCCGCTGCTGGCGCCCTGAATGGTGAACTGGTAGACGCCCACCGGGTTCAGGCCGTCGAAGGTGAAGGCGGCGCGAAAATCGCCCGAATTGTCGGCGAAGATGGCCGGACCGGGGGGGAAGTTGAGCACCGTCCCATCAGGCGCGGTGATCCAGATGTCAATCCTTTCGCCGCCGCGGAAGCCGCTGCCGTTGATGTCCACCCGCGAACCCTGCACGCCCCTGGCTTCATTGCTGCCTACGCGGGTGACCGCGGCAAAGGCCGGGCCGGGGTTCGGCCCCGGCGCGCCGCCGGGCACCACTACCAGCGCCGCGCCGGCCACCTTGCCGCTCAGCAAGCCGCGCCCGGTAAAGAAGTAGCAGCCGTAGGGCCAGGTGCCGGGCACGGTCAGCACTGCCGATACCTCGCCGGCGATGTTGGCATTCGCCCGGCTGGCCGCCGGGTTGTTGATCACCTGATCAATCGTGCCGTCGAGCAGTCGCGCGGCCGGCACGGTGAAGAGCCGCCCATCGGGAAACGAGATGTCAACCTCGACCGGCTCCGTCCAGTAGCGCGACAGCTTGAGTTGAAAGCGCCCGCCCTGGAACACCGATGGGGCGCTGATGCCCACGCGGTCGCACACAACCCGGGGCCGATCGCTGAAAATGCCGAACGAGGCCGTCGAAGCCGACGAGGTATAGGCGAACACCCCCAGCACGAGCGCCAGGGCCAGCGCGAACCCGGCGGCAGCGAACCGCAGCATCTGTCGTTGTCGCATAACTCGTTCCTCTCGTCAGAGATGCCCGGGCGGGCCGTTCCCACCCGGGCCGCGCCACCCAAAGGGTGGCGCTCCAGAGGCAGGCTGATGCAACGTCTTCAGGGCAAGATCAGACGCCAGTAACTCGGGTGGCGTCGCAGCCCCAGACCCCATCGCCGGCGCCGCATTGGCATTGGCCCTGACGAGGGAGCGTGTCTTTGCGCCAGCCGGCGTGTGATGATATAGTACTGATAGCAACCTGATACGCTCAAGCTGCGTATATTACGACAGGCTTACACACAATGAGCATGCCTCGCTATACGCTGCTCTACGATGGCGCATGCCGGCTCTGCACCGCCCAGATTGGCTGGATCGAAGCCTATAATGATGCCGGCATCATCGAAGTGCTTGATATGCGCTCGCCCGAGGCTCGCGCGCGCTTCCCGCAGGTCACTCCCGAAGACGCGCAGCGTGAAGTGCATCTGGTGGCCCCTGACGGCACGCTCTATCGCGGCGCCGATGCGGTGCGCGAAACGTTGCTGCGCCTGCCGGCTCTGCGTGGCCTCGGCGAGTTGATGCGCCTCCCCGGGGCTATGCTCTTCGCCCGCCCGATGTATGCCTGGATCGCCCGGAACCGTTACCTCCTTGGGGGGCGCGCTGATGCCTGCGATGACGGCGTGTGCCGGCCCTAGCCCTGCCGGGTCGTTTATGCTCCCGCACCATCCGCGCCTGCTGCTGATGGCCCTGGCGGTCCTGTGGTCTCTCGCGCCAGCGGTCCTCCTCGCTGGCGACGGAGGCGCACCTGGAGGCGCCGCTGCCCCGCTGGCGCTGCGGTTCACCGCGGAGCGCCCGGGTCTGCCGCCGCTCCCTTCCGATGCGCCCCTCCGCCAGACAACCCCTGATCGCGCCGAAGAAACGCCATGGCGTGGTTCACGGGCTCTCTTCTTCGCCTTCCTCTGCCTGTCCCTCATTCCGATCCTCTCACTTGTCGTCGCCTTTGCCCTCAAGCGCCGCTTCGACACCCTCAGCCGTCGGCGGCGTGCATCCGGCAGGTACCGATCTCCCAATGCGCCGTAGTACTACCTCGACGATTTTTGAAGTATCAAATAGCGCCTTGCCTTTCTGGGCAAAGTCATTGCATACTAAGAACAGACGGGTTTGTTGTCGGAGACTTGCGTCTCATTGCCAGCCTCCCGCCGCTGGCAGGAGGCGCCCGGTTGCCTCCCCGGCGGGGGAGGGTCAGGGAGGGGCAGGGGGGATAAACCTGCAACGTAAGCGAGGCCCTGCCAGGCCTTTTCCCACTGCTTGGCGGCAAAGCCGCCTGGTTGTCTAACGTGTCGAGGAGGAGCTACAATCGATGCCGCTGCTGTTGCATTTGATGATGGCCGGGGTGTGGGCCTCAACCGTCATCATTCACACGCGCCGTTTGTTTCGTCTTGCTCGCGTCGAGCAGTTGGCTCGGTGGGAAGACCGTGTGCGCCTCCGCTCGGGTGCGAACCGGATCTGGTGGTGGTTGGGCCAGCAGGAGTTCTGGCGCGGTGTGATTCCTGATTGCCTGCGGGCAATGGAGATTACGGCGATGATCTTCCTCATCGCCTGGGGCATGAGCAGATAACTACGCAGACGCCTGCGCTGCGCACGAGCGAGGTGAGAGGCTGTTCCTGGTAAGGCAAGGCCCTCTCAAAACCTCCCCTGTGGGGCCTATGTTCACCGATTTGCACGTGCAGTGGGCGGCTGTGGCCTTTGGCTGGCTGGCTGATTTCTCGCTCCGCATCCTCATTCAAGTGACCCTTGGCTGGCTCGGCGCAACTTCCGTGTTCGTCGCGCCGAGCCTCCACAAGCCGCTGCACGTGTTCATCCTCGCGCTGCTCCTCGGCGCTACCGCCACCGGCGGCTTTATCGCCGCGCGCATCGCCGGCGCGGCGTTCACCCTTCACGGCTTACTCGTCGGCGTTACGTCGATTCTGGCGGCGGCGGCAAGCAACCCTGGCCTCGCGCCGGTGCCGCGCCTGCTTGTCGCCGTCCAGGCCCTGGGTCTGTTGAGCGGCGCCCTTGGGGGGCTGCTGGCTTTTTATGTTACCCGCGCACGGACGTCACGGAGATGATGGGCTGCCGGGGGCGCCATCCGGACGAGGTTCGGGGAGTCCCGGATTTCCTGCTCCTCCGACCACCGACCTGGCAGGCGAGGGCGTGGGAAAACCTGGTTTCCCCATCCACGGGCAGGGGCGCGGGGAAAACCGGTTTCCCCGTTCTCTTCCGCCCACCGGCCCTTCGGGCAGAGACGTGGGTGACCTCGGGTTTCCCAGGCGCGCGCAACCTGGAAGGTTGCGCTACAGGAACGCCTCAAAGAGCGGCGGCGGCGGGCTGGCAAGGGCCAGCATCGCGCCCGTGATTGGGTGTCGCAGGCGCAGTTCGGCGGCGTGCAGCAGGTGACCAGGCAGCGGCTGGCCGGCATAGCCGGGCGGGCCGCCGTAGCGCGTGTCGCCGAGCAGGGGATGGCCCAGGTGCGCCAGGTGCAGGCGGATCTGGTGGGTGCGCCCGGTATGGGGTACGGCGATGACCAGCGCGGCATCGCCCAGGGTTCGCGCAACGCGGAAGCTGCTGTGGGCTTCGCGCACGCGCCCGCCGCCCTCGGGCAGCGCCTGTCCCACAGCCTCCAGCGGATAGATGCGCCAGCGCCCCCCGGCTGCCCGGCCGTGGCCGGTGCGCAAGTCAATCGCGCTCCACGGCGGTCTGCCTGCGCAGAGGCCGAGGTAGGTCTTGACCACCTCGCCCGTGGTAAAAGCCGCCTGCAATGCGGCATTGGCAGCAGGCGCCTTGCTCACCAGCAGCAGGCCCGAAGTGTCGCGGTCAAGCTGGTGCGCCAGGTGCAGCGGCGGCGCCGCGCCGTCGCGCGATGTCAGGTAGCGCCCCAGGGCCGCGAGCACGTTGCCTTGAGCGTCCCACGGTGTGGCCCCCACATACCAGCCCGCGCGTTTGTGCACGGCGATCAGCCAGGCATCCTCGTAGGCCAGATCCTCCGCCGTAATGGTTACGTCGGTATAGCCGTCGGCGGGGGGAAAGCGCAGCGTCAGCTCTGCGCCAGCGGGCGCAGGCGCAGCAGCGTCGCTCACCCGGCGCCCGTCGAGCCAGGCCCCGCCCCGGGCTGCCGCAATGGCGCCGGCCTCGCCCGCAAGGCGCGCCGCCAGTTCGCGCAGACCCAGCCCGGCGTCTTCGGGCGCGATGCGATAGGTGATGCGCGACCGTTCCATCCCCGCCTCGCCAGATCCCCCTATAGCGTTTCTCAAAACGATTGACCCGCACCGCCGGCTGCGCGCGCAGCGAGCCGCACGGCTCAGGGTCTTCAGTGGCTCAAGCATTCCGGTCAGTGCTCTAATCCCCGCTCTCCAGCCGTTGCCGCAGCTCTTGCTTTAGATCCCACAGCCGCTGTGAAAGCGAGACGTGGTAAATGTGCGGGTTGACAATACGGCGCACGCCAGCGTCGAGGCGCTCAACGTCGGCCCGACGCCGCTCACGCATCGCTTCCAGGGAAGGCAGTTCGTACACCAACTGGCCCTCGCGCAGCACCTCAACCAGGAGCGGTTCCATTCCCGAAAGCGCCGCTGGCTCCAGGACACGGAACATAGTTGGTTCGCTAGGATGGCGCAACACAATCTGCTCCATCCGCGCTGGATCCTCGTCGTCCAGGCATACCATGTCGGCGGTCGCCAGGCCGCGCCGGTCATAGAGCCGCCAGGTCTGCTTGAGACCGGGAGTGGTCATCTTCGCGGGCGAGTCGGCGATCTTGATCGCCGGACGCCAGGCGTTCCCATCGTGGATGGCCACCAGTTTGTACACCCCGCCGAGGGCGCCCTCGCCGTGTGAAGTGACCAGACGTGTGCCCACGCCGTAGACCAGCCGGTGGATGATTGCGTCGGCATCGGCGCCGTAGCGCCTGGCCTCGGCGGCAATCTGGGTCTGGATCTGCCAGATCACCAGTTCGTCCAGGTCGCTGGAGAGCACGATCACTGTGTCGCTGAACCCGGCCCGGTCGAGCATCAGCGCGGCCTGGATGGCCAGGTAGGCCAGGTCGCCCGAGTCGAGGCGGATGCCCACCGGTTTGTGGCCCTTCGCTCGCAGTTCTTCAAATACCCGGATGGCGTTGGGAACGCCGCTCTCCAGCGTATCCACCGTGTCAACCAGCAGGATGCAGTCATCAGGGTAGACTTCGGCGAAGGCGCGGAAGGCGTCGAGTTCGCTCTGGCCCAGCGCCAGGTAGGCCTGCACCAGGGCGTGAGCATGGGTGCCTTTGGGGGGGAGCCCCAGAGTGCTGGAGAGGCCCACATTAGAGGTAAAATCAGCCCCGCCGATCAACGCCGCGCGGGTGCCGGCATTGGCGCCGCGGTCCTGCCCTCGCCGCAGCCCGAACTCCAGCACCATGCTTGCCCGGCTCACCTCGCGGATGCGCGCAGCTTTGGTGGCGATGAGGGTCTGGTAGTTGATCTGGTTGAGCAGCGCCGTCTCAAGGATCTGGGCCATCGCCAGCGGCCCGCGCACGACGCTCAATGGGACGCCGGGATGCACCACCCGTCCCTCGGGAATGGCGCTGAGGCTGATGGCCTCGAAATGCCCGTGATGGCGCAGGTAGTCGAGGAAGTCGTCGGCGAAGAGCTGTGCGCCGGTGCGGGTGCGCTGGGCCCGCAGGTAGGCCAGATCCTCCTCTCGGAAACGCGCCGCGCGCATCCAGTTCAGCAGCCACTCCAGACCGGCGACCACGCAGTAGCCAGCGGCGTGCAGCCCATAGTCGGGGTAGCGCCGGAAGAAGTGGTCGAAC
The DNA here is from genome assembly GCA_025057155.1 of Chloroflexaceae bacterium. Taxonomy (NCBI): domain Bacteria; kingdom Bacillati; phylum Chloroflexota; class Chloroflexia; order Chloroflexales; family Chloroflexaceae; species Chloroflexaceae bacterium. The sequence continues at coordinate 236,225 of JANWYD010000001.1, forward strand.
TGAGCCGGCCGCTCGTGCAGCCCGGCCCGAAAGTAGAGCTGGGCCATGGTCAACTGGTACTGGTCGGTGAAGAGGATGCCCTCAGCCGTGCGCTGCTGCTCTGCTCGCATCGTGTCCTCCTTAGGGGAACGAGCCGCCGGGGTAATAGTGTATACTTGACACTAGATGATAGTCTGCCCGGCGTCGGATGTCAAGCCCTGCGGATGCGTGAATATCGGCTATCATGGGGGGAGGGTCCGGGAGGGTGCAGCCCTTCCGGGAAGTGGTGTGCGGCGCAGCCGCATGTGAGAAAGGAACCGCGTATGCGCCCCGATGAGTTTCGACAGGCGGGCCATGCGTTGATTGACTGGATCGCCGCCTACCGGGAGCGCCTCCCCGAACTGCCGGTCTGGTCGCGCGTCAATCCTGGCGCCATCCGCGCGCAGCTCCCCCCCGCGCCTCCGGAGGCCCCCGAGCCGTTTGCCGCGCTGATCGAGGACCTGGAGCGTATCATCCTTCCCGGTCTCTCCCACTGGCAGCATCCGCGCTTCTTCGGCTACTTCCCCGCCAACGCCGCCCTGGCCTCGGTCCTCGGCGACCTGCTCAGCACCGGGTTGGGCCAGCTTGGCCTGAACTGGGAAGCCAGCCCCGCGCTGACGGAGCTGGAAGAGCATATGGCTGACTGGATGCGCCAGCTCTTTGGCCTCTCCGAGGCATGGCGCGGTGTTATCTACGACACGGCCAGCACTGCGACCCTGGTGGCGCTTCTCTGCGCCCGCGAGCGTAGCACCAGTTACAGCCAGACCCGCGGCGGTCTACAGGCCGAGGAGTTGCCCCTGACTGTCTATGCTTCAGCCGAGAGCCACAGTTCAGTGGAGAAAGCCGTGCTGCTCGCCGGCTTCGGGCGTTCGAACCTGCGGATCATCCCCACCGACGAGCGCCACGCGATGCGCGTGGATCTGCTGGCCGATGAGATCGTCGCCGACCTGACCTATGGCCGCCGGCCCTGCGCCGTCGTGGCGACAAGCGGCACGACGGCCACCACCGGGTTCGACCCGCTGGAGCCGATTGCCGCCATCTGCCAGGAGCGCGGCCTGTGGCTGCACGTGGACGCGGCGATGGCCGGCTCGGCGCTCATCCTGCCCGAGTGCCGCTGGATGTGGCAGGGCATTGAGGGGGCCGACAGTCTGGTGCTCAATCCCCACAAGTGGCTCGGCGCGGCCTTCGATTGTTCACTCTTTTACGTGCGCGATGCGCAACACCTGATCCGGGTGATGTCCACCAACCCCAGCTATTTGCAGACCGCGACCGACGGGACGGTGACCAACTTCCGCGACTGGGGCATTCCGCTGGGGCGGCGCTTCCGCGCCCTCAAGCTGTGGTTCCTGCTGCGTCTGGAGGGGGTGGAAGCCCTGCGCGCCCGCCTGCGCCGCGATCTGGCCGCTGCCCGGTGGCTCGCCGACCAGGTTCGCGCGACCCCGGCATGGCGCCTGCTCAATACGGTGCACCTGCAAACGGTCTGTGTGCGCCACGAGCCGCCCGGGCTGGAAGGCGAGGCCCTTGATCGCCACACCCTCGACTGGGTCGGGCGGATCAACGCCTCAGGCGCGGCCTTCCTGACCCCGGCGGTGCTCGATGGGCGCTGGATGTGCCGGGTGAGCATCGGCGCCGAGCCGACCACCCATGCCGATGTTGCCGCCCTGTGGGCCTTGATGCGTCAGGAGGCGGAGGGCGTCAGAGGAGTCGCGTTCTAGGGGGGTGTGGAGATGTGGAAGTGTGGAGATGTAGAGGTGTAGAGATGTGGAGGTGTAATACGCAGGTTGCGCTCAGTCGTACCGGATCGCTGTCGGTACGCAGCGGCGTAGAGAAGGCTGTGGTGCACAGACCTGTGTTGTATGGTTCGGCGCAACCTCGTCCAAAGTCCCCCCACCTCCACACCTCCACACCTCCACACCTCCACAGTTCATACAACCCTAGAGATGCAGCGCCGCGCCATGCGCCAGGGCGTGGGCGGCCTCGCCGATGGCTTCGTGCAGCGTCGGGTGCGCATGGATGGTCTGCACCAGGCTCTCGCCGGTGGCCTCGTGGGTCAGGGCCAGCCCTCCTTCGCCAATTATCTCGGTGACGCGGGGGCCGATCAGGTGCACGCCCAGGATCTCGCCGTACTGCTGGTCAGCAACGACCTTGACGAACCCGAAGCGGCTCTGGCCGAGCACCCGCGCCTTGCCGTTGGCCGAGAAGGGGAAGCGCCCCACCTTCACCTGGTAGCCCTGCTCCTTCGCCTGGGCCTCGGTCAGGCCGACGCTGGCGATCTCAGGGTTGCAGTACGTGCAGGCAGGGATCTTGCGGTAATCCAGCGGCGTCACGTGCAGCCCGGCGATGTGCTCGACCGCCAGGATGCCTTCGGCGCTGGCCTTGTGGGCCAGCCAGGGCGTGGCCGCCACGCAGTCGCCAATGGCGTAGATCCCCTCGGCGGCGCGCATGTAGCCGTCGGTCTCGATGAATCCGCGGGCGTTGCGCTTCACGCCGGCCTCTTCCAGGCCGATGTTCTCAGTGTTCGGCGTAATGCCGATGGCGACCAGGAGCTTCTCCACGGCGATCTGCCGGGCCTTGCCGCCAGCATCGATAAGCGTAACAACCACCTGCTCCCCGCCGGCGTCAATGCTCTCCACGCGGGCTCCGGCCAGCGTCTTGATCCCCCGGCGCTGGAACGCTTTAGCCAGTTCGGCGGAGACCTCTTCGTCTTCGTTGGGCACGATGCGCGGCAGCGCCTCAACCAGGGTCACCTCGGCCCCGAAGGCGCGGTACATCGAGGCGAACTCCACCCCGATCGCCCCCGCGCCGATCGCCAGCAGGCTCTCCGGCACGGCAGTGAGCCGCAGCGCATCGGTGGAGGAGAGCACCCGCTGCCCGTCGAACTCTACGCCGGGAAACGGTCGCGGACGCGCCCCGGTCGCCACGATGATCTGCTTGCCGGTCAGGGTGCGCTCGCCGCCCTCGTTCAGACGCACGTGCACTTGACCGCGCCCTGCCAGCCGTCCCCAACCGGCTACCACCTCGACCTTGTTCTTCTTCATCAGGTAACTCACGCCGTCGGTGCTGGCCTTGACCACGGCGTCTTTATGCTGCATCGCGCCGCCGAGGTCGAAGCTAAGCCCCTCGACGTTGATGCCGAAGCGTTTTCCTTCGCGCACCTCGTCGAGCAGGTCCGCGCTGTGCAATAACGCCTTGGTGGGAATGCAGCCGACGTTCAGACACACGCCGCCGAGTTGACCTGCCTCGACCAGCGCCACGCGCATTCCCAACTGGCTGGCCCGCACCGCGGCGACATAGCCGCCCGGCCCCGAGCCGATGATCACCACATCGTAGACGCTCTCGCTCACGGGAATTGCCTTTCTTTCTCTCATATGGCAAACCTGGTTCCCATAGAAACCCGCCGCCCAGCATCGGAATGATCGTCGAGCCGCGGCTTTCTCTCATATGGCAAACCTGGTTTCCATAGAAACCTGTATGCCACGATTGAGATGAAAAGAGAATGCTCAGGAGGGTGCGGCCCTCCCAGACCGACAGGGGAGCTCAAGGTTGACAGAGGCGGTTCGCGAACCGCCCCACGAGCGGGTTCGCCGGCTGTGCTGCCCGTTCATTGTAGCACGGGCGCTCGCGCCCAATCCGGCGCGGTTCCAGCACGCCGGTTCAGACGTTACCACGCCATCAACCGCCTCTTCATACCCCAATCCAAAATCCAAAATCCAAAATCCAAAACTCCCTTAGCCGATCAGAATCTGCTCCTCTGGATACTGCACCAGTTGAGTGCGCCGTTGCTGCCCGGCGATGGCGACGACGATGGTCAGCGCGCCCAGGCGCCCCCAGAACATCACCAGGCAGATCACCAGTTGCCCGAACAGGTTCAACTCCGTGGTCAGGCCCAGGCTCAGGCCGCAGGTGGCAAAAGCCGAGACCACTTCGAAGACCACCGGCTCCAGGGGCGAGTCGTGGGTCATGGCTATCAGCCATGACGCCAGCAGAGTAACCAGCAGGCTGATGGTCAACACCGCCCCCGCCTTGCGCGAGGTGCCCGCCGCCAGCGAGCGCCCGCCGAACTGGGCCGTGGGCAGCCCGCGGGCGTAGCTCCACAACGAGATGGTCATAATCGCGAAGGTGCCGGTGGTAATGCCGCCACCCATTGACGCGGGGGCGCAGCCGATGAACATCAGCGTGATCATGAGCAACTGGCTCGGGGCGCTCAGTTCGTCGAAATGAGCGATGCCCACAAAGCCGGCGGTGCGCGCCGATACTGACTGGAACAGGCAGATCAGCAGGGCGCGCAGGGGGTTCTCTCCGGCGAGGGCGCCCGTGCTGCGGATCTCGGCGACCCAGAAGCCAAGTGTGCCGCCCACGACCAGGAAGGAGACCACGATCAGCGTCAGGCGCGTGTGCAGCGACAGGCGTCGCTCGCGATAGTAGGTCAGCAGGTCGGCGATGACGGGAATCCCCAGGCCGCCGATGAAGATCAGCGTGCCCATGATCGCCAGGGTGAGATTGTCGCGTGGAATGCCTTCGGGAAAGCCGGGCGTGCCGGTGAAGAGATCGAAACCGGCATTGCAGAAGGCCGAGACGGCGTGGAAGATGGCATAAAAGAGCGCCTGCCACTCGCTAAGGCGCTCGTCGGTGCGCCAGTGCAGGTAGAGCAGCAGCGCGCCCAGGCCCTCGAACAGCAGCACGGTGGTCAGCACCCGCTTGGTGAGCGAAACGATCGCCGCGGGTGAGAGCAGGCCCAGCGAGTCGCTCAGCGCCACGCGTTCGGTCAGGCCGATGCGCCGTCCCAGCAGCCGCAGGATCACCACCGCGACAACCATGAACCCGACGCCGCCGACCTGAATGCCGGTCAGGAGCAGAATCTGGCCCACCAGCGAGAGATCCTGCGACGCGGTGATGGTTGACAGCCCCGTGACGCTCAGGGCCGAAACGGCGGTGAATAAAGCGTCGTTCCAGGCCAGAGGGCGCTCGCGGCCGGATACTGGCAGCATCAGCAAGAGGGTGCCCAGGCTGACCAGCAGGGCCAGCCCGCCCACAATGCGTGGCGCCGGGCGCAGGGGTCGCCGGGTTGCGCCGGCCGGAACGCGCCCCGATCGGGCCAGTTGACCGCGAGCGATCCGCATTTATCTGGCCTGGTTGCAAAAGCTGCTGATGGACTGATCCGAACCGATCACCAGGATCATATCATCACGCGCGAACACCATGTCGGCGGAGGGAGTGACGAACATCTGCGAGCCGCGCTTGATCGCCAGCACGTTGATGCCGAAGCGTTTACGCAACCCGCTGGTCATAAGCGACTGGCCCACCAGCCAGTTCGGCACACGCACCTCGGCCACGCTGAAGCCCGAACCCAGGTCAAGATGATCAAGCACTCGCGGCTCGGCCAGGCGCCATGCCAGCCGGGCGCCTGCCTCGTGTTCGGGCAGCACCACCTGGTCCGCGCCGACGCGCAGCAGGATCTGCTGCTGGCGCTCACTGACCGCCTTGCAGACCACCCGTTTCACGCCCATGCTTTTCAGCGTCACCGTGGTCATTAGATTGTTTTCAAAGTGCGTGCCGATCGCCACCACCACGGTTTCAAAGGAGGTGATGTCCACGGCGCGCAGGGCGTCTTCGTTCGTGGAGTCCAGGGCTACGATCTGGGTGATACGGTCGGCCAGTTTCTGAACAATTTCGGGGTCGCGGTCAATTCCCAGCACCGTGTAGCCGCGCTCGATGAGATTCAGGGCCACGGCGCTGCCGAAGCGCCCCAGGCCGATCACTGCGAACTCCTGGCTGCCGTTTCGACGGGCCATCCCCGTTACCTTCCTGATCCTACGTTCATCGTAGGCTTGCCTGTGCCAACTTTCTCATGCGCCCCTCATTGTACAACGCTTCCGCGCTTTATCTACTTGCATAGATGCTTTTTCAAAGCCGGTTGGAGGATGTGGGGAAACCTGGTTTCCCCACGCCTCTGCCGGCAGGGGTGGGGGGCGCGGCCCGCCCGGCGCGGGTTGAAGGGATGCGGGGCAACCAGGGTTCACCCCGCCCCTGCGGGCGGAGGAGAGCGGACGAGACCCGCCCAGGGCAGGATGCAGGGAGGTGGGGACGCCAGGTTTCCTCTCGCCCCTGCCAGCGGGAAAAGCGGTGACACAGCGATTGTTCGTTGGACCCCATCAGCCCTCAGTTTTCTCTTTCTCTGCCCCCCGGCAGCGCGCTCCGATGTGCTACAATGCCGGCGCTATGAGTGACGCGCCACTGTTGATTGATACGCACGCCCACCTGGCGATGAGCCAGTTTGACGAGGATCGTGAGGCGGTGATCGCCCGCGCCCGGGCCGCTGGCGTGGCTCGCATGATCGAAATCGGCTACGACCTGCCCTCCTCCCGGGCCGCGGTGGCCCTGGCTGAACGCCATCCCGCCATCTACGCCGTGGTTGGCCTGCAGCCCAATCACATCCACGAGGCCCCGCCCGACTATCTGGAGCAGGTGCGCGCCCTGGCCGCGCATCCGAAGGTGGTCGCCATCGGCGAGATCGGTCTCGACTACTACTGGATGCGCGTTCCCCCCGCCACCCAGGAGGAGGTCTTTCGCGCCCAGCTCGCCCTTGCTCGCAACCTGGGGTTGCCGGTGGTGATCCACAGCCGCGACGCGCAGGCCGATACACTGCGCATCCTCGCCGACGCGGCCCGCGGCCAGACCGGGGTGATGCATGCCTTCTCCGGCGACTGGGCCTATGCGCAGGCCTGCCTCGACATCGGCTTCATGCTCTCGTTCAGCGGAACCCTGACCTATGCCAAAGCCGCCGCCCTGCACCAGGTCGCCCGGCAGGCGCCGCTCGCTATGCTGCTGACCGAAACCGATAGCCCTTATCTGTCTCCCAACCCCTACCGCGGCCAGCGCAATGAACCTGCCTATGTGCGCCTGGTGGTCGAGCGACTCGCTGCACTGCGCAATGAGCTGCTGGCCTACGTGGCCGCTCAGGTGTGGGCGAACGCCGGGCGCCTGTTTACCTTCGGTGAGCGGCACGGGTAAGATGGGGTCGTGGGAAGATGCCAATCCTGTGGACCTGACCATCTCGGTTGGGCTGTCCGGATGACAGCGGAGTAGCGAAACCCGGTTTCCCCATGTCCCTGACCGGTGGCGGGGCCGCCGGCGCCCTACCGTCGGGCCGGGGGATGGGGAAACCCGGTTTCCCCGTACCCCTCCGAACAGCTATTGTTGACATCAACTCACCTATGGCAGCCGGAACCCACCCATCTCCCGCGCCAGGCCCGGCGTGCACCCTGGGCGCGCTGCTCCCCGGCGCGCTGCTGATCCTGCTGATGACCGGCTCGGTCGTGTACGCGCTCTCGGTGTCGGGCTGGGCGCCTGGCCTGGAGGCGCTGCGGCCCATGGCCCTCCTCGGCCTGCTGTGCGGAGTCGTCTTTGCCGGGCTGCCCTGGCTGCCCCGCTGGGTCGCCCACCTTCTCAGCGCGGCTCTGGCGCTCACCTGGGTCGTGCATGCCCTGGCCCCCTTGCTCGACGAGCGCCTGCTGACCTGGCGCGACCGGGCCACCGATCTGCTCATTCGCGGGCTGATCTGGGCGCGCGTTCTCAGTTCAGGCGGGCGTGGCGAGGATATCGCTCTCTACGTGCTGGCCCTCTGCCTGCTCTGCTGGGGGCTGGCCTATGGCACGGCCTGGGCCGTGCTGCGCGAGGGCCAGGTCTGGCGTCCGATCATTATGAACGCGACCATCGCCCTGGTCAACTACACCTATGTCCAGCCCAAGCCGACGACGGCTTTCTTCATTTTCCTTGGGGCCGCGCTGCTGCTGCTAGTGTATCAGAACATGCGCCAGCGCCTGGCGTTCTGGGATGCCTGGCAGATCGAGCATCCCGATCTGCTGCCGGTCCATGTGCTCTGGTCCGCGACCCTGGTCTGCGCGGCGCTGATTGCCCTCACCGCGCTGTTGCCCGGCAGCGTATCGGTGGATCGGGCCACGCGCACCTGGGCGGTGTTGAGCAGCCCCGTCCGCCTGGCCCGCGAGCAGTGGGAAGATATGTTCAGCACCATCAGCGCCCCGCCGGGCGCCGGCAGCGGGGCCTTTACCTCCCGTGGCGCGGCCCTGGGCGGGGCGCGGCGCCTCGGCGACGAGGTGGTGATGACCGTGCGCTCCATGCGCTACGAGTACTGGCGCGCCGTGGCCTTCGACCGCTACGACGGGGCCAGGTGGGAAAACACCACCGGCGAACAGGCTCGCGCCACCCTTGGCGCCGCCACCCCCGAACAGGCCCGCACCCCCCGCGCCGCCAATGAACCCATTCCCCTCGCCGATCTACGCGGGCGGCGCGAGATCACCCAGACGGTTACGCTGGCCAGGGATCGCCTGGATGACCTGGTGGTGGTCGGCGGCGCAGCGCGGAGCCTCAGTCTGCCGGCGCTGGTGGAACACAACTATCTCCTCGACGAGAGCGGCGCCGCCCGGCCCAATTTCGACGATAGCGCGCTCATCGTCGCCCGTCAGCGCCTCAGCGCCGGGACAACCTACAGCGTCACCGCCCTGGTCTCCTTCGCCGACATCAGCAGCCTGCGCGCCGCTGGCGATGACTACCCCCGCTGGGTGCGCGAGCGCTACCTGCAGTTGCCCGACAGCGTCACCCCGCGCACCCGCGAACTGGCCGCCCGACTGGTGAGTGAAGCTGGCGCGCTCACCGCCTACGATCAGGCCGTGGTCATTCAGGACTACCTGCGCACCTTGCGTTACAACGAGAGCATCGCCACCCCGCCCGCCGGCAGAGATCTGGTAGACTGGTTCCTCTTCGAGCAGCGCGAGGGCTACTGCGACTATTTCGCTTCGGCCATGGTGGTGATGTTACGCTCGCAGGGCATCCCCGCCCGCTGGGTGCGCGGCTACGCCGGGGGCGAATTTGATGTCGAACGGGGAGTCTACGTGGTGCGCGAGAGCGTGGCCCATAGCTGGCCCGAAGTCTACTTTCCCGGCTTCGGCTGGGAGCGCTTCGAGCCGACCCCAGCGGCCTACACCAGCCCGCCACAGCGCCCGCTGACCGGCGCCTTCGGCGAGGACGCCGCGGACACGACGGCAAGCGGCGTCGCGCCCCGCGACACCCGCGACCTGATCGAGGAGCTTGACGAAGGGTTAGAGCCGAGCCGCGCCCCGGTCATCGTGCAGGTGCAGGGCGGCGCACCCCGCGGTCTGCCGCTCATCGGCGTGGCGCTGGCGATTGCCGCGCTGGGCGCAGGAACGCTGTACGGGGTATGGCGCCGCGAAACGCGGGGGCTGGGGGCCGTCGCGGCAACCTATGCGGGCATGGCCCTCCTGGCCGGCTGGGGCGGACTACCCCAGCGTCCCTCACAGACCCCTGAGGAGTATGCCGAAGCTCTCGGAGCGGCCCTGCCCGCGCATCGCCATACCATTCGCGCCATTGCCCGCGCCTACGCCGGTGAGCGTTACCGCGGGCGTCCGGACCCCCTGCCCCCCGCCGAAGCGATCGGGGCGTTGCGGCGGGCGCTCATCCGCCGGGTGATCAGCCGTGGGCGGTGGGAGTAAGAGCGGGATCTTGGTGCAAGGCCCAGGCGACCTATTCCGGGATTGGCACGACGCCGATTGCCTCCGGACGCGCCGCGCCCGATCCAGAGTCCGCCATAGCGTTAGCGCGGCATCGTGTGGGCCAACGTAAAAAGAATCTTGAAAACGAGGGGCCAGGAGGCGAGAACCACCGCCACGCCAGTAACAAAGAAGAATAGATGCCGGCCCCATCGGCGCGGTCGCGAGTTGAGGCTGCTTGCTTCAAGCACGATCGAAATGAGCGCTGGCGCTGATCCTCCGATCAGCAGGATGGGGGTCAGCCAGAGACTGTACGAGACCCCAATCCACACGGATAGCACGGCAATACCCGCTACGAAAGCAAATCCCGCATACGCCGTAACCCAGCGTTCAGTATCGACGACGCCGGTGGCAAGGTGGGTCGTCTCCTTGAAGGCGGAACGGATCATCAGGACGATACAGCCGAAGGCGGCAATCAGCAACAGCGTCGGGAACACGATGTGGTAATGCATACAACCCTGTGCTCCTCTCTGGCGAGCAGTTGTACGGTGATCAGAGAGATTAATGGTACGGACTCGAACAGTTTCTGGGGAATGCTGGCGCTTGCCGGTGCGCAATGTTTTTACCTGCCCCCTATATACAAGAATTCTCTATGTATAAGATCAAATGATCCTCGTAAGGAGTTCCAACGATACACATAACGCACTCTTGCCAGTATTTCATCCTGACCGTCATTGTCAACATCAAGAAGCGATTTTTCGCTATTAGAGTCGATTTTTGGGTATGCCAGGGCTGAGGTTGGAGCGTGTATATTTAAAAAAGCGGTTTTATTTTTGTAGCATTTATCCACTATAATATACACTCGATTGGCAAAATAATAATGGCGTCACATGCTTCATCAGGATTGATGAGTGTATATCTATGTGCAGAACTGTCTCGGTAAGTCAGGAAAGCCCCGCGAAATAATTGGTGTATTCCCTCCTTTTCGGAAGGCCATAAGCGCGGATCTGTTAAAAATCCCGTATTGGGGTGAAAAGCCTGTTTTATTAGTTCCATTGCATCAGAATCAAAAGATCCCATGATTGCGCGGAGTTTTTCTTCTATAACTTTATAAGCGTTTAAGATGGCGTCGTCTAGAAAATCGTGATCAAACCTGTCGATCACACGAATAGCGATATCTGGATGTAATTCCTTTTCTCGAAGTATATTCGCCAGCTTGCCCATTCAGTATTACTCCTGTTGTGTAACTTTACTGGCCATACTGACACTTTCTCGGCGCTGATACTCCCGGATGATGTACCCTTTGATCGGTCATTGGATAGAGAGTATTGGCCCGTAGGGCCTCCGCAGCAAAGGCGAGCGCTGTCTGAGGCGCCTCTGTGGTTAAATGGGGATGGGCGGCAAGCAGTTGCTCGATGGTTTCGCTGGCGGCGACTCTGGTCAGAATCGACTCTACCGTAATGCGGGCGCGGGCGAAACAGGCATGCCCATTATAATGGCCTGGTTGCCCTGAATTGACCAGTGGTATGTCATAGACTGCTCCTGCACGGTGTTTCCATCGGTTCGATCCGCTGGAATGATCGGATTGGAAGGAGCATTCCGGTCTTTTCACCAGGCATCCGCGTTCGAGTGCGGCGCGCCGGGCAAAGGTGCGCTATACTGGCATGAACGTGCGGCTACCGGAGGGGGCGGCTGTAAGGGTTTCTAACGTGCAAACAGGCCAGGAATGGGAGCATCTGGCAGGGCGTCGCCCTTCCGGGAGAACGATATTCCTGCTGCCATTAAGGAGGGAGGCCGCTGCCGTAAAAGAATCAAACCAGGGATGGGGAAACTCGCTTTCCCCATCCCTGCCAGCAGGGAGGTCTGAAGCGTTGCAGCCCTTCTCAGCTCTCCGCTGGCGTCTCGCTCCCGCCGTTCGCCTCCTCCTGCTGCAGGTGGAGATCGGCGAGCTGGCGCAGCGCAGTAAACAGCTCCACATCGAGAATCACGCCCGTAGGGTAGCCCTTCTGCGTGACGATGATCGGCTGGTGGTTGGCCCGCGAACGCTTAATCAACGCTGCCAGCGAGGAGGCGGCCTTTGAGATTGGCACGACACCCTGCTTCAGGTCAACGTCCAACGTATACTTCTTCAGATCGACCACGACACCCTCCTGAATTATTCAATCCTTGCGGCTTATCCAGTGGAAACAGGGACCAAAGTCGCCCAAAACCGACTCCTGGTGCGTCTTTTTGTCCCTTTCTTGGCCTGCGGGTCAAAAACTGCCGTGCACGAGCATTATTCTCGCATACTAAGTTTGCCCGGCAGCGGCGATCTTTTTCGGACGCCAGGACCGATAAAAGATTGTATTACATTTTACACCATAAGTTGATTTTTGTTAAGTCATTTTGGTGAAAGTCGGCGCGAAGAATCTTCCCCTCGCTCAGGTATGATTACTACCCTCCTGCTGAATCACGGTCCGCTGGCCCTCCCCGCCTTCTTGCCCGATGCCACCCTTGGCGTCGTCCGTGCAGTGGACGCGCGCGACCTGCGCGAGGCAGGGGTTGCGGCGCTGGTGATGAACGTGTTCCACCTCATGCAACGTCCCGGCTCTTCGACCGTGACAGCCCTCGGCGGGTTGCATCGCATGGCGGCCTGGGACGGGCCGATTATGACCGATTCGGGCGGGTTTCAGGCCTATTCGCTGATCCGCCAGCACCCGGGGGCCGGGCGCCTCAGCGATGAGGGGCTGACTTTCCGGCCCGAGGGGGCCGAGCGCCCCTTCAAACTTACCCCTGAGAAGAGCGTGCAATTGCAACTGGCCTATGGCGCCGATGTGGTAATGTGCCTGGATGATTGCACCCACGTGGATGCGCCAGCGGATGAACAACGCGCGGCGGTTGAGCGAACGATCCGCTGGGCGCGGCGCTGCCGCGATGAGTTCGACCGCCAGATGCGCCAGCGCCGTCTGGGCGCCGCGCGTCCGCTGCTCTTCGGCGTGGTGCAGGGCGGCGGCGATCTGACGCTGCGGCGCCGTTGCGCCGAGGCGCTGCTGGAACTCGATTTTGATGGGTATGGCTTTGGCGGCTGGCCCCTCGACGCGCAGGGCAACCTCTTGCACGAGGTGCTGCGCGCGACGCGCCAGTTGATCCCTCCCCACCTGCCGATGCATGCCCTCGGCGTGGGCCATCCCGAAAACGTGGTGGCCTGCGCCCGTATGGGCTATCAGCTCTTCGATAGCGCCCTTCCCACTCGCGATGCCCGAGCGGGCCGCCTCTACGCCTTCGGCGCCGACCCGTCCGCGCCGGGGTTCCGCCTCGCCGGACGCTGGTTCGAGACGATCTATGTCGCCGATAAGAAGTTCGTCAAGGCGACCGCGCCTGTCTCGCCAGCGTGTGACTGTTACACCTGCCGTCACTATACCCTCGGCTACCTCCACCACCTGCACCGGTCCGGCGAAACGTTGTACCTGCGCCTGGCCACTATCCATAATCTGCGCTTTATGACCCGGCTGATGGAAGTATTGCGCGCCGAGGGCGCTGGGCAGTTGGCCTCGATCACCAGCGGGTAATGCCTGGTCGAGGTCAAGCCTGGCGGCGTGTTATAATCCGGGATAGCTGATCGCATTGCATAGCCACGCGGCTTCCGGGCGGCTTCGCCTCCGTTGAGCGAGGAGATGCGGCCCCGGCGCTCCTCCAGCCGGCCCTGGGGCCGCAGGCGCCCTCCCATTCGGCGGGGGGAGGGGGCATGGGGAAACCCGGTTTTCCCGTACTTCTTCAGCCACTCTTGATTATGGTAGGAGACTCCCGATGAACAACAGTTTTGGCGCTCGCTCCACGCTTCGGGTTGGCGGTAAAGAATATGAGATCTATCGGCTTGATAGCCTGGCGCGGCACGGGGTAACCCTCGAGCGCCTGCCCTTCAGTCTCCGGATTCTGCTTGAAAACCTGCTGCGCACCGAAAATGGCCGCACCGTGACCGCCGATGATGTCCTCGCTCTTGCTAACTGGGACCCGCGGGCCGAGCCGGAGCGGGAAGTGGCCTTCACCCCCGCGCGCGTCATTTTGCAGGATTTTACCGGCGTGCCCTGTGTGGTTGACCTGGCGGCTATGCGCGACGCGATGGCTGACATGGGCGGCGATCCGGCGCTCATCAATCCCCTGCAACCCGTGGAACTGGTGATTGACCACTCGGTGCAGGTGGACGCCTATGGCACCGAGGCGGCCGTGTTGATCAACCGCGAGCTGGAGTTTGAGCGCAACCGGGAGCGCTATGCCTTCCTGCGCTGGGGCCAGACCGCCTTCCAGAACTTCAAGGTTGTGCCCCCGGGCAACGGAATCGTGCATCAGGTGAATCTGGAGTACCTGGCCCGCGTGGTCTTTACCAGCGACGAGAACCCCCGCGCTACCGGCCCGGTGCAGGCCTATCCCGATACCCTGGTCGGCACTGATAGCCACACGACGATGATCAACGGCCTTGGCGTGCTCGGCTGGGGTGTTGGCGGCATCGAAGCCGAGGCGGCGATGCTCGGCCAGCCGGTCTCGATGCTTATTCCCCAGGTGGTCGGCTTCAAGCTCTACGGCGCCCTGTCCGAGGGCGCTACCGCCACCGACCTGGTGCTCACCGTGACCCAGATGCTGCGCCAGAAGGGCGTGGTGGGCAAGTTCGTGGAGTTCTTTGGCCCCGGCCTTGCCGCCCTCTCCCTGGCTGATCGCGCCACTATCGCCAATATGGCCCCCGAGTACGGCGCCACCTGCGGCATCTTCCCGGTAGACGCCGAGACCCTGCGCTACCTGCGCTTCTCCGGTCGCTCCCCCGAGCGAGTCGCTCTGGTGGAGGCGTACTTCAAGGCCCAGGGCCTCTTCCACGATGAGTATACGCCCGACGCCGAGTACTCCGATGTCCTGGAGCTGGATCTTGGCAGCGTCGAGCCGAGTGTCGCCGGCCCCCGCCGCCCCCAGGATCGCGTGGCGTTGAGCAAGATCGGTCCGGTGTTCGCTGGCGCGCTGCCTGGCATCCTTAGCCCCAGAGGCGAGGTTGATCCCGCTGCGTTGCAGACGCGCGTGCCCTGCATCATTGATGGCGAGACGGTGGAGTTGGGCCACGGTTCGGTAGTCATTGCCGCTATCACCAGTTGCACCAACACTTCCAACCCCTCGGTGATGATCGGCGCCGGCCTCCTGGCCAGAAAGGCCGTCGAGAAAGGCCTGCGCGTCAAGCCCTGGGTCAAGACTTCGCTTGCCCCCGGCTCCAAAGTAGTGACCGAGTACCTTGATCGCGCCGGATTGACCCCCTACCTCAATCAGTTGCGCTTCAACACCGTCGGCTACGGATGCACCACCTGCATCGGCAACTCAGGCCCCTTGCCCCAGCCGGTCTCCCAGGCGGTCGAGCAGGGCAATCTGGTAGTCGCGTCGGTGCTGTCGGGGAACCGCAACTTTGAGGGCCGGGTGCAGTCAGAGGTGAAGGCCAACTTCTTGATGAGTCCGCCGCTGGTGGTGGCCTTTGCCCTGGCCGGGCGCATTGATATTGACCTGACCAGCGAGCCCCTGGGCGTGGGCGCCGATGGCGAGCCGGTGTTCCTCCGAGATATCTGGCCGAGCCATGCCGAGATCCAGGAGACGATTGACGCGGCGATCCAGTCGGAAATGTTCCAGCGCAGCTACGCGCAGATTTTTGTCGGCGACGAGCACTGGGAGAACCTGGACGTGCCGGCCGGCGATCGCTTCGTCTGGGACCCGCAGAGCACCTATGTGCGGCGGCCGCCCTATTTCGATCACATGCCGGAGGAGCCGCCCGCGCACGTGCCCGAGATTGAGGGTGCGCGGGTGCTGGCGTTGCTTGGCGATAGCATCACCACCGACCACATCTCGCCCGCGGGGAGCATCAAAGCCAGTTCACCCGCCGGCCGCTACCTGATCGAACGCGGCGTTGAACCAAAAGACTTCAACAGCTACGGATCACGCCGCGGCAACCACGAGGTGATGGTGCGCGGCACCTTCGCCAATGTGCGCCTGCGGAATCGCCTGGCGCCCGGAACCGAGGGGGGCTTTGCTCCCTACCTGCCCACCGGCGAGATCCTCTCCATCTACGACGCCGCCATGCGCTACCAGGCCGACGGAACGCCGCTGCTGGTCATCGCCGGCAAGGAGTATGGCTCCGGCTCCAGCCGCGACTGGGCCGCTAAAGGGCCGTATCTCCAGGGCGTCAAAGCGGTGATCGCCGAGAGCTTCGAGCGCATCCATCGCTCGAACCTGGTTGGCATGGGCATCCTGCCGCTGCAATTCAAGCCGGGGGAGAGCGCCGAAAGCCTCGGCCTGACCGGCCGCGAGGTCTACGATGTTCTCGGCCTCAAGGAGGCCGTGGCCTTAGGGTTCGCCGGTGGGCGGACGCTTACGGTGCGCGCCACTGGAGATAATGACACGGTGAAGACCTTCGAGGTGATCGCGCGGATTGATACTCCCCAGGAACTGCAGTACTACGTCCACGGCGGCATCTTGCAGTATGTGCTGCGCCAGCTCCTGGCGGAGTCGAAGCAACCTGCCCCGGGAGCGTAGGGTGGTGTGGAGGTGTAGAGGTGTGGAGCTGTGGAGTGGAGAGGATACCTGCAATTCGGATATCTCCGCACCTCTACATCTCCACACCTCTACATCTCTACACCTCCACACCTCCACACCTCCACACCTCCACACCTCCACACCTACGCAATCGTCCCCACCATCCGCCGGCGGGTCGCCACGGCGATGGCGAAGAACCCATACACTATATGGAAGAGGTAGGTGAAGGGGAAGAGCGTGAAGAGCGCCAGGCCCAGCGCGGCGTGCACGAACACGATCCCCGGCACGAGTTCCAGCCGCGCGAACAGCTCCGTCCAGATGATGCAGAAGATCAGCGTCCGGACGAGCATGCGGTCCCAGGGCCGGCGACCGGCCACGCGCACCCCTCGCGACGCCTCATCCATATCCGAGACGATAGCCGAGCTGCGCCGCAGCAGCAGGGTGATCATCAGGGCCATGTTCCCGACCACGGCAAACCCGACCGCCACCCAGGTCACGCCGACGAAGACCGGCGCCAGGCTGCCGAAGAGGAAGTGCGACTGTAGCGCCTCGCCGTTGCCGAAGATGATCGCCAGCAGGTTGGAGGGGCTGGTGTTGTAGCTGTGTTCCAGGTGCCGGGCCACGTCGGGCACGGGCTGGCCTGCCAGCAGGCGCGCCCCCAGGATCAGTGCCGAGAGCGTATAGCCGGTGACCTCGGTGATGATGGCGATGTGATAGGCGATCAGCCCGTAGCCCCAGAGCGAATTGGATTTGCGATGGAAGTGGGCGAACGGGCCGATCAGCACCGCCTTGAGCGCTGCGCCCAGCGGCATGCGCGGCGGGGCGCCGATGAAGTTCGGCGTCACGCCCCGGAAGTGCTGGCGAAACAGCAGGGCCTTGAGCAGGCGCCCCAGGCGCAATCCCAGACCGACGAGAAAGATCGTAAAGACGATGGGCGCAACGATGTCCAGAAGAGTGATGAGCATCGCGGGGCCTCCTTCCCCTGTCAGCAATTCGGACACTCGGCCAGCTCCCGCAGGCCACGCAGTTGATCCATCACGCTGGGATGCGTGGCGGCGAAGCGCTTGACGATCGGGTCCTGCTCCAGCCAGTCCACCAACTTGTCAAAGTCAGGCAGGTGCGCCAGCATCGCCATGCGGCCCCCGATGCTGTGAGCGTCGAAGAAGTCCGGGTCGCGTCCGATCAACTCGGCGGGCATGTACATGCGGTCAAGCTCGCCGCGGCGGGCCAGGGCCTGCTCCATTGCGTCGTAGACCACCTCGAACAGCACCTGCACCATGCGCTCGCCCGGCTGCGCCAGCCCGTAGACGTTGCAGGTGTCCTCCAGCGACAGCGAGCAGACCACGCAGGGCGTTGTCACAAGCTCCGCGCCCGTGAGCTTGATCTGGTTGGCCTTCAACACTGAGATCTTGCGCCGCAGCTCGGTGTTCTCGGGCAGGCGCATACCGCCCGCGCCGCCGTTGCAGCAGTAGTTGTACTCGCGGTTGGGCGTCATCTCCACGAAATCGGTGGTGACGTAGCTCAGGATCTCGCGGAAGATCTCCCCCAGACCGGAGAGGCGCGTGGCGTAGCAGGGGTCGTGCAGGGTGATGCGGGTGTTCAACGGTTCGACCGGCAGGCGGCCATCTTTGATCAGCTCCAGCATCAGCGCGTCCACGCTGACCACCGGGTACTTGAGCGGTCGCCCAAGGGCCTCTGAGGCCTCGGCATAGAGGGTGCGCACATCGCACCCGCACTCCACCAGCAGGATCTGCTTCACGCCCAGCCGATCCGCCTCTGCTTCCCACTCCTCCAACATCACTCGTGACAGTTTGTGATGCACGGCGATGTGGTCAATCTCGGTGCCGGTGTCAACGACGCGCGGCGAGACCGTGTAGCTCACGCCTGCCGCATTGAGGATCTTGACCATCTTGATCCCATAGTCGGGGATCTTGGTGTTGCCGGCCGCCGGGCAGACGAAGAGCAGATCGGCGCCGTGCACCTCCACGGGCACCTCGATGCCCTCATTCTGGAGAAACAGCCCGACACGCCCGATGACCTGCGGGATGGTCAACCCGAAGCTGTGCCTCAGATTTTCGGTATTCTCGATGATGGACTTGATCGTAGGATTGGCGCGGCTGAGACCGGCGTCAGTATAGGCCGCCCGACCCAGGCGCACCACGCGCCGGGTGCTCAATCCGAGCGGGCAGGTCAGGGTGCACCGGCCACAGGCCGTACACTGCCAGAACGACTGCATGCGCTCGCGCACATCCTCAAGCGTCGGCGCCTTGCGCAGCCCGAGCGCGGTGGCGACACGGCCCTCCAGGGTCATGTACGAGTGGTACACATCGCGAATGAGTTTGGTCTTGTAGGTCGGGTGGAGCTTCTCATCGCCGGTTGCGAGGTACCAGGCGCACGCATGACCGCACAGCTTGCAATCCATGCATGCTTCGAGCGTAATAACGTCCTCCGGGGTCATGTTGCGCTCAAGGGACTCGACGAATGCTTTCAGCTCACCTTCCATAACCTCTGCTCCTTCGTTGCACTACCGTTACTCGCCGCAGGTCACACCTCATCGCTCCAGCGGATGCGCACATAGACCCATGCCAGGTCGCTGCTGCGCCCTCGCCACAGTGATCCCGAAACGTCCGATACCTGCCGGAGTTATATCAAATCCGCCGCATTTGTGTGCAGGAAGGGATAGCTGGATAGAAATCCACGTCCCTCCACGCGAAAAGGATGCGCACTAGCGAGCGGGGTTCGATATTATACCCCTTCGGGCGTCTTTCCTTTCGGAGTTATTTGTTTCACAATCGGAGGTTGGTGTCCGCACCGTCGTTGAGCCGAAATATAGCAGGGGAAAAATCTTTTTCAAGACCATCATCCGCCGTGTTTAGTTATGAGTTGACAACTTTACGCACGAGACACTAATAGTTGCAAGGTATAAAACAAGCAATTATCCCAACTTTGCACTATAATAGTCAATTATATCGCTATCACGGTTATGGAGTGTGATTAGAATACGGCATATCAGGCTTCGACGCCTTCAGAGGAGGAGCGACTGGGATAGATGATTTTTTGGGTTGTCGCTCCGCGAGGGGACTCCATCGGCGCCTGGGGGTGTGGCGCGCGCCGCGGGTGGTACCCCAGCGTCTTGAGTTTGGCGGCAATCGTCTGGACGGTTGGCAGTTCATCATCAGTGTAGCCAAAGTCGCTAATCAGGCGACGGCGCACTTCCGCTGCGCTCAGACAGGCCATGCGCGGGTCGGTGCTGCACTTTGGATCGGGATCGAGACGCCGTTGTTGCTCGATCAGCGCGCAGATGTCGGCCAGGAGTTGCGGCAGGCGCTCTTCGGCTCGTTGCCGCCCCTGAGGTCCAGGCAGGCTCGGGTCGCTGGCGCCCGCTTCCAGCTCGCGCAGGCCCTTGCGGATAGTCACCCGGCTCCAGCCCAGTTCACGCTCGGCCAGGCGCTGGCCGCCCGGTCCAAGCTCCCTGACCGTAAGCGCCATAAAACGCCGGCGATCGCGCCCCTTGAGCTTGCGCGCCGTTTCGATCAGCAGCTCCTTGAGTGACTCGGTCAACTCCATCGCTGCCGTACCGCCTTCGCGAGACGCTGACGACCGCAGCTACCTCAGCCGTCGCGCCATATGGTTTCGCTGTGCGGCCCGGGCGAGAACCGCGCCGGGGAGGTGCAGGACTGCACAAAACCTGGCCTCTCCAGCAGGCATCGGAGAAGCGAGGTCGATCTCAGGGCGCGACTCGCAGCCGTCCTGACCGACAGACGTTTCGCATTCACGCGGCGCGATGAGATAATGCAAAACTCTTGCTTATCGAAAGTATGCCAGAATCGATCTGAGACCACAACGCTCAGAATGGGTTGTTGCGCCCGTACCCGATTGGGTGGGAAAAACTACCCATGTCCTATACCATGGGGGGGTATGTCCCGGCTGGTTGCAGCACGGCGGGGAAGCCCGATTTGCCTGCTCCCTCCCTCGAATAGCATCGGGACCTCAGTATCACCGATCTCACGCTCCTGTCGACTGTTCATCAGCCAGGCATAGCACATTTGTGATCGCCATCCTTACCCCGCGGTGCTATGCTGAAGATGGCCGCAGTATCGCTCAGGTTCCGGCGATCGCGACCCCATCGGAACCAGTCTGGCCCGTCGGTGCGCGCCACCGGCGCGCATCCAGATCAACCTTCAGGAGGTGTGCGATGAAACGGACCGTTCTTGCCGGCATGTTCGCGGTGTTCGCCGCCGCCCTGCTGGCCCTGCAGCCCGTGCTGGCCGCGCCCGCTATCGGCAACGAGAGCTTCCTGCGCGTCTGGACCCGCCAGGATTACCCCGTCTCCCAGGGCCTGACCGATCGCTCGTGGACATGGGGGCCCGCGCCCATCAGCGGGATTATGCGCGAAACCTACATCGAAGGCATTGACGGTTTGCGAACCGTGCAGTACTTTGATAAGAGCCGCATGGAGATCAATGATCCGACTGCCAATCCCAACAGTCTCTGGTACGTCACCAATGGCCTGCTGCCCATCGAAATGATGACCGGGCGCATGCAACTCGGCAATAACCGCTTCGAGCAGCGCGGCCCCGCTCGCATCAGCGCCATTGGCGACCCCGGGCAGTTCCCGACCTATGCCGATCTGCTGCCCCTCTACCAGAGCCCCGGCGCCGTTAATCCCAATGATCTCGGCCGGCCCGCGACCGGATTCTTCAACCCCGATGGCTCCATCACCGGCTTCAACGACTTCGTCAACGACCCCAACACGATCCTGGTGCTGGGTGATAACAACCACGGGGTGGCGAAGGTCTTTATTGACTTTATGAATCAGCGGGGGCTGGTCACTGAGGGCGGACGGAACGTGATTGGACGGGTCTATGATCCCCTCTTCGTCTTCGGCCTGCCCGTTACCGGGGCTTACTGGGTCAAGGCCAAGGTCGGCGGCAAGGAGGCGCCTATCCTCTTCCAGGTCTTCGAACGCCGCGTGCTGACCTACAACCCTGCCAACCCGCCCGCCTTCCGCGTCGAGATGGGCAACGTCGGCCAGCACTATTACCAGTGGCGCTACGGTCGGTAGCGACAGGAGGATGTGAGAAGGCGCGGCCGTCTGCGGCCTTACGTAAACATCGCCAGTTGGAGGGGGTTGAGGAAAGCAGATTTCCCCAACCCCCTCGCTGCCAGGAGGATTTCTACCCCTCCAGCAGCAGCGCCTCCGGATCCTCGATCAACTCCTTGACCCGTACCAGGAAGCGCACGGCGGTGCTGCCGTCAATGAGGCGATGGTCGTAGCTCAGGGCCAGGTACATCATCGGGCGAATGACGATCTGCCCATTGACCGCCACGGGCCGTTCCTCGACCTTGTGCATGCCGAGGATGCCGACCTGGGGGGTGTTCAGGATAGGCGTGGAGAGCAGCGAGCCGTAGACGCCGCCGTTGGTGATGGTAAAGGTGCCGCCCTGCAGATCGGCGAGGCTCAGGGTCCCCTCGCGCGCGCGGCGAGCCAGGTCGGCGATCTCCCGCTCGAGCTGGGCGAAGCTCTTGCGGTCGGCGTCGCGCACCACCGGCACCACCAGCCCCTCCTCGACGCCCACGGCCACGCCGATGTCATAGTAGTACTTCACCACCACCTCGTCGCCCTGCAACTCGGCGTTGACCATAGGAAAGGCTTTCAGCGCCCCGACGACGGCGCGGGTGAAGAAGGACATAAAGCCCAGGTTCACCCCATAGCGCTCCTTGAAGGCCTCCTTGCGCCGCTTGCGGAGTTCCATCACCGCGCTCATGTCCACTTCGTTGAAGGTCGTGAGCATGGCCGCGGTCTGCTGGGCTTCGACAAGCCGCCGGGCGATGGTCAGGCGGCGCCGACTGAGGCGCTGGCGTTCCTCGTAACGTCCGGAGGCGGCGGCCGGCGGGGCCGGGGCGGGCCGGGTCGCTGGCGCGGGCGGCGGCGCCGCCGCCGCGGGAGTGGCGGACACCGGTGCGGATGGCGCCCCTCTCGGGGCCTGAACGCTGCGCAGCACATCCTCCTTGGTAATCCGTCCGCCCGGCCCGGTGCCCGCCACCCCCCGCAGATCGACTGCATACTCCGCCGCCACCCGCTGGGCGGTCGGCGTGGCCAGCACCGCCGCGCCGTTCGCGCCGGGCGTCTCCGCCCCGCCCGGTTCCTCTGCGACCGCCGCCGTTACCGGCGGCCCGGATGCAGCAGCCTCCGCTCGCGGCGCCGCACTCGCCTCGATAGCGCCCAGCACGTCGCCGATCGCCACCGTCGCGCCCTCTTCCTTCAGGATAGCCGTCACTACGCCGGCGTGATCCGCCGCCACCTCCAGGTTCACCTTGTCGGTCTCCAGCTCAACCACCGGTTCGCCCGCAGCGACCGTCTCGCCGACCCGTTTCAACCAGCGAGCCACCGTCGCTTCGACGATTGACTCGCCCAGCGAAGGGACTTTAATCTCGTAGGCCATGGCCTGTTTCTCTCCGGCGCCAGTGCTACGACAACACGTTTTCTTTGTAGTCCTGGCGGTCAGAATTCGGTTCAATGCTCGCACCTCAGCATCAGGCGCGTTTCGAACGATCTCCGCAATCTGGTCTGCGCCTCTACATCTCCACACCCTGGCTACCCTGCGCTTTCACTGATAGCGGTCGCCGCTACCGGCGCCCCGCGCGCCGCTTCGCGCAGAATGCGCTGCTGCTCGACCACGTGTGCACTGTGAATGCCCTCGGCCGGTGAGGCTGACTCCGGGCGGCCCACGTAGCGCAGCGGGAGCGTTGGGGGCAGCAATGCCCGCAGCTTCGGCGCAATGTAGCTCCATGCGCCCATGTTCTGCGGCTCCTCCTGCAGCCAGACCACCTCCTGCACCTGCGGGTAGCGCTCCAGCGCCGACTTGAGCTGCTCCTCGGGAAACGGGTAGAGCATCTCGACCCGAAGCACGTCTATGCTGCCGCGGGCCTGCTCAAACTCGGCCGAGGAGAGCAGATCAATCGCCACCTTGCCGCTACACAGGATGAGGCGCGTCACCTCGGCGGGGTCGGGGGCCTCCGTACCCAGCCCCAGCACTGGCTGAAACTGGGTCTGCGTCAGATCGTTCAACGAGGACGCGGCAAGCGGGTGGCGCAGCAGGCTCTTGGGCGTCATCACCACCAGGGGTCGGGGATGCACCGGCAGGGCCGCGGCCTGGTAGCGCAGGAGGTGGAAGTACTGCGCCGCCGTCGTCGGATTCGCCACCCGGATGTTGTCGGTGGCGCAGAGTTGCAGGAACCGCTCCAGACGCGCCGAGGAGTGCTCCGGTCCCTGCCCCTCGTAGCCGTGCGGCAGCAGCAGTACCAGCGCCGGGTCCACTGACCACTTGGCGCGCCCGGAAACGATGAACTGGTCAATGATCACCTGGGCGCCGTTAGCGAAATCGCCGAACTGGGCCTCCCAGATTACCAGCGTGCCGGGAGCGTGGGTGCTGTACCCATACTCGAAACCCAGCACGGCCGCCTCGGAGAGAGGGCTGTTGTACACCGCGAATGAGGCTCGCGCCTGGGGAATATGATGCAGAGGAATGAAGCGCTCCCCCGTGACCACATCGTGCAGCACCAGGTGCCGCTGGCTGAACGTGCCCCGCTCGGTATCCTGCCCGGACATGCGGATCGGCGTGCCATCGGCCAGAATGGCGGCAAAGGCCAGAATCTCGGCGTGGGCCCAGTCAATGCCGCCTTCGTCGTGGATGCTCTGGCGCCGCCGCTGCAGCATGCGCTCCAGCTTCGGATGCACCGTAAAGTCTTCGGGCCGCTCGAGCAGCGCCTCGTTGAGTTCCAGCAGCTTCTGGCGCGAGATGGGCTTGGCGAAGACCTTGTTGCGCATCTGGTTCACCACCGGCGGAGTCGGGGGCTGTGGCGGAGCGGCGGCCGCCAGACGCTGCCGCTCGCGCACCATGTCGAAGGCGTGTTGCAGCTTCGTCATCACCGCCTCGACCCGCGCCTCGGCCTCTTCGTGGGTGATCAGGCCCCGGCGCTCCAGTTCCTGGGCCCACAGGGTGCGCACCGTCGGGTGGTTGCGGATCTTTTCGTACATGCGCGGCTGCGTGAACTCCGGCTCGTCGCCCTCGTTGTGTCCCCAGCGCCGGTAGCCCACCAGGTCAATCACGAAATCCTTCTGGAACTTCTCGCGATAGGCCCAGGCCATGCGCGCCACTGCGATGCAAGCTTCCACGTGGTCGGCATTCACGTGCACCACCGGCATCTCGAAGCCGCGGGCCAGATCGCTGGCGTAGAGGGTCGAGCGCGAGTCGCGCGCGTCGGTGGTGAAGCCGATCTGATTATTCAAGATAATATGGATCGCCCCTCCCACCCGATAACCGGCCAGGCCCGACAGGTTCAGCGTCTCGGCGACGATGCCCTGGCCGGGGAAGGCCGCATCGCCGTGGATGATGATCGCCAGGGCCTCTTTCTCATCTTCGTAGGGGAAGCCGGGGCGCGTGCGCTTCTCCTGCGCCGCCCGCGTGCGCCCCAGGATCACCGGGTTGACGAACTCCAGGTGGCTGGGGTTGGGCGCCAGGGTGATCGGCATCTCTCGGATGCCGCTCTCACGGTACGCCTTGCGCGCCCCGAGGTGGTACTTCACGTCGCCCGTCCATCCCAGATAGGTGTCCTTGGAGTAATCGGGAGTCTGAAACTCGCTTAGAATGGAGAGGTATGGCTTGCCAAGAATATGGGCCAGCACGTTAAGCCGCCCGCGATGGGCCATGCCGATCACCACTTCCCGCGTGCCGGCCACCGCCGCGTTGCGAATGATCGCGTCAATCATCGGCACCAGCATGTCGCAGCCTTCGATGGAGAAGCGCTTCTGGCCGGGGAAGGTCTTGTGCAGGAAGCGCTCGAAGGTCTCCACCTCGGTCAGGCGATCGAGCAGTTCGCGCTGCCGGTCGGCATCCATGCCGCCAAAGAAGCGCCGGCTCTCGGCGCACTCGCGGATCCAGGCGCGCTCTTCGTAGTTCTGGATCTGGTCGGTCTCGTAGCCGATCGGGCCGGAGTA
This sequence comes from Chloroflexaceae bacterium, assembly GCA_025057155.1. Classification (NCBI taxonomy): domain Bacteria; kingdom Bacillati; phylum Chloroflexota; class Chloroflexia; order Chloroflexales; family Chloroflexaceae; species Chloroflexaceae bacterium. Next base: position 261,302 of record JANWYD010000001.1, read on the forward strand.
AATCTGCCGCAGCTTTTCGACCCCCTCGGCGGCGTTGGCCGACTCGGCGGCGAGCGGCCCGCGCACGATATGCGCCGGGAGCGCCGCCAGGTCGGCTACGGTAACCCCGTGGGTCGCCAGTTCCAGCCCCGGGTCGCCGGGCGGATCGCTGCCCAGGGGATCGATCCGCGCCGCCAGGTGCCCCAGCTCGCGAATGTAGCGGATCAGCCGCGCCGCGCCGACGATCCGCGTCACATCGAGTTGCGTTTGCCCCGAAGCCGCCAGTTCCGCGTCCGGCGGGCCGTACTGGCGGAAAAAGGCCCGCGTTGCTTCGTCCACCGCGGCCGGGTTGGCCGTGTACCGCTCGTATAGCTCCACCAGGTAACCGGCGTTGGGCCCGTGGAATTGCCGCAAGTTCATAAGGTGTTTTCTCGCGTTCATGCTGCTAGATATTTGCGCCCGGCGCCTCTGCCGCGCGCCGCCAACTCGGAGGTATTGTACCACGCCTCGAACCGGAGCTTTGTGGTGTCGGTCACAAATAATTGTTGGGATGGGCGGATTGACGGGGCCTGGCCTTGCGCGCCAGGGGGTTGGCGCAGAGCCGACCCCGCGGGCCGGCTTTGCCACTGCCGGCAACGGCCATGCGCCCGCGGACGTCCATCATGATGTGCGCGCCAGGGGGTGGCGTAGAGCCGGCCCCGCGTGCCGGCTCTACGGCGCGCATGGCCGGGCGCGGCCTTCCCGTTGAACCGTGGTATAATATGCTTTTAGCCATTGGACATGGGTGCGGGGAAACGGGGTTTCCCTGTTGCAGCGAAAGATTTTTCGCCCCAACAACAACGACAGGATGAAAAACCTGCACGTCACGCTCGGCAGCGAACCGGTGGACCTGCTTCCTGAACGGGCGCTGTTCTGGCCCCGTGAGCGCACCCTGATCGTCGCCGACGCTCACTTCGGCAAGGCCGCCAGCTTCCGCGCCGCGGCCATCGCCGTTCCTGAGAGCGCCGCCGCCGACCTGGCCCGGCTCACCGCTGCTCTGCAACGCACCGGCGCCGCCCGCCTGGTACTGCTGGGCGACTTCCTGCACGCCCGCGCCGGTCGCGTCCCGGCCGTGCTCGCCGCCATCGCCGCCTGGCGCGCTGCCCATCCTCGCCTGGAGACCCTCCTTGTGCGCGGCAACCACGATGTGCGCGCTGGCGACCCGCCTGCGGCCTGGGGCATCGCCTGCGTTAACGCGCCCTTTCTTCTCGGTCCCTTCGTCCTCTGCCACGATCCCGACACGCCCGCACCGGCCTACGTTCTGGCCGGCCACCTCCATCCCGCCGTCGTTCTGACCGGGCCAGGCCGCCAGCGCGAACGGCTGCCCTGCTTCCTCATCGGCCCCAGCCGGGCCATCCTGCCCGCCTTCGGCAGCTTCACCGGCCACGCCACGGTATCCCCCGCCGCTGATGAACGCGCCTATGTTATCGCCAGCGAGGTCATTGAAGTGCAACAGCCCGGCGGGTTCTGAGGACCCGCCGGGCCGCTGTGTTCATCTACGGGCGGTCCAACCTGGAAGGTTGCGCCGACCCGCTTTCCCTGGTGTTCACCCCAGCAACATGAACAGCGCGTTGATCGCGTATGCAATGCCCCCGAAGGTGAGCAGGGTGATCACGCCTGCCAGCACAAGGGCCGTGGTTTCCGAGACCTCGCCGAACAACCCCCGGCTTTCCGTGCGTCCGTCGCGACGCGCTACCTGCGATACGCGCTGATTCATTGCTTCCATGGGTGACACCTCATTACAGACCATCTCAAAACGATTGATAGTTGGGTGGGCAAGAAATTTTCTCTGCCCATCATCCTGCTTACTAGTCTGTAAGATAAGTTTCCTGGCAATTCCGCCTCTCTCCCATTCTCTCCCCGTTGGGTTGATGTGCTCAGCTCCCTCCTCCAGGGGGGGAGGGTTGGGGAGGGGGCAAGGTTGAGCGAAAGACCTTGTTTACAGACTACTTACAGGGTAGCCGCCCGCCGGTTCGCTGTTGAGGGGCGCCTTACCTTTCTTTCATTGAGGGATTCCTCCCCTTTTCGGGAAGAATCTCCTTCTCCGTCTGGTTTCGCTCCGCTCCTGAGGTGAAAACGAGCTGTAGATAGGCAGGATTGGGGATAGCAAAGTCTTCAGGATCTGGTTCATGCCTTCGATGGGCGGTGAAGCTGTGTGAGACGTGATGCGCTGGTTTCCCTTGTCTTTGCCTCCGTGATTGCCCCGGACGTAATATGCCGGTAACAGAATGTTTACCCGCTGGTTACGCTGGCGTATAGCGTCGTGTCGTACACTGTACAGTGGCTGCAATCACGGGTGTATGGCGCTCGTTTACCGGAACGCGGCGCGCCATCGTTGATCAAGGTGTGCGAATCAGGCCCCCTGTCCTCGTGAGGAGATCCTATGCTCGACCTGCTGACCACACTTCTGTGCACCGCACTGCTGGGAATGCTGTTCCTGGCCCTCATCGTCTGGCTGGCGCGCCGGCCCGCAGGGCCGCGCACGGTCAATCCGTATGTTCCGTCTCCGGCCGGGCAGGTCACGCCGGAGCAGTTCATTGAGTTCGACGCGCTGGTGCAACGCTGGGTGGCCGAGGAGCGCCTCTCCCCGGCGGTGGGATCTGCCATTCGCAGTCTGATCGCCGCCGACTACGCTGCCGCCGGGTTCGGCACATTCCCTTCCGCGGCTGCCACTGCGCCGAATGCCGCCTCTGCGCCCGCCGCGTCCTCCGGCGACGTGGCCCGGCCTGTCGCGCCAGTTGCGCCTGTTGCGGCGTCCCCACCCCTTGCGGCGTCGCCCGCGCCCGTCGCCGCCGCGCCGTCCGCGCCAATCGCCGCCGAACCGCCCCCCCGGGTGAGCGCCCGTTCCTGGGGCGCCGCGCTGCTGGCCCTGGGCACCCGCCGCGCCCTGCTCTATCTGGGGGCGTTCTTGCTCGTCATTTCCAGCCTGACCCTGGTGATCTTCAACTGGGCCAGCTTTTCGCCGCTGGTGCAGTTTGCCATCCTCGCCGGCACCACCGTCGCCCTCTGGGGACTTGGGACGTGGATGGCGCGCCAGCCCGCTCTGGGCGCCGCTGGCGCCAATTTGCAGGCCGTGGCCGCCCTGCTCGTCCCGGTGGTCGGTTTTGCCCTGTCGCGTCACGGTCTGCTTGATCTGGCCCCGCGCCCGGCCTGGCAACTGGCCTCGGCCCTCAGCCTGGGGTTGTACCTGCTCACCGCCTGGCGCACCCGGCGGGCCTTCTACGCTGGCGCGGCAGTGGTTGCTGCCCTCAGCCTGATCTTCGCCGCCCCCGAGGCCCTGGATGGGGGATGGAAAAGCGCCGTTGCCACGATCTTTCTGGCAGCCCTGGTCCCCCTTACCATCCGCCTGCGGTCCACCGGCGCCACGGGGTCAGCTACGGGCGTGGCCCACGTCAGCCTGGTAGGGGCGCCGTTGCTGGCCCTGGGCGCTTGCACCCTCTACCTGGCCGGCCTGAGCGACGGCCTCGCCTTCGGCGTTACCCTCCTGGTCACCGCCCTGTTCTGCGTCCTGCGCTACCGGGCCGACCGGCGCGGCTGGTGGTTCTGGGCCGCTGTTGCGCTACCGCCCCTGGCGCTGGTGGTGATCCTCGCCGAGTTCGATCCGCCCCTGCGCGTGCAGGCCCTGGCACTGGCCCTCCTGGCCCTGGCCTACCTGTGGCTGAGCGCCGCTCTTGAACAGCGCGCACGCCCCGCCGCCGCGCCGCTGGCCCTCGGCGCGCTGCTCATTGGCGCGCTGGCCTTGCTCCCGGCGGGCCTCGATCTGAACGTGGCGCGCTTCGCCCTTGGTCCCCTGGCGGCCATGGGCCTCAGCGCCATCGTCCTGGTCGAACGGGGGCGCTTCGCCTGGCTTGGTTCCAGCCGCGATGGTCTGGCCGCCGGGGCGCTCGCTGGCGGGGGCGCCGCGCTCGCTGGCTGGCTGGGCGCGCTGCTCACCCTTACGCCGCTCACATACGGGCAGATCGGCCTGCTCCTGCTGCCCCTGGCGGCCCTGGCCTTCGCCGGCGCTCGCTGGTGGCCCGGTTCGCTTCGCCCCGCCTACGATCCCGCGCTCCAGACCCTGGGGATCTTCATCGCTCTGGCTGCCGGCGGGCTGGCGCTGGAAAACACCGCGACGCAACTCCCGGCGGCCCTGCTCCTCACGCTGATCTTCGGCGCACAGGCCGCGCTGCGGCGGGGCTGGCCGTGGGCTGTCCTCAGCCTGGGCGCGGGTCTCCTTGTCGCATGGTTCGCTCTCGAGCGTTTCGTTCCCGGCGCGGCCTGGACCCGCGCCGCGACGCTCACTGCCCTGGCCCTGAGCGCCGCCTACACCCTCGGCGGCGAACGGCTGCGCGCCACGGCGCTGCGTTACTGGACCTGGCCGGCGATTGCCTGGGGCGCGCTTGCCGGCGCGTTCGCCGCCGCGCTGGCTCTGCTCCAGGTCTTTGACAGGCATCCCCTCGCCGCGCTGACCTTCCTGAGCCTGGCGGGGCTGGCGGCGCTGCACAGTTTCCGCTGGCGCCAACCGCTGCTGGGCTATGGCGTGGCGCTGCTCCTGGCCACCGGCGCGCTCGTCGCCGCCGGTCAGGGCTTCTTCACCGCCTGGCAGCCGCAACTCGGCGACCTGGCCCTGGTGGTCTGCGCCCTGGCCCTGGGCCTGGCATTGCTCGGCCAGGCCCTGCGCCGCGTTGACCGGAGCTATGGGCCGCCCTACGAGTGGGTGGCCTTCTTCCTACTGCCCCTCGCGCCGCTGCTGGTCCTGGGCGACTCGGCCCGTCTCGCTCTCATCTGGGGCAGCATGGCCGGTCTCTACGCCCTGGCGCTCTGGCGCTACCGGCAACCCTGGCTCCTGGCCCTGGCCTTCATCGCGGCCGACCTGGCGACGTTCCACGCCGTCGCCTGGCAGTTGCCCGACAACCCGCGGGAACAGGCCGGCCTCTTGCTGGCCGGGCTGGTGTGGCTCCAGGCGCTGGCGAGCGCCGCACTGCGTCGCGGGCCGGCCCCCTGGAACGTCGCCGGGCTATGGGGCTACAACAGCGCCGCGGTCGGCGGGGTGGGGGCCCTGGCCCTGGCCAGCGCCAGCGATGGGGCGCTGGCGAGCGCCGCGCTTGCGCTGGCGGCGCTGCTCGCCGTGCTGGCGCAGGTCGAACGTAGCGAGGCCGTGGCCTGGGGCAGTCTGGCGCTGGCGGTGCCGGGGGCCTGGCTGGCGCACACCGCCGCGGGGCTGGAGGGCGCCTGGGCAGCAGCCTGGCTGGTGCTTGAACTGGTGGGTCTCAGCCTGCTGGGGTGGCTGGCGATCCGCTCTGGCCTGGTCCTGTGGCGGCGCGTCACCGGCGATGGCGCCCTGGGCGCGGCGGCGCTGCTCACGCTGGGGGCCACGCTGGGCGGTCAACTCGCCCCGCTGACCTTCGCCCTGGCGAGCCTGGGCCTCCTGCTGGCCACCGTGGCCGTGCGCGAGCAACAGGCTGCCTACGCCTACGGCGCGGGCGGGGCGTTCGTGGGCGCGGCCCTCAGCCAGCTCGCTGGCTGGGGTGTGCGCGAGTTGCAGTGGTACGTCATCCCGGCAGGGCTATACCTGCTGGTCCTGGCCGGGGGACTGCGCCGCTTCCAGGGCCAGCGGCGCGCCTCGCAACTCATCGAAGCCGCGGCGGTCATGCTGCTCCTCGGGGTGACCACGGCGCAGGCCCTGCTGCCCGAGGGCGGGCTATTCTACTCATTGCTGCTCTTCGGCGAGTCGCTGGTGATGGCGACCTACGGCGCCCTCTCGCGGCTGCGGGTGCCCTTCGTGGGCGGGATCGCCTTCTTCGTCGCCGGGGTACTGTGGATGACCGTTGACACGGTGCGCCTGGCGAACCAGTGGGTCATCCTGGGGATCGTGGGCCTGATGATGGTGCTGGCCTACGTGGTGCTGGAGCGCCACCAGGAGCGCCTGCTGCGGGCCGGGCGCTTCTGGGCCGAGCAGCTCCGGGCGTGGGAGTAGGGGTTTCACCGTGCGGCCCTCAGGCGATCGTCGTTCTGGTGGTGTTTCGCCCCCTCCCTGACCCTAATTTGGGGCAGTGGAAAACCCCTACCTCATCTCTCAGGTGCAGGGTTTTTCAAGCGAGAAGGGGTTTTTAGCATTCCTATGGGCTTACGATCTCACCCCCTCACCCCCCGCTCCCCTCTCCCGCGCGGGAGAAGGGGGTAGGGGGGTGGGGGGTGAAGGACGCGGGCATATCGGAAGAAGGAAGACCCCTCCACCGAACCCATGCCGATCAGTGGGCCTGAGCCGCGCCCTTGCTGCCGTACTTCGCCATCGTCTCGTCGTCGGTGATCGGGTTGCGAAGGTTATCCACCAGCTCCTGGATCTCCTTCGGCGGGGCCTTGGTCATCAGGCTGATCACAACGCAGAGGATGATCGCCACCGGCAGGCCGAAGACGCCCGAACCCAGGTGAGAGATGCCGAGCACGTTAAAGGCCGGGTTGACATAATTCATCGACATGTAGAAGATAGTCACAGCCAGGCCGCCGATCATGCCCGCGATGGCGCCGGGGCCATTGGCGCGTCGCCAGAAGATGCCCAGCAGCACGACGGGGAAGAAGGTTGCCGCAGCCATCGAGAAGGCCCAGGCCACCATCTGGGCGATCAGCGCCAGGCGCGGGATGGCCAGCAGCGCGGCGATTACGGCGGCCACGACGATCATCGCCTTGCCCAGCATGATGCGGGTTTGCAGGCTGGCTTTAGGGTTAATCGTGCGGAAGTAGATGTCGTGGGCCACCGCCGAAGCAATCACCACCAGCAGCCCGTCAGCGGTGGAGAGGGCCGCGGCCAGACCGCCAGCGGCCACCAGCGCGCCGATCGTGAAGGGCAGGCCGGCGATATCAGGCGCGGAGAGCACCACCAGGTCGCCGTCAATCGTTGCGGAGGTCGGCGTACCGATCTCGCCATACTGGACGATCCCGTCCACTGACTTCTCGGTCACCGCTGTGCCGGAGATCTCGCCGGCGCGCCCGGTCTTGTCATCAACCTTCTCGAAGGGACCGAGGTCAATCTTGCCGTTGCCGTTCAGATCCTCGACAACGACGGCCTTGGACTTCTCCAGGTTCTTCACCCAGGAGGGCTGCTTTCCAATCTCCACGCCGTTGATGCTGCTGAAGTCACGGATGGCGATCAGCCCATTGCGGCCCCAGGTTTCCGTCCACTCCGGCAGTTCGCTGACCGGCTTGCCAACCACGTTCTCAAGAATGTTCCAGCGGGAGAAGGCAGCGTAGGCCGGGGCGGTGAAGTAGAGCAGGAAGATGAAGAACAGCGACCAGCCCACGCTCAAGCGGCTCTCCTTCACCGAGGGCACGGTGTAGAAGCGGATGAGAATGTGGGGCAGGCCGGCAGTGCCCAGCATGAGACAGGCCATGAGGGCCAGGAAGTTCCACGGCGTGCCGCGCCAGTCGCCCAGTTCGGGCCGCTTGGCGTCGGGAATGGTGATCGCCTCGGGCGGGGTCAGCGAGGTGCCGAACTGGGTATTGATCTGGGTCACGGCAGCGCGCGCCGAGGCGTTACTCATCCCTTCGTTGAAGGGCGGAATGTACCCGGTGGTGACGAACTTGCCCGGCACCACTGGCGACTCAGTGGTCTTAGACAGCCCCTGTTCCTGCTCCAGAACCATGATTTTCTGCAGCGCCTGCCCGTAGCTCAACTGCGGGATGGGGAAGCCGGTGAGCTTAATGGAGAGGAACGTCACCGGGATCAGGTAGGCGGTGATCAGAATGATGTACTGGGCCACCTGGGTCCAGGTCACCGCCTTCATACCGCCGAGGAACGAGCAGACCAGCACGCCGGAGAGGCCGAGCACCACGCCAAGCCGGTAATCCACGCCGACGAAGCGCTGCATAATCAGGCCCACGCCCACCACCTGGGCTGTCACATAGGTAAGGCTCACGATAATGGCGCAGATGGCGGCGACGACGCGGGCGGTATTGCCGCCATAGCGAGCGCCCACGAAGTCAGGGATGGTGTACTGGCCGAACTTGCGCAGGTACGGCGCGAAGAGCAGGGCCAGCAGCACGTAGCCGCCGGTCCAGCCCATAATGTAGGCCAGGCCGTCATAACCGATGAGGAAGAGCGTACCGGCCATCGAGATGAAGGAGGCGGCGCTCATCCAGTCGGCGCCGGTGGCCATGCCGTTGAACACAGCCGGCACGTTGCGCCCGGCGACATAGTACTCATCGAGCAGCTTGGTGCGCGAGATGATGCCGATGGTGGCATACAGCGCCATGGTCAGCAGCAGGAAGATCCAGCCGATGATCCGCGACGGCAGGCCGGCAAAGACCTCCAGCAGCAGCATGACGGCCGATACGAGGAGAAAGCCGATGGTAAACAGCCCATAGTACCGCGCCATCTTGTTGCGGAAGACGCTCTGGGCGCTCGAGGAAGAGACTGCCATGGTCACACTCCTGACACTTGTAACACCACTCGTCAGCGGATGGCCCGTGGAGAGCGAGCCGCGGCTGGCCGGCTCTGGCGGTGACTCCGTCGTTCAACCACGGGGCGCACAAATGCAACTGAGCGCGAAACCGATTGCGTCGAGCAGCGATGCTTCTTAAAGATGGCGCGGCGCTAGCGGTCGCGGTCACTCAGGCCGTACTTCGCGTCAAGCCGGTTCATGGCAAAGGCGTAGTAGAAGATGAGGATCACGAACACCACCAGCGATCCCTGCGAGCCCATATAGTAGCCCAGGGGGAAGCCGGCGATCACGATGTTGTTCAACTGATTGACGAACAGCACCGGCACATACGAGACCGCGAACCAGATGATGACCAGCGTGGTGATCAGGCGAAGGTTCTCCCGCCAGTAGAGCCTGGCGCGCTCCTCGGCGGGCAGCTTGGTGAGGTCGGTCATTGAGGGCCTCCTTGCTCGCTACGTCCGGCGCTTCCTGGCGCCTTCCATTGCGCAATCGCATCCGTTTCCCGAAGCCATCCGGTTTCGGCGGACACGGACGAGCCATCCCGGCGCGACGAACGTGGTACGCGTCGAGATGCGAGAAGCAGCCGCGTTCTGCGGCGCACCTCTCAGAACCGATGTTTCGGGTTATTCGATGGATTGCTCGGTGGTAACAGCCTACCAGAGCTTTTTCATGCGCGTTTAAGATTTGTGTAAAGTTTCTGTAAAGCCTGAGGCGAGCGAGGGACTCCAGGCCCTGCAGCGGGGGTATGACAAAACCTGGTTTCTCCGTACTCCTCATGGCGGCGGGGCGCCGCCAATCCCGAACCAGTGTTCGTTCAGCCGCGCGAAGAAGCCGTCGCGCTGCAAATCATCGAGGATGCGGTTGACCTCGGCTTCGAGCCGGAAGGCCGAACGGGGGAAGGCCAGGACCAGGGGTTCGCTGGTCAGGGCGCCGACGATGCGCAGATCCGCACGGCCCTGGGTGGCCTCCAGCGCCGTCACCATGTCGGTAATGACCGCGTCGAGCTGGCCCGCTCGCAGGTCGGCCAGAGCATCGGCGGGGTCGTCGTAGTTCTGGCGAAGCCTGAAGTTCGCCCCTGCGCGCAGCAGGCGCCGGGCGAGGGCGTCAGCGTCGGCGCCCAGAGCCACGCCCACCGTCTGGCCGCTCAGATCGGCGACCCCGGCGATGGGCGCCCCGGCAGGCGCGACCAGAACCTGCCCCGCGTCGAAGTAAAAGCGTGAGAAACGGGCGCGGAAGCCCTGTTCGGGGGCGTAAGGCAGCGCCGAGGCGATCATATCCGCCCGACCGCTCACCAGGCTGTCGTAGAGCGCGTCGAAGCCCGTGGGCACGAACTCGACCTTTACCCCCAGTTCCGCGGCGATGGCCCGGGCCAGGTCAATGTCGTAGCCGATCACTTCCCCATCCCGCTCAAAGGCAAACGGGCGGAAGCCCACGTCGGTCGCCACCCGCAACGTCTCTCGACGTTGCATTGCTGTCCAGACCGGGTCGAGGGGCGGCGCCCCCCGGGGGCCGCCTGCGGCGCTCCACGCCAGCAGCGCGTACAGCGCCAGCACGCCCAGGGCCATCCCGTCCACCAGCGCATCACGCTGCCATCGAGGCGGGCGACTCATCATATTCTCATTATCGTTCCTTGATTCTCACAGATGGCTGAAGTATACTTCACAGTAACAACCTTGCTTCCGCGTAGTCCGGCACTACGCAGAAGAGGACTGAACTGCTCACCTGATCCCATCACGCGCGTAATCTGCACCGCCGCACCGGAGAAGCCTGTAAAGACGCTTCTTGAGTAGCAACATTCTCGTCTCTTTGCGGCGCTGCGCGAACAAGGGAACGTGCATGGAAGAGCCTCGCGAGCAGCAACCCGTTGCAGCCCCGCCCCACCCCGCCTCACTCTACGGTGACGGGCCGCCACCGGGGATGTACGTCGCAAGTCCCGCGCCCTCGGCGCCCGGCGTGGCCGCGCGGGTGGCGCGCTTGCTCTTCCATCGCGCCTTCTGGTACGCTGAACAGCTCTGGCTGGTGGCCCGCCCGAATCTGGGCTGGATCATCCTCACCACCTTCCTCCTGGGCGTGATAGGTTTCCTCAGCCTGTTGCTGATCCTGCCGCGGCTCACCCGTGAGCAGCCGGCGGATATCCGCGTCGCCTGGCTCCAGCCCGCCCCCGCGGTCGTGGATTTCCTGCGCGGCCAGCAGACCTACGACGCCGATCTGATGTGGAACTCCTTCAGCCCCAGTTTCCAGGAGTCGTTGCAGGCGCGCGACTTCACGCGCGATGTCCTGGCCGAACAGATGGAACAGGAACGGCGCAACGGGCAGCGCTACCGCAAGTTTGAGTACATTGGCGGCGTCAGGCTCCCCGATAACCAGGCGATGTATTTTTACGTCGTGGAAGTGTCAGTTCCCCGGAGCGCTCGCACGCGCTCGATTTCCTTCGTCTTCACCGTGGACCGAGACGGCAAGATTGTCGCCATCGAGTAAGCGCGCTGGCGCGTATCTGGAAGTGGAGAACACGCATGGCCATTGAGCCCTACCGCCCCAACGACGCACAATACCGCGATGATTTCGATCGCGAGCTCGACAAGAAGCTGGATAAGCTCTTCTACCGCTGGCAGTGGAAGCTCTTCCGCTTCGTCCGCACGCTGATCTTCATTGCGATCGGGATCTGGCTGGCGACCAACTTGCTGCCCCCGGTGTTCGAGACCATTCTGTCGGGCAACCTTGGCCCGATGATCCTGCAATTCATCCCTGTCGCTATTTACCTGTTCTTCTTCATTGGCTTTCAGTTCTTTCTCATGTACTACTTTATGGCCCGTACCCGCATCTACTGGGTAAAGCCAGGCGAGACGGGCATCAGTTTCAAGGACTACCGCGGCAACCCCGAGGTGCTGGAGGCGGCGCGGCGGGTGGTGACGCTGCTGAAGGGGGCCAAGGAGTTCAAGAAGATGGGCGGCGAGGTGACCCGCGGCATTCTGCTGATCGGGCCGCCCGGCACCGGCAAGAGCTACCTGGCGCAGGCCATTTCAACCGAGGCGGGGGTGCCCTTTGGCTATCTCAGCGCCCCATCGTTGCAGTCGGCCTGGATGGGGATGGGTAACATCAAGGTGATGAACCTGTACCGCAAGGCTCGTCGCTTCGCTCGCGAGTATGGGGCCTGCATTATCTTCATTGATGAAATTGACGCCATCGGCGGCGCCCGCTCGACCAGCCTGATGGGTACCGGCGCCGCCGGGATGGAGGGCGCCGCCGCTGGCGGTTTGCACAGGGTGGTGATGGGCATCGGCGGCATCATGGGCGGCGGCAACGGCATTCTCAATGAACTGCTGCTGCAGATGGACCCGCCGCCCCAGGATAGCTGGTGGGGCAAGCTGTTGCGCACCCTGCGGCTCCGCAGCGGCAAGCCCGATATGCCCCCCGTGCTCACGATGGCGGCCACCAACCTGGCCGAGACGCTCGACGCCGCCTTGCTCCGTCCGGGCCGCTTCGACCGCAAGATCGCCGTTGAACCGCCGGATGCCGATGGGCGCCGCGAGGTGATCGAGTACTACCTCAGCAAGGTCAAGCACGAGCCGATGCCCATCGACCGCATGGTTTCCGATACCATCGGCTACACCCCGGTGGCGATCAAGTACTGCATCAACGAAGCTACCATTCACGCCCACTTCGACGGTCGCGCCGCCATCAACTACTGGGACTTCACCCGCGCCCGCGAGACCCACGAGTGGGGCCTGCGCCAGCCCATCCGCAGCATGTCCTATGAGGAGCGCCGCCGCATCGCCTACCACGAAGCCGGACATGCCTACGCCATGGTCAAGCTGCTCAAGAAGGAGCGGCTCACCAAAGTTACCATCGTGCGTCACGGCACCGCCCTCGGCTTTGCCGCATGGAAGCCGGAGGAAGAGATCCACACCCGGACCAAGGACGAGTTGCTTGACCGGATCAAGATCAGCCTGGCCAGCCGCGCTGCCGAGGAACTCTTCCTGGGCATTCAGATGAGCGGCGTGACCAGCGACCTGCAGAGCGCCACCGGCCTGGCGGCGATGATGGTCGGGGCCTACGGGATGGATGAGAGCTTCTTCTCCTACCTCACCTTTGGCATGCAGGGCCTGAACGCGCCGGACATTAAGCCGCGCATTGAGGCTATTCTGCAGGAGCAGTACCGCCAGGTGAAGAGCCTGCTCGAGAACAACCCCGAGGCGGTCATCGCCATTGCCGAGGCGCTTATCCTGCGCAACGAGTTGACCGACATTGACGTGAAGGAGATCCTTGATCGGGTTGAGGCCGAGCATCCCTTCACGCCGATCAGCGCCCGCAGGGAGCGCGCGGCCTTCGGTTTCGCTGCGGCTGCCCGCGCGCAGAGCAGCGGCGCTCTGGTGCGCCGGCGCCGCGAGGCGCGACCTGGCGCCCTGCCGGCGCCCGGCACGATTATCCTCGATGCCGAGCAGCGCCGCGACGAGAGTACAGGCGTCATCTGATCCCCGTGCTGCCTGCCGGTTTCTCGGCATTTCCACGCCCGGCTCCTCTCCTTAACACGGGGAGGAACCGGGCGCCATCTCCTGACCGAAGAGGGTTGGGGAGGAAGTGGGGGTATAGCGAAAAACGTTGTTTACAAACTACTAAGGCCTGATCACTACAGAGAGCGCAGAGAGTTGCAGACGTCCATCCTCTGCGCTTCTCTGTGTCCTCTGCGGCAAGTCCGAACACGTTCCAGGCTGCCCCCCTCGGAACCGCGCCCTGCTTTTCGTTTCTGGCAATACCGGTATTGTAAGATAGCACTACTGCTTTTGGAAGGGATTGCCCTTACGCGACCCGGAGGGTCACTCGAGAGCGTATCCCTCTGACTGCGCGTGTTCATACCAGCCTCAAACGGGAGTCTCCCACGTGGTCACGGAACTGGAAGCTGAAGTTGCGCGCCTGCGGCGCATGCTGGAACGGCGCGACGCGATCATCACCGCGCTCGCCGAGGTGGCGCGATTGTTGTCGGTTCATCTTGATCCCCGAACGCAGATGTCGCAGATGCTCGCCGTGCTGGGAGAGGCGGTCCAGGTCAGCCGGGCCTATATCTTCGTGGACCTCACGCCGGATGACGATCACGCCGTGATAAGCCAGGTGGCGGAGTGGGTGGCGCCGGGAATTACGCCGCAGATTGACAATCCCGAGTTGCAGAACCTGCCTTTCACCGAGGCGGGCTTTGGGCGCTGGGAGCGCCTGCTGAAGCAGAACGGGGTCGTCTACGGCAGGGTGGCTGATTTTCCGGCTTCCGAGCAGAAGTTGCTGGAGGTGCAGGACATCCTTGCACTGGTCGCAGCGCCAATTTTCGTTGGGCAGCGCTGGTGGGGATTTGTGGGCTTTGACCACTGCACCGTGGCCCATAGCTGGGAGGCGGTCGAGGTAGAGGCCTTGCGCAGCGCGGCGGTGATGTTTGGCGCCGCGCTCTACCGCCGCGAGACGGAGGATCGCATGCTGGCGGCCCAGCGCGAGGCCCTGCGCGAATTGTCCACGCCACTCATACCAATCACCGATGACGTGGTGATTATGCCGCTGATCGGAGTGATTGACAGCAGCCGGGCGCACATGGTGATGGAGACCCTCCTCGATGGGGTGACGCGGCAGCAGGCCCGTCTGGTTATCCTGGACATCACCGGCGTTCCGGTGGTGGACAGTCAGGTGGCGCAGGCGTTGATCCAGGCGGCGCAGGCGGTGAAGCTGCTGGGCGCGCGGGTGATGCTCACCGGCATCCAGCCTCAGATCGCCCAGACGCTGGTGCATCTCGGCGTGGATCTGAGCGGCATCCAGACCCAGAGCAGTTTGCAGGCGGGCATCGCAGTGGCGTTGCAGGGGTAGAACTGCCCGGGCGGAGTGGCGCAGCGCCCCCGGTTCTGCGGGCGCAGTCTGAAGGGTTGCGCTTGCGGTCGCTGCATGGGGCGGCGTTACCACAGACGTCCCTGGATCGTCTCATCGGGGTCGGGAGGGGGCTGGCGCTCGACGTAGGGTGTGCCGAGGTGGGCGTAGGCCCGGCGCGTGGCGATGCGCCCGCGGGGGGTGCGTTGCAGGAAGCCCAGTTGCAGCAGGAACGGCTCGTAGACATCCTCGATGGCGTCCACTTCTTCCGCCAGGGCCGCCGCGAGGGTAGCAACCCCTACCGGGCCGCCGTTGAACAGGTCAATGATTGCCCGCAGCAGGCGGCGGTCGTTCTCATCGAGGCCAAGCTCATCCACTTCGAGCTGGCTCAGGGCGGCGCGGGCCACGGGCAGATCAATCGTCCCTTCGGCCACGACCTGGGCATAGTCGCGCACGCGCCGCAGCAGGCGGTTGGCGATCCGTGGCGTGCCACGGGCGCGCCGCCCCAGTTCGTAGGCGGCCTCGGGGCTGATCGCCACTCCAAGGATGCGCGCCGAGCGCATCACGATGTCGCGCATGGCTTCGTCGGAGTAGAACTCCAGGCGGTGCGGGGCCACAAAGCGGTCGCGGAGGGGCGAGGTGAGCAGGGCCAGGCGGGTCGTCGCGCCGATGACGGTGAAGCGGGGCAGTTTCAAGCGCAGATTGCGCGCGCCGGGGCCCTTGCCGACGATGAGGTCGAGGGCAAAATCCTCCATTGCCGGGTAGAGCACTTCTTCCACAGCGCGGTTGAGGCGATGGACTTCATCAATAAATAGGATGTCGTTCTTCTGGAGGTTGGTAAGAATGGCGGCCAGATCGCCAGCGCGTTCGATGGCCGGGCCGCTGGTGACCTTGATGGCCACGCCCATCTCGTTGGCGATCACATTGGCCAGCGAGGTCTTCCCCAGGCCGGGGGGGCCGTAGAAGAGCGTATGGTCGAGAGGTTCGGCGCGGGCCTTTGCCGCAGCGATGGCAATACGCAGTTGGTCCACCACCTTCTCCTGGCCGATGAATTCAGCCAGGGTGCGCGGGCGCAGGCTCTTCTCGGCCTGAGGGTCGTCACCCGCGCGTTTGGGGCTGAGCAGGCGCTCGGTCTCGTCCATGTATTCCTCGCACAGACGTTTCGCCGTGCATTATAACACGGCAAGAGCGGGGCGGCCCGTCTCGCCGTGCTCGACCGGGGCTTGAGGGAACCAAAAAATCCGGCAGGCGCGGCGCCTACAGTGAGCGACGGGGTCGCCGTCTCACGATGCCGCACCTGCCGGGTTGTATTTTCCCGTAGCGATCCCCTCCTGTGGCGTCAGCGTTGCTCAACCGTTCGTCCTGCTGAAACGATCTCGGCGAGGGCGCGGAACATATCGCTCTCGGTGATAATGCCGACAATCAGCCCCTCATCATCAACCACTGGCAGACTGCCGATGCTATGATTGGCCATGAGCAACGCCGCTTCCTCGATCGGCGTATCTGGCTTTACCCGGAAAACATCACGCGACATCACCTCAGAGACCTCCATCCCCGCGTGGAGGTAACGTGAGGCTGCCAGCAGGAGATCACGCTCGGCGAGGATGCCTACCAGCCGGCCATTCGCATCGGTGACGGGAAGATGGCGGAGTCGGTGGTACTGCATGATGCCGAGCGCAGACAAGGCGCTCGACTCTGGTTCAATGGTTACCGGGTGGGCACTCATCCGATCGCGGACCAGCATGGTCTCGCTCCTTTCTGGCGGAGCACACCGCCCGGCACAAAGGCGGCAATGCGTCCTGCCCTGCCTGTATCTCGCTCATCCATTTCTGTGCTCTTTTTCCATCCTACAGCCCGCCGGAGGTTTCAGGGAGAAGAAACGTTAAGCCTCTGTGGATATCTCTTACCGTTTGACTGCCCCGCGCGGCGCACCATCGTGGGGGCGATGCTGCCTGGTTGTCGGGAAGGAGGTAAGATCCTCACAAAGAACGATAGCCGCTGCGGGGGGGTGGAGTATGATTGACTCGCTTGCGTTCCGAGATCCCACACCTCACCCCTGTGAGGTCCGGGTTGCCCGTGGAGGTGTCGAATGATGCAGCCCGTCATTCGGTTGGGAGGCCTGGCAGGCATCGCGCTGTTGTTGTTGGGCGGATGTGCTGTGCCAGGGTCGTTCGCGCCGACCCCCACCCCCGTGCCCGAGGTTGAGAACGTGGCGCCGCGAGTGGTGGCCGATGGGCGGATCGTGCCGATACGTAGCGCTGAACTGCGCTTTCTGACCGCTGGCGTGGTCGAGGCGATCCTGGTAGAGGAAGGCCAGAGGGTGGCCGCTGGCGCGCCACTGGCGCGGCTCGACGGCGCGGAGCTTGCCGTAGCGGTGGAACAGGCGCGCGCGGCGCTCGATGAGGCCCGTGCCCAGTACGACCTGCTGCGGGAGCCGGCTGACCCGGAGGCGGTTGCCGCCGCCGAGGCGCAGCTTGCCCAGGCCGAGGCCCTTGCCCGGCAGGCGCGCGGGCGGGTGACGTCCGCCGATATACGGGCTGCGCGCGACGAGCTGGCACAGGCGCGCGCCCTGCTGGCGCGGCTGCTCGCCGGGGCGCGGAGCACCGAGGCCGAGCAGGCCCGCGCTGCTCTGGCGCAGGCGGAGGCCAACCTGGAGGCTCAGCGGGCCACCCTGTCGGCAGCCAAACTCGCCGCCGAGACGCGCCTGAGCCAAGCCGCCAATGCCCTGCGTGACGCCCAGGACGCCTATTCGCGCATCTACTGGGAGAACGTTGAGCTGGAAAAACTGCGGAGTGAGTTGCCCCAGGCGCGCCGCGACGCCGAGGCCGCGGCGCGCCGCGCCGTCGAGAACGGGCAGGCCGCGCTGGCGCAGGCGCAGGTGGATCTGGAGCGCGCCCGTGAGGCCGAGCGCAGCGGCATCGCCGCCGCCGAGGCCCAGGTGCGCGAGGCCGCCGCGCGCCTGGAGCAGGTGCTGGCGGGAGCGGATGCCGACCAGATCGCGGCCGCCCGCGCCCGTGTCAGCGCTGCTGAGGCGGCCCTGGCGCGCCTCACTGGTGAGGCGCGCGCTGGCGAAGTGGCAGCGGCCGAAGCTGCTGTGGCCCAGGCCCGTGCGGCTCTGGAACAACTCACTACCCCGCCGCGCACGCCTGAACTGGCCGCCGCCGAGGCCCGCGTCCGCGCCGCTCAGGCCGCGCTACGCCAGGCCGAATTGACCCTCGAACGCGCGACCCTCGCCGCGCCCTTCGCCGGCACGGTGGTGCAGATCAACTTGAAAGTCGGCGAACAACCCTCGCCGAACGAGCCAGCCGTCGTTCTGGCCGATTTCAGCGCCTGGCGCGTTGAGACCAGCGATCTGACGGAGCTTGATGTGGTGAATGTGCGGGTCGGCGATCGGGTGACGCTTACGTTCGACGCTCTGCCCGATCTCACCCTGTCCGGTACGGTAACGAAGATGCAGGCCCTGGGCAAGACCTACCAGGGCGACGTGATCTACACCGTCACCGTTGAGCCGCAGCAGTGGGACGAGCGCCTGCGCTGGAACATGACCGCCACGGTGACCATTGAGGGTGAGTGATCGGCCGCCGGGCGCGCCCGGTTGCCAGCGATCGGCGGAGCCGCTTATGCTCAGCTTCAAGAACCTCCTGCGCCGGAAGGTGCGTACCGCCCTGACCATCCTGGGAGTCGCCGTGGGCGTCGCGGCCGTGGTGGTGCTCTCGGCCTTTGGGGAGGGCATGGCCAGTGGGTTTGGCGCCGTGGGCGGCGGCGCCGACGCCGACCTGCTGGTGAGCCAGAAGGACGCGGTGATGATCATCGTCGGCGCGATTGACGAAGAGGTGGGCGCAGAGATCGCCGCCATGCGCGGCGTGGCCGAGGTCAGTGGCGCAGTGGTGGGCATCCTGCAACTGCCCGAGTCGCCATACTTCCTGGTGACCGGCGAGGACCCGCGCGGCTTCGGGATGCGCCGCTATCAGATCATCGCCGGGCGGCCCATCAGCGCGAAGCGCGAGGTGATGCTGGGCCGCAAGAGCGCCGAGAGCCTGAACAAGCGCGTTGGCGACAAATTCCGCATTAACGACATCAGCTACCATGTGGTTGGCATTTACGAGACGGGGTCGAGCTTCGAGGATAATGGGGCAGTGATCCACCTGGCCGATGCGCAGCGGGCATTCGACAAGCGTCGCCAGGTGAGCTACTTCAAGCTCAAGTTGCGCGATCCACGCGACCGGGAGGAGGTGCGGCGGGCGATTGAGAGCCGCTGGCCCACGCTGGCGGTCACCGCTTCGGGTGAGGCGACCGCCCAGGACGAACTGTTGGATATTTACCGCGCCATGGGCTGGGTGGTCGGGCTGTTCGCGATACTGGTCGGCGGCCTGGGGATGATGAATGCCCAGCTTATGAGCGTGTTTGAGCGCACCCGCGAGATCGGGGTGCTGCGGGCCATGGGCTGGCGGCGGCGGCGGGTTATGCAGCTCATTCTTGGCGAGGCGTTGCTGCTGGCCCTGGTGGGCGGGGGGTTGGGATTGCTGCTGAGCATCGCGACGATTGGCCTGCTATCGCGTTCGGCGGCCCTGGGCGGGTTCCTCAGCGGCACAGTGGAACCGATTGGCTACATCCAGGCCCTGGTGATCGCTGGCGTGCTCGGCCTGGTTGGCGGTGGCTACCCGGCGTGGCGGGCCGCGCGTCTGGCGCCGGTGGAGGCGATGCGCGCCGAGAGCGGCGCCCCGGTGCGCTGGGGGCCGGTCGCCCGTATGCTCGCCCCGGTGATGCGCGGCCCGGCCCTGCGGAACCTGCTGCGGCGCCCCACGCGCAGCTTGATGACCATGATTGGCCTGGGTGTCGGCGTGGGGTTGATCGTGGCTCTCGCCGGCATCAGCGAGGGCTCGCGGCGGGCGATCACCCAGTTGCTGGCAGCCGGGCAGGCCGATCTCCTCGCCGAGCAGGCCGGGGCCTCTGATGTGATGTTCTCGGCGATTGACGAGCGGGTTGCCGAGCAACTGCGCGCCCATCCCGAGGTCAAGAGCGTCTCGCGGCTGATCTTCGGCACCAGCGCCGTGCCCGGGTTGCCGTTCTTTCTGGTCTACGGCGTTGATCCGCGCGAGAACTATCTGGCCCACTACCGGGTCAGCGAAGGCCGGACCATTCAACGTCCCGGCGAGATGATCCTCGGGCGCATGGCGGCCAATAGCCTGGAGAAGGGCGTTGGCGACCAGCTGCGCGTTTCGGGGCAATCGTTTACCATCGTTGGCATCTTCGAGACCGGTCTGGCCTACGAAGACACCGGCGCAGTGGTGCCGCTGAGGGACGCGCAGCGGCTCTTCGGCAAGCCCCGGCAGGTGTCTTTCCTGGGGATCACCCTGCACCATCCCGAGCGGGCCGCCGAGATCGCCAGGACGCTCGAAGAGCGATACCCGCAACTTATGGTGGCCCGCACTGCCGACCTGACGCAACGGATGCAGGACTTTGCTACGATGGACGCCGTCTTCGGCGCCCTGATGGCGCTAATGATGCTGGTGGGCGGGATCGTGATCATGAACGTGATGCTGATGAGCGTGTACGAACGCACCCAGGAGATCGGGGTGCTGCGCGCGGTTGGCTGGCGCGCGGGGCGGGTGCTGCGCATGATCCTGGCCGAGTCCTTTGCCCTCAGCCTGTTCAGCGCTGGAGCGGGGGTGCTGATCGGCATTGGCATCAATCAACTGGTGCGCCTGACGCCCGGTTTTGGCGAGTTGCTCAATGCCGCCTATGCTCCGGCCGATGTCGCGCGGGTCCTGGCGATGGCGTTGGGATTGGGGCTGGTGGGCGGCTCGCTGCCGGCGCTGCGGGCGGTGCGGCTGCGGCCGGTTGAGGCGTTGCATTATGAGTAGTCGATGCGCCTTCTGCGCCCGTGGCTGGGGAAACCCGTTGATCTCCCCACTCTTCATATCAGAAGCAGGTGCGTGCTATGGCTGAGCCAGTCATCGCGGCGGAAGCGCCGCAGTCCGAGACCAGCGAGGTTATCCTGGAGACCCGGGCGCTGACCCGTGTGTACGGAGAAAAGGTGCCGGTCAAGGCTCTCGACGGGGTGGATCTGCAGATACGGCGCGGCGAGGTGCTGGCGATTGTCGGTCCCTCTGGCTCGGGCAAGTCCACCCTGCTGAACCTGATCGGGGCGCTCGACCGGCCCACCTCGGGCGAGGTGATTGTCAACGGGACGCCGCTGTCAAAGGTGCGTAACCTCGACCGCTTTCGCAGCCGCACCATCGGCTTTATTTTCCAGAGCCACAACCTCTTGCCAACCCTGACGGCGCGGGAGAATGTCGAGGTGCCGATGTACGAACTGCCGCTGCGGCCGGGGCAGCGCCGCGCCCGCGCCACGGAGTTGCTGGGCCTGGTGGGTCTGGCCGGGCGCCGGGACCATCTGCCGAACCAGCTTTCGGGGGGCGAGCGCCAGCGGGTGGCGATCGCCCGCGCTCTGGCCAATGCGCCCTCGATTGTGCTCGCCGATGAGCCAACGGGCAACCTCGACAGCAAGAATACTGCCGACATCGTGGCCCTGCTGACGCGCCTCAACCGTGAGCAGGGCGTAACGCTGGTGATTGTGACTCACAACACCGAGGTGGCCGCTGCCGCCCAGCGGGTGATCACCTTCCGCGACGGCAGAATCCTGCGCGATGTCTCAATGAGCAACGAGCTTGAGCGCGAGTTGCTGGAGTTGAAACGCTCGCCCCTGGGGCAGGCCATTCTCCGTGGCGATCATCTGCCCCCGGCGCTGGCCGAAGTGGCCCCCGTGCTGCACGATCTGCTGGAACGAGTGTAATGCGATTTTGGATTTTGAATTTTGAATTTTGGATTGGTGGGGGTCTAACGGTGATAATTAGTCTGTGAACGAAGTTTCCTTGCATTTTCGCCCCCCTCCCAACCTCCCCCTAACGGGGGGAGGCGCCGGACTCCCTCCCCCAGCAGGGGAGGGTTGGGAAGGGTGCAGAGGCGCCGAAAAACTTCGTTCACAGACTAATAATTACCTATGCATCAGTTCAACAGGAACGGGTGTAAAGCGCACGACCCGGAAGGTTGCGCTGCGGCCTCAGCAGCCACTCCGGTCTACGGACTTGCTACACTAAATGTAGTCAGCGCACCGATCACTTATCCACATTTTGTGGATGGAGTGTGGATAACACCTCAATATATAGGAGCCTCCTGGAATTATATCGCAGGAGGCCCCTATATCTAGCAACACCAAACAGGCCGGGAACGCGGCCTGACGCTATGCTCATTTTGACACAGCAGGGTGATCCGGTGGTAAAGCGGAAGTAAAGGCTGCGCTAACCGCCGGGGTCAGTCTGATTATATGCGGGGGGGCATTACCGTTTCGTTGCCAGTTGTCGAGCATTGCAGCTTGACAGTTGCTCGCTGTCACCATTCTGTATAGGTGTGGAGCTGTAGAACAGGAAAGTTGTTTTCCACCTCCACACCTCCACATCTCTACGGGTCAAACAGGGCGGCGTAGCGCGCCCGCCAGGCGACGGCGCGGACGGGGTCATCGGCGCAGGCGTCGAGGGTCGCGGCATACTGCTCCGCCCGGGCGTCAAGCGCCGGCCCCAGGAGGACGATCCGGTTCAGGGGCGTCAGCGGGGCGCGGGGGCGCAGAGGAGTAAAGCTCAGGCGCCCGCACACGAGCTGCACCTCGTCGGGCCAGGGGGCGTCGGTGCAGTGGACGATGCCCTTGGCGCGGAAGACGGCGGCGCCGAAGTCCCGCAGAGCCGCTTCGAGCGCCGCGCGCCGCAGGGGGATGTCGCTGCTCCACGACAGGCTGCTGAAGGCGTCCTGCCGCAGATGGTCGGGCCTGGGGGACGGATCAGCGTGGTCGAGGCGCGGGCCGAAGAGCAGATCGGGCGGAACCTGCCCGTAGCTTGCCGGAACGATCGCTGCGCGGGAATTGAGGGCGCGGAGGCGCTCCGTAACTGCAGCGCGTTCGGCGGCTGTAACCAGATCCACCTTGCTGACGATGATCAGATCAGCGGCGCGGAGTTGCCATTCGGCCACTGGCGAGGCGTTGAGGGCTGCCGCAAGGTTGGCGGCGTCGGCCACGGCCACGACCGCATCGAGCGGCAGTCCGGCGCTACGGGCGCGCCGGATGATCCCCCCTGGCTCGGCCAGGCCGGTGGTCTCGACCACGATGCAATCGGGGGCGTAATCGGCAAGTTCTTCGACGGCCAGCAAGAAGTCGCTGCCTGCTTCGCAGCATACGCAGCCGCCGGTCAGTTCGACGAGGGGCGCCGCGCCCGCCTGTTCGAGGATGCTCCCATCGAGGCCGATCTGCCCCAGTTCGTTGACCACCAGACCAGGCCGGCGCCCGCCTGCGCCGCGCTCCAGCAAGGCCCGTAGCAGGGTCGTCTTGCCGCTGCCCAGGAAGCCGGTGACGATGGTGAGGGGCGGGCTGGTCATTAGAAGCGTCCCCCCTGCTCCGTGGCGTAGCCGGTCAGTTCGACATACCCGCTACCGGTGACCGGCCGGCCCTGGCGCGATCCCTGGATGCGCACCGCCCCCTCCCAGTACACGACCGACACCGGCAGTTCCTGATTGGCCAGGCGCGGCTCAAGCTCCAGGCGCATATCCAGGGCGGGGATGCTCAGGCGCCAGCGGGCGGGGTAGAGCGCCTGCGAGGCCGGGCTACGCCAGGTTGCCAGCACCTCCAGTTGCACCCCGGCAGGGTCGAGGGGCGTGGTGCGGCCCGCCGGGTCAACCAGGCTGCCGAAGCTGTAACTGACCGCCGCAGGCGTGCGCACCTGGGCGTACATCAGGTCATAGCCATCATCGAGTTGCAGGCTGAACCAGTCCCAGCCGACGGCGCCGGCTTCGAGGGCGCTGGTGCCCCACTCGTGGTCCATCCAGCTCAACCCATTGACGGCGTGGGTCTGATCGCCCACACGGATCGTGCCCGTGGTGGCCATGCGGGTCAACGAGTAGTAATACGAGGCGTTGCCGGGGGTTGGCCCCTTCTGGCTGAGGCCCTGATCGCCCTGGAGGGCGGGGGGCTTCAGACTCTCGAGGGTCAGATCGAGGGCCACCTCGCCCTCGGCGGCGCGCAGGCGCATGGTCATACCCTCGGGGCCGGAACCGTCGGCGGACCAGTCTTCGAGGAAGACGCGGAACGGCTCACCCGAGGCGCCGGCGAGACCGGCGGCGCCTCGGCTGAAGCGCTCGTAGGCGTAGAAGCGCCCCCGGGCCACATCGCTCAGGGCCAGGTGGGCCATGTAGACACTGGTTGCGCCCCAGGCCGACTCGCGGGCGACGGGCCGGGGAGTCAGCTCGCTGCGGAAGAAAGTCAACTGATAGCCGAACCGGCGCTCGCCAGCGGAGAGGTTGCCGGTGTAGTACCACCACTCGATCTGGTACTCCGGATGCGGGCCGTGGTCGCGCGGAAAGACGAAAGGGCGCGGCGCGAGGGCGCGGGCGAAGCCAGCGTCGCCGCTGCTGAGGGTTGCTGCGGCGTCAATGCGGGCGCGGATCTCGGGGCGTGCGGGGGCTGCGCATGCCGCCAGGAGCATAGTGGCAGCGAACCAGCCCAACCAGCGTAGAAGCATAACGTTTGCTGTCCTCTGAGCGGTACAGTATGTGTATGAGGCCCGTTTCAGATCGGGGCGTTGGAGCTTGAGAGTTGATCTACGGCGCCTCATAGCCAGTTTGTGGAAGTGTAGAGCTGTTGAGGTGTGGAGGCGAGGGCCAGACCGTCAATCCGCTTGCTCTCCAGTGCGAGCCGCCGTGTCTCACCGGATTGGCGCAACAGTCGCCAGCGCATCATAACCGTATTGTACCGGGATCTGGAGGCGCGATGCAAACTGAACTGCCCGACGACGCCGCGCGGGTGCTGGTAGCGGTGGCGCCGCGCCCGCGCGACCTGGAACTGGCGCGCACAGCGGGGTGGTACCGTGTGCCGCTGGCGCGAGTGCCGCCGCGCTTTGCAGCCGACTATCTGGCATTTTACCAGACGGGCGCCTTCGGCGCCGAACGCTGGTCGGTGCGCTACTACGCGCCGGTGTTGCGCTACCATGTAACCACACGGCGGGAATTGTTGCCTGACGAACCGAACCACCCGCGCGCTGGCGAGCGCTACTATCGCGTGGACATCGGCCCGCTGGCGACGCTGCCGCTGCCGGTGCCCGCGGCGCGGCTGCGGCGAGTAGTGTTCATTCCTACCACCTTCGGGCAATTACGGCGCGCCCGCGACGTGCGCGAACTCTGGCGCCCCGACGAGGACGCCTGGCCTGGCGGCGAGGTGTGGGGCGCGGGCCTGGCCGGCAGGCGGTGACCGGCGGCGCACCGGCAGCCTGGCGTTCGAGCGCGTCTCGGAGAGCGGCCTCGGCGCTTGTGGCGCTTTCCAGGACAGGGGTATGGACACAGGGAGGGCCCGTGTTCATATTTGCAAAAGATCTGGTCCTCCAGGGCCTTCCATGTTCGCCCTGACCGTGTTATTATATCAGCCAAGATTAGTACAAATTAGGGGGCGCCTATGATCACGCCAGGAACGACCGACTATGACGACGCTCATGCGCTCGCGCGCATCCTCGCCGACGACGTGGTGTGGGGGCTGGTGAAAAACCTCGCCGCCAGCGATGCCCACCTCCAGGATCTGCAGGCCCGTCTCGGGGTCCAGCAGGAGGTGCTGGAGGAGCGGCTCCAGCAGCTTGAGCAACTGGGACTGGTAAGCAGCCGGATCAGCGACGCCAATGCCAGCGTGCGCTACTACCGGCTCCAGGTTGACCGGCTGCGCGCGGTGATAGAGCAGGTTGTCAGCGCGCTGCACCCCTCGCTGCGCCTCGCCCCTGAGCCTGAACCTCCGCCGGCCGAGCCAGCCCGGCCGCGGGTGCTCTTTCTCTGCACCGAGAACAGCGCCCGTTCGCAGCTTGCCGAGGTGCTGATGCGCCAGCTCAGCCACGGCGCCGTGGAGGCTTACAGCGCCGGCACCCGGCCACGAACGGTCAATCCGCTGGTGGCGGAAATCCTCGGTGAGGCGGCGCAGGGTCTTCGTTCAAAACACATTGATGAGTTTCAGGGGCAGCATTTTGACTATGTGGTGACCGTCTGCGATCGCGCCCGTGAAGCCTGTCCAAGTTTTGCCGGCGCCGAGAGGCAGATCCACTGGTCCATTCCCGATCCAGCGGCAGTTGAGAGTGAAGAGGCTCGTCTGCGGGCATTTTCAGCTACCGCCTGTGAATTGACGCAACGCATCCGCTATTTGCTGACGTTCATCGAGGCCCGGCAACGGGCCGCGCGGGCCGTGGCGGTGAGCTAGAGCACGGACCGGAATCCTTGATCCGCTGAGGACACTGAGCTGTGTGGCTTGCCAGGCTTGCGCCGCCAGTGTTGCGAGTCAACCTTTCCGAGAAACGCTATAGAGCGATTGGGGATCTCCGGGAGGGGAGCGGGGAAACTGGTTTCCCCGCTCCCCTTCGTGGTATGCTAGAGACATGCGCCTCTTGCCTCTTCGCGCCTTTCCCGCGCCGCCTATGCACGCCGTGATTGTCGCCAATGCGCCGACGTTTCGAGCAGCGCCGTTCCGGGATCTCCTGGCGCGCGCCGATCTGGTAATCGCCGCTGATGGCGGCGGCAATGCGCTGTTTGCCGCCGGTATCACCCCCAATCTGGTGATCGGCGATCTGGATTCACTGACCGCCGAGGCGGCGGAGGCGTTCGCCGCCGCCGGAGCGACGTTTCTGCGCTATCCAATTGAGAAAAACGAAACTGATCTGGAGCTGGCCCTGCTGGCCGCGGCGGCGCGTCAGGCCGACAGGATTGACGTGCTGGGGGCCATCGGCGGGCGCTGGGATCAGGGGCTGTCGAACGTGGCGCTGCTGGCGCTCCCCGAGCTAGCGGGACGCCGGGTGCGGCTGCTCGACGTTGACCAGGAGGCCTATCTGGCCCGTGGCGAGACGTTAATCAACGGCGCGGTAGGGGACACGATCTCGCTGTTGCCGCTTGGCGGCCCGGCGCGCGGAGTGACCACGCGCGGCCTGTACTATGCGCTGGAGGACGAGGAGTTGCGGTTCGAGCGCTCACGCGGCATCAGTAACGTGATCGCGCAGACGCCCGCCGCGGTGCTGGTGCGCGAGGGCATGCTGCTGGTGGTGCGCGTGTGGCGGCGCGAAGCGGATCAGATCTGGTCGAGGTAATCCTTCAGCAGCTTGCCCAGGCGCGGATGGCGGAGCTTGCGCAGGGCCTTGACCTCGATCTGGCGCACGCGCTCGCGCGTCACGCCGAAGGCGCGACCGACTTCTTCGAGGGTGCGGGGCTGCCCATCGGCGAGGCCGTAGCGCAGCTCCAGCACGCGCCGTTCGCGCTCGGTGAGCTGATCGAGGGCGGCGGCGATCTGCTGGCGCAGCATGCCGCTGGCAGCGGCATCATCGGCGTCGAGGGCGTGGGGGTCAGGAATAAAGTCAGCCAGCGTACTATCAGCCTCTTCGCCGACGGGAGTGGCGAGTGAAACCGGGTCCTGCGCGGTGCGGCGCAATTCGCGGAGCTTCTCCTCGCTCATATTGAGGAACTGGGCCAGTTCGCTATCATTCGGCTCGCGTCCGAGGTTCTGGGTCAACTGACGGCGGGCGGCCTGAATGCGGTTGAGCGTTTCGCCGAGGTGCACGGGGAGGCGCACCAGGCGCGACTGGTCAGCAAGGGCGCGCGAGAGAGCCTGTTTGATCCACCAGGTGGCATAGGTGGAAAACTTGAAGCCCTTATCGTGGTCAAACTTCTCGATGGCGCGGAGCAGGCCGAGGCTGCCTTCCTGGATCAGATCCAGCAGCGGCAGGCCGCGGTCGCGGTAGCGTTTGGCGATGCTCACCACCAGACGCAGATTAGCGGCGGCCATCTGCTGGCGGGCTTCCTCGCCAGCGGCAATCAGCCGGCGGAGCTCCGCGGCCCGCGGGCTATCCGGCGGGACGGTTTTCAACTCAGCCCGGGCCTTCTGGCCGCGCTCGATCTGCTGGGCGAGGCGTTTCTCCTGCTCGGCGGTGAGCAACGGCACCTGACCGATCTCGCGCAGGTAGAGCCGCACACTGTCGCCCAGCAGCGCATCGGAGAGTTCCTCGTCAAGATCAATGACCGATGTGCTGCCTGGCTCCTCTTCGACAAGCTGCTCATCGGCCGGTTCGCGCACGGGCACGCCGGCCTCGGCGAGGGCGGCGTAGACCGCGTCAATGGCCTCAGCGGCTGATTCTTCGGGCGCCGGCACGATCTGCAGCAATTCATCAAGGGTGACGTAGCCCCGCTGCCTACCCTGGGCGATGAGCGCCTGAATATCGGAGGGATTGACGATGGCGGTCGGGCGCGCGGTTTCGGGTGGCGTCTGAGACATAGACATTTCCTTGGAAGGGCCTGGCGCCAATAGCGTCTCCTGAGATTATCGCCTCTTCCCTGATACGGGTCGCGCAGGGGCGGCCCGGCAACGGGAAGCGGCAACGTTGGCACGCATGACCGGTGTGGTGTATGACATATATTGTAGCACATCCGCCTGACAGGCGTTGGAGGGCTTATATCATTTCGGATGGCGCACGATGAATTGCCGTCTATGGCCCCCCATGAGACCTGGCGGTGATAGCCTGACCGCATTCAACAGGAACTGGTACAAGAGACCGGTTTCGCCGGGCTGCTTTGTACGTGTCGCTTGAGAGGGAATTCAACGTGAAGCGACAGGGTAATTCCGACCAGGGATTATAGCGTATCGCGCAGGATCGCGCGAACCTGTTCCGGGCCTTCAGCGGCGAGGGCGCGCTCAGCCAGACTGCAGGCGGCGCGGGCGTCGGTAGTGGTGATGGCGGCGCGCACCCGTTCCAGGGCTGCCGGGGCGCAGGTCAATTCATCGGCCCCCAGGCCAATCAATAGCGCGGTCACCTGGGGATCGCCGCTGAGTTCGCCGCAGATGCTGGCGGGGCGGCCGTGCTGGTGAGCAGCCTCGCAGGCCATGCGGATCAGGCGCAACACGGCGGGGTCGAGCGGCTGGTAGAGATCGGCCAGGCGGTGGTTTCCCCGGTCGCAGGCGAGGGTATACTGGGCGAGATCGTTGGTGCCCAGGCTGAAGAACGCCGCCTCCCGGGCCAGGTGGGTGGCGTTGAGCGCGGCGGCAGGCACTTCGATCATCACTCCCAGCGGGATGCTCGGAGCAAACGAACGCCCGGCGGCGACGAGCTGGTTCCGCGCCTGCTCAAGCAGGGCCCGGGCGCGCCGCACTTCGGCGATAGTAGTGACCATGGGCAGCATCATGCGTATGTCGTGCGTGGCCCGCGCGCGCAGCAGGGCGCGAAGCTGGGGCAGGAAGATCTCCGGGCGGCTCAGGCAGATGCGGATACCGCGCGATCCAAGGAACGGATTGTCCTCGCGGGGCAGGGGCACGCCCGGCAGGCGCTTATCGCCGCCAACATCGAGGGTGCGCACGGTGATCGGCACGCCGGGTATGGCCTCAGCCACCGCCTGGTAGAGGGCCACCTGCTCTTCCTCGTCGGGCAAATCGGAGCGTTCGAGAAAGAGCCATTCGGTGCGCAGCAGCCCGATGCCCTCGGCGCCCTCGGCGCAGGCCTGGCGCGCCTCGTCCGGTGAGGCGACGGTGGCCAGCAGGCGGATGCGCCGCCCATCGCGCGTGGTGACCGGATCGCGCGCGGTGACGCTACGCGCGGCTCGGTCGCATGGACGGGAACGCAGGCGGGCCGGGTGATCGGCAGGCGGATCGAGCGTCACGAGGCCATGGTCGCCGTCGAGGGCGATGGTGCGGGCGCTGGACGCCGCAACGAGGATTTCGTCGCCGAGGCCGACGACGGCGGGGATGCCCAGGCTACGGGCGATAATGCTAGCGTGAGAGGTGATGCCGCCAGCGGCGAGCGCAATGCCGCGCAACAGATTACGAGGAGCACCAGCGAGATCGGCAGGGTCAAGATCGCGAGCCACGACGATGGAAGGGGTCGCCAGGCGCTGCCCGAGGCTGCCGGCGCCGGTCAGCGCGCGCCAGACCTGCACAGCCACGGCGCGCACATCGGCGGCCCGGGCGCTGAGGTAGGCGTCGTCAAGATGTTCAAGTTCGAGGGCCTGTTCTTCAGCGGCGGTGATAATCGCATCGGCGGCTGCCCGGCCCAGTTCGGTGACCAGGGCGAGGGCGCGTTCGCGCAGCGCAGGGTCGTTGAGCAGCAGCCGGTGGGCAGCGAAGATCGCCGCGCTTTCAGTCTGGCCCGCCGCGCGCGAGGCAGCCTCGTGGGCCGCAATGGCAGCGTCGGTTTCAGTCAGGGCGCGAATGAGCCGGCTTCGTTCGATCACCGGATCGGCAATCGTTCCAGGACGGGCGGGCGTGGCCTGGTAGACCAGCGCTGCGCCAAATGCCAGCCCCGGCGCGGCGGGAAGACCGGAGAAGCTGCGGGCGGTCATAGTAAGGGGTTTTCCTTAACCTTGCCTCGATCAGACAGGGCCGGCAGGGCGACCTGAAAGGTCGCCCTGCCTAGCGGAAGCCCAGCACCCCGTGGGAGATCACGTTCCGCAGGATCTCCGAGGTGCCCTCGCCGATGGTCAACAGACGCGTATCGCGGTACATGCGCTCGACGGGGAACTCCTGGCTGTAGCCGTAGCCACCGAAGATCTGGATGGCGTCGCGGCAGATCTTCTCCGACACCTCGGAGGCGTAGAGCTTGGCGATCGCGGCTTCGCGATGGAAATGGCGGTGCTGGTCCTTGAGCCAGGCGGCCTTGTAGACATACAGCCGGGCGGTTTCGATGCCGACTTCCATATCGGCAATCATGTTCGAAACGGACTGGTGCATGCCAATGGGCTTGCCGAAGGCCTCGCGTTCACGGGCGTAGCGCACGGCGGCCTCGTAGGCTCCCTGGGCCAGGCCCACGGCCATGGCGCCGATGCTAATGCGCCCGCCGTCCAGCACGCGCAGGAACTGCACAAAGCCGTGACCGCGCTCGCCGAGCATGTTCTCCTTCGGCACGCGCACATTTTCGAGCATCACCGCAGTGGAGATCGAGCCGCGCAGACCCATCTTGGGCTCGTGCTTGCCGAAGCTGAGGCCCGGCGTGCCGCGGGGGATGATAAACGCCGAGATGCCCTTCTTGCCTCGCTCGGGATCGGTAACAGCGGTGATGATTAAATGGCCGGCGACGGGGGCATTGGTGATCCACATCTTCTGGCCGTTGATCACCCACTCGTTGCCTTCGAGCACTGCCCGGGTGCGAGTGGCCCCGGCGTCGGAGCCGGCGTGGGGTTCGGTGAGACCGAAGGCGCCAAGGTATTCGCCCCGCGCCGCGGGCACGAGGAACTTGCGTTTCTGCTCTTCGGTGCCGAACATAAAGATCGGCGCCGAGCCCAGGCCCATATGCGCGGCGTAGGCCAGGGCGGTGGAGCCGCACACGCGGGCCACTTCTTCCACAGCGATGGCGGCGCTGACAGTGTCGGCGCCCGCGCCGCCGTACTCTTCAGGGAAGGGCAGGCCCATCAGGCCCAGTTTACCCATCTTCTCGAAGGTCTCGGCGGGGAACTCGCCCGTCTCATCAACATGGCGCGCCCGGGGGGCGATCTCTTTCTCGGCGAATTCACGCACGGTCTGGCGGATCAGTTCCTGCTCGCGGGTCAGATCAAAGTGCATACCTGGTTGCTCCCTTGCACCAAATGGCGACCTCGATGGGGCTGGCCGGGGTTCGCGGGCGCTGCCCTCCCGGTTGAGGGGGAGGCCATCGTCCGGCGCGCCCCGGTCATTCAAAATGCAGTATCTCCACTCCTTCCATTGTTTCAGCAATCAGATTGTCAACTACCGCCTTGAGGTCATTGGTCTCGGCGAAGACGCGCAGTTGCCGGTCGGCGCTGCTGCCCTCATCGGCTATCTTTAACAGGTACTCAACCTCGCGACGTGAGCCGAGCATATCTACCACGTCATCCACCAGGGCGACCATCTCGTGCACGAGGGCCTTCGTCTCGACTTCGGCGCGCTTGCCGAAATCAATCAGCTTGCCTTCGAGACCCCAGCGCTGGGCGCGCCACTTGTTCTCGTTGATCAGCGCGCGCCGGTAGACGCGGAAGGTGGTGTTCTCCTCGAACATGCGGTAGAACTTGACGATGAGCGCCTGCATCATGGCGGCCAGGGCCAGGCACTCCTCCAGGCGCGTGGCCATATCGCAGACGCGGAACTCCAGCGTGCCGAAGAAGGGGTGG
Source organism: Chloroflexaceae bacterium (assembly GCA_025057155.1). Lineage (NCBI taxonomy): Bacteria > Bacillati > Chloroflexota > Chloroflexia > Chloroflexales > Chloroflexaceae > Chloroflexaceae bacterium. The sequence goes on from JANWYD010000001.1 coordinate 292,735, forward strand.
GGCCGCAGGTCCCACCAGATTTTCTTGCCGTTATCAATGCAATTGGTGGAGACCAGCAACTGCACGTAGCGCTCAAACTCGGCGGCGGAGTGGAAGGTGGGCGGGGTGCCGGTTCGGGGAAAGCCGCTGAAGACCACGCTGCGGTAGGACTTGAAGCCGGTCTTGCGCCCCATCCAGAAGGGGGAGGAGGTGGAGAGGGCCAGCAGGTGCGGCCCGATGTAGCGGGCCACGTTCATCAGTTCAACGGCGACCTCATTGTTAGGCATGCCGATGTGGCAGTGCATGCCAAAAATCAGCAATTGCAGGGCCGCGTCCTGCATTTCGCCCACCACGGCGTGGTAACGTTCGTGGGGGAAGATATCCTGGGTCATCCAGGAGGAGAAAGGATGCGTTCCGGCGGCGGCGATCTTCAACCCGTGGCGAGCGGCCAGTCCGGCAATTGTGCCGCGCAGGTGGCGGATCTCGGCGCGGGCCTCGGAGATGGTGCGGCAGGGGCGCGTTCCCACTTCCACGATGCTCTGGTGCATCTCCGGCTTGATCTGCTCGCGCAGAATGGTGCGCCCTGGTTCGAGGATCTGCGTAACATACGAGCGCAGCTCGCGAGTTTCTGGATCGACGATCTGGTACTCTTCCTCGATCCCCAGGGTAAACGCAAAGTCGGGGTCCATGGGGTTATAAACGCTCATGTGCCGCTCCTTGCGCCTTGCCGCGCTGGGTGTGACGAAACGTCTTGCACGCTCCCCTTCGCCCGGCGGCTTATTACGCATTAAATCCGGTATAGCCCGCGCAGGCGGGCTTCGCAGCTACCGGGCGAATACCGGTTTATATTCTTAATCTTCATAAGCCGCGGGCTAACGTCCTGCGAAGTCGGCCTGCGTCGGCTTCAGCAGGCTACGCAGGCAGCCTTCGCAATGCCAGCCGGAGCCTTCAGGCTCCCGGCGGGCCGGTGGGCCGCGGCACGTGCAGAACGTTTCGTCACACCCCGCCGCGCTCCGGTTGCCGATCTTGCTGTGTTGTGTATTATACACGCACCTGCGGCGCGCAAGGCCCGTATTGAGGTTTTCCGGAAGGGCTGCACCCCTGAGCCTCTGGTGAGACGGGCACGATCTCATGACCGCAGGGGCGATTGGCGGTCGCCAGTGCGCTGGCGCCAGCGCTCGCGCAGGTAGGCCAGCCCATTGCGCTGGTACACGAGCCATTCCACCACCAGTACAATCAGCGCGATCAGCGCCACCAGGCGCCAGAACTCCTGCCGGCTGTCGCGCTCGCGGGAGACGGTGCTGCTGGCGCCGCTGGTCTGGGGGATGGTCAGGTCGCGCTGGGTGGCAATGCGCGACTCGCCAGGAGCGAAGAGGTTGACGGCGTAGCGATGGCGCCCGACCAGAGTGGCGCCGGCAAACTCTTCGATGGTGTAGACGCCCAGAGCGTCGGTATCGGCGTAGATGGCCTGGCCGGCCTGGATCTGCACCTCGCCGCTGCGGGAACTGACGGTGCGCCCGTCGGGGCGCGTCACACGCACTTCGGTGATCGCCGCGTCCACCTGGCGGCTAAGCGGTTGGCCCGGCGCGAGCTGGGCCGCCTCGGCCCCGCTGCCGGGGGCGAGGAAGTTCATCAGATTGGAGAGCAGCAGGGGAAAGGCGATCTGCAAGGGCAGGTCGGATTCGTGCAGGTCGAAGCTCAGCACTGCCAGCCGCCGCCCTTCGCGCTCGCCGACCACCAGTAGCGGCCCGCCATCACTGTTGACCACCACGCGGCCCCAGTTGCCCGGCACGATCCGGGCAGCCTTGAGCACGCTCACCTCGCTCAGGCTCACATTACGCAGAATAGGGTCCTCACCGCTGGCCGGACGCACCTGTGGGAACTCGATGGTTCCGGTGACCGAGAAGTAGGCCGTGGAGCGGAGCGGATTGATGAACAGCAGGTTGCCCGGCGGCAACTCCGGGGGCGTCACGCCATCAAGAATGGTAACCGGCACCTGGGCGACGGTTTCGGTGAAGGTGGTGGTGGCGGCAGGGACGGAGACCACCTTGAGGCCGGGCAACAGGCTCAGCCCGGTTTCCAGGAAGCGATTGCCCGCCGTTACCAGGCGCACGGTGGCAGCTTCGGTGGCCGGGCTGACGGCAAAGGCGCGGTCATCGGCGGGCATGGCGTCGGCGCCGTTGAGCCGGGCCTCAACCACTTCTACCTGAGGGGGAAGTTCGATGATCAGGCTCTGCTCGCGGCCGGCTTCGATAGTAAGGTTATAGGCGTTGAAAATGGCGCCGTCGAGGTAGAGATCCAGGCGGCGCGTGGCGCCGGCCTGGCCGTAGTTGGCAACCTGCACGAAGAGCGTTTGCCCATTTGTGCCGGGCTGGAGGCCGATGGCGCTCACAGCCATATTCTCGGTGTCCCGTCCGATTGGGAAATAGCTGACGCGTGCCGGCACGCGCAGATTATCCGGCAAGATTACATTGCCATCGGAGATAATTGCCACCTCGCTATCTTCTTCACGGGCGGCGAGGGCGGCAGCGAGGGTCAGGGCCTGGGAGAGGTCGGAGCCGCCGCCGTTGGAGAGCTGGATCTGCTCAACGGCGCGCCGCAGTTCGCGCCGGTCGGAGGTGGCGGCGGCGGGGACTTCCATGCGCCCGCCGGCAGCGATTACGGTGGCGCGTCCGCCATCGGGCAGTTGATCGATCAACTGGTAGGCGCGTTCCCTGGCGGCGTGCAGGCGCGTGGGCGGCTCGTCGGTGGCGCCCATGCTGGCCGAGTGGTCAATGATGAGGATCAGATTGCGCCCGCTGATGCCCTGGGCCGCCAGGTAGGGCCGGGCCAGAGCGAAGACCAGCAGCAGCATGAGCAGGAGTTGGAGCAGCAGCAGCAGGTTGCGGCGTAATTTTTGCCACGGGGCGTTGGCCTCCACATCGCGCACCATGCGCTGCCAGAGGAACGTCGAGGAGACGGTGCGCTCCTCGCGGCGCAGCTTCAGCAGGTACATCGCCACGATGGCCGGGCCGACAATGGCTGCGGCCAGCAGGGCGAGGGGGGTGATCAGGGACATAGAACGTTTCCGGCTTGTAATCAACGCAACACGCCACGGCGGCGCATACGTCCCAGTACGAACTCTTCGACCGGCACGCCGGTGTCAACCGGCACGTAGATGATCCCGCGGCCGTTGCAAAAACTCTCAATCTCGCCGCGCCAGGCGGCCAGGTGCTGTTTGTAGCGGCGCATGAGGTCCAGATTGGCGCTAATCTCCACGGGGGCGCCGCTCTCAACGTCAATCAATTTAAGATCGCCTTCGAGATCGGGGTCGAGTTCCTGGGGGGCCAGGATGTGCATAACGGTGATCTCGAAGGGCCGTGAGGCCAGAGTGCTCAGGGCGTCCTTCCAGCCAGGATCGAGCAGGTCGGAGCACAGCAGGAGCGGACCGGCGGTGCGGGCCGACTGAATATAGCGATGGCAGGCGCGCGCCAGGTCGCCCTGTTTGCCGGGTTGCAGGCGCTGCAGAAAAGCGAAGAGCGGCACGGCGCCGCGTTTACCGCGCACGCCGGGGAGTTGCAGGTTGCCCGGCCCGGCGCCGAAGGCGGTGACGCTGACACGGTCGAGGTTGGAGAGGGCGATGTAGCCGTAAGCCGCGGCGAGTTGCCGGGCGTAGTGCAACTTGTTGGGCGCGCCCCAATCCATTGAGGCGCTGGTATCCACCAGCAGATGGATGTTGAGCTCCTCTTCGGCGACGAAGAGCTTCAGGTAGAAGCGTTCGGCGCGGGCGTAGAGGTTCCAGTCAATCTGGCGGATGTCATCGCCCGGAGCATAAGGGCGAAAGTCGGCGAACTCCACCGACGAGCCGCGGCGGGGGCTGCGCCGCTCGCCCTGGATGTCACCGGCCATTGGCCGGCGCAGTACCAGGGCCAGGCGATCAAGCTGCCGCAAGAACGCCGAATCGAGCAGAGGTTCGCTTGCGCGTTCAGTCACGCCGGGCCTGCCTTTAGAGCCTATCCGAATAAGCAGGTCGTTCCATTACGTTGCGGGAGTGCCCTGCTCTTCCGGACTCGGCGCGCAACCCGAAGGGTTGCGCGCACTGTCCTTTTCCGAACTGGCAGGGGTTGTGGAAGCCACCAGGTTCTGGTGTCATCCCTCTTCCTTCACCGCCTCAAGCACGCCCTTGACAACCTCATCGGGCGAAATGCCTTCAGCCTGGGCCTCGAAGTTCAGCACGACGCGATGGCGCAGCGCGGGCAGGGCGGCGGCCTTGAGGTCGGCGAAGGCCACGTTGTAACGCCCGTCGAGCAGGGCGAGGATCTTGCCGGCCAGGATCAACGCCTGCATGCCGCGGGGCGAGGCGCCGTAGCGCACATACTGTTTCGTGATCGCCGGGGCCTCGCGCGCTTCAGGGTGGGTGGCGCTGATCAGGCGCGCGGCGTAGGCCAGCACGTGGCTGGCGATGGGCACGGTGCGCGCCAGGTTCTGCATAGCCAGGATGAGCGGCCCGTTGGCGACGTGCCGGATCACCGGCTTGTAGGACCCCGTGGTGCGCTGGGCGATCTCGACCAGTTCGGCGGCGGTGGGAAAGGCGACGTTGATCTTGAAGAAAAAGCGGTCGAGCTGGGCCTCAGGCAGCGGGTACGTGCCCTCCATTTCCAGCGGGTTCTGGGTGGCAAGCACGAAGAAGGGCTGCTCGAGCTTATGGATCGTCTTGGCGACGGAGACAGTGCGTTCCTGCATCGCCTCCAGCAGCGCCGACTGTGTCTTGGGCGTGGCGCGATTGATCTCATCGGCGAGGACCATATTGGCGAAGATCGGGCCGGGTTCAAAGCGAAAGTTCTTGCGCCCGTGTTCATCTTCGCTGATCAGGGTGGTGCCGATGATGTCAGCCGGCATCAAGTCGGGCGTGAACTGAATGCGCGAGAAGCTGCAATCAATCACGTCGGCCAGGGTGCGCACCAGGGTGGTCTTGGCGAGGCCGGGCACGCCTTCGAGAAGGGCGTTGCCGCCGGCGAGCAGGGTGACGATCACCTGTCGGATCAGGTCGCGCTGGCCAACGATCACATTGGCCACTTCGGCCTCGATCATCTGCGCGCGCTGGCGAAACTCGTCAGGGCTGATGCCGGGGGTTGCCGGTTCAGGCTGAGAAGGCGTAGAGGTGGTCATGGATGGTCCTGTATGCAGGTTAAAAACAGCTTCCACACGGCTCTTCATCCCGTGTCGGTTGGAGGGGTATAGGGCAACCTGGTTGCCCCATACCTCTGCTCAGCGCAAGACGGCGCCCTTTGCGCGAAGGGCCTACGGTTCCAGCCGGCTGAAATAATCGCGCACATAGTCCTTCAGATGTGGCGGGATATAGCCCCGGTCGAGAGCCTCGCTGGCCGTCCTGGCGTACTGCGGGTACACCTGTTCATACGGCACCATCGAGGGGTTGCTCGCTCCAGGCTGTGCGGCCTGGCCTTGCTGGATCTGGCTGGAACCGCCCTGACCCTGCTGGCCCTGAACAAACTCAGGCGTGCCCGGCTGGCCCGAAGGCCGGTAGGGTTGATAAATCAGGTCGCTGCTGCCGGTGCCACTGCCCTGCTGGCTGGCGGGCCGATTCGGATCCACATTGCCGCTGGCGTTGCTCTGGCCCTGGCCCAGATGGGGCGCATTCGCGCCGCCGCCGCCCTGCTGACCCTGGTTCTGCTGGCCTTGCTGCCCCTGGCCCTGCCCCTGGCCCTGCTGCCCTGGCTGGCCTTGCTGCCCCTGGCCCTGCTGCCCCTGCTGGGCTTGCTGGCCCTGCCCCTGGCCCTGGCCCTGCTGGGCTTGCTGGCCCTGGCTCTGGCCCTGCTGGCCGGCGCGGGCAATCTGCTCACGGGCGTTCTGCAGCTCGGCGAGCGACTGCTGAGTGCTTTGCTGGCCGGCCAGATTGCTCTGCGCTTCACGCACCTGCTGGGCGGCCTGCTGGAGTTGCTGGGCGGCCTGGCGGGTGTCGCCCTGTCGCAGCGCGCTGGCGGCGTTCTGGAGGCTCTGCGCCGTCCGTGGTTCGCTGGCGGCCATCTGGGCGGCCTGCTGAGCCAGTTGCTCGGCAAGTTGCTGGCGTTCAGACTCCGAGAGCTGGTCGAGCTGGCGGGCCAGTTGTTCCAGTTGATCGGCCGCCTGCTGGATATCCGGGCGCTGGCTCGCCGGTCGCCCGGAGAGGGCCTCCAGGTTGCGAGCCATCTGCTCAAGGGCGGCGCGCCGGGCGTCGGTATTGGGGTCGAGCTCCTGGCGCAGGCGCGCCTCGGCTGCCGAGAGGTCGGCCAGGGCCTCCTGGCGTTCGCCGGGGTTGCGGCGCAGCTGCTCCTGGAGGGCCTGAAGCTCCTTGAGCAGGCGTTCGCGGTCTTCGGCGCCGAGTTGCCGATCCTCTTGGATCTGGCGTTCCAGCTCCGCCAACCGGTCAGCGGCTTCCGCCAGCGCCTCGCGGACGGCGCGCTGCTCGGCAAGCACCCGATCCTGGGGATTAGGGATCACGAACAGTGACAAAGCGGTAAGGATCAGGGGCAGAACGGCCCATCCCAGCCGCTGGCGATCAAAGCGCAGCGGCAGCATGGCAGGTTTAAGCCGACCGGCGACGGCGCCTGCGTCGGCCTGCTGGCGCTCGCAAAGGGGTTCGCGGGCTTCGCGCTCGTGCAGTTCCAGGGCCGTGGAGAGCCGTTCGCGCAGGCCGAGTTGCAGATCCACGCGCCGGGCTACGCGCATAGGGGTGAGGGGACGGAAGAGGGCGTACCCGATGATCACCAGCAGCCAGAGCAGGAGGGGCGACGCGACCCAGCCTTCTAGATGCTCAATGGGTCTCAGGCGGCCAGCGAGGGCTGCCAGCGTAGTCGCAGCAGCAGCAATCCACAGCGTGCGGCTGGCGAACAGCACGGTATCACTAATGCGCAGCCGCCGGCCCAGGGGCCGAAGCTGGCGCCGGAGCAGATCGTAGGATGTAAGGGAGTGGGCCATGGTGCACCTGTGCGGAGGGCATTGTCCTCGACGAAACCCGGCGTGCGGCTAATTGCTGGCTCGAGGAAGGCGGGGCGACCGGGGTTTCGCAGCTCCTGCCCGCAGGGGAGCCTCATCCTGCCGGAACGCAACCGGATAACCCGGGTGTCCGAACAGGCGCTCAGCCTTCTCTCCGCCAGATGTGCTTCTCCACGATCTGCCGGGTCAGACCGCCGTGCTCCCAGACCTCCACCACTCGCTCGCTGACGATGGTCACCGCGTTGCCGAGAGGAGTTGCAGGCGTCGCGGCCTCTGGTTGAGGCGCCGCTTTTTGGAGGGCGGTGATGGCATCGCCGGCAAGGGCGGCAAGATCGCCGCGTTCGGCGCGGCGTCGAAGCCAGGCGATGCCGGCCTCGGCGGCCACGGCGGCGAGGCCCAGAGCAACGGCCCTGGTAACCTGTTTCACCTGGGCCAGCGGGATGCTCTGGCCGGCGATCATAATCGCGCCTTCATCGCGACGGACGAGATCATGCCGATCCAGCGCGGCGCCACAGGCGCCGCAGAAGCGGTTCTCGATGGGGTTGCCATGCTGACACGCGGGGCAGATACGCTCCACCATAACAGGCTCCTGACCTTGGGGCACAACAATGATCGTATGCTGCAGGCAGTATAGCATTGCGCAAGGGCGCGGCGCAAATTGGCTGCCGGGCAAAATGGACGCAATCAGGCACAGAGCTGCCCCGGCCAGGGAGGATCGGGGCTTGGGGGCGGGGCGGTTGACGTTAGAGGGGCTGACCGTGAGCGATGCTAAGCTCGCCGGATCGTCGAGGGGCGAGGTGACGAAGAGCCGCCACTGGTCTAGAAGGACATTGTCGTGCTGTCTTACCGGATGGTATAGCAAGTGTTTCGGCAGACGATGCGCAGCGCGGAGGTGTGTTGTTTAATCGTGGTGTTGTTGAGGAACGAAGGTGTATGCCATTCGCACGGGGCCGCAACGTGGTTGCCGGGGTCTTGAAACAGTAGTTCCGCCTGCCTGACGCCTCTGGCGTCGCCATCGAGCCTGGCGCTGACGATGCGCTTCTCCTGGCCACGCCGGTGGCGGTCAACCGGTTATGTTACAACGCGGGTCCGGCGCCTGCGCAGTCGAGCGGCAAAAAGCACGAGGAGCAATGACCATACCGGTTTGCCAGGAGGTCACGTGTCACATGTTACTAGAGCCACTCCCCGCCGTCTGGCGCCGCCCCGTTTCCTGCAGGCTGTGCGTGGCGTATCTGCCGGCAGCCTGTCGCGCGAGATACTCGCTGGCGTCACCCTCGCGGCGCTGATGATCCCGCTGAACATCGGCTACGCTCAGGTGGCCGGCCTCCCGCCTATTGTTGGCCTTCACGCTGCCATCCTGCCCGCGATCGTCTGGGCCTTGACCTGCCACACCCGCCACGTGGTCGCCAGCCCCGACGCGGCCATCGCGGCGATGATCATTGCTCTGGTAAGCCCGTTTGCCGCGCCCGATGAGCCGCGGTACGCGCAGTTGGTTTTCGCCCAGGCCCTCATCTGCGGGTTGATCTTTGTCGCCTTCTGGGCCTTCCGGCTTGGCTTCCTGGCTAATTTCCTCTCCCACGCTGTACTGGTCGGCTTCATTACCGGCCTCGGTGTCGAGGTTCTCTTCAGCCAGATCCGCAAGATTATGGGGGTCTCAGTGGAGGCCGAGGGCTTTTTCCGTGAGGCCTGGGCCACGCTGCTGGCCATCCCTGAAGCGAGCCTCTGGAGCGTTGTGATCGGCGTGGGTACGATTATCGTGATTCGAGCGCTGCAGCGCGTTGCGCCGAAGCTGCCCGGAGCGCTCATTGGCCTGGTGCTGGCGACTATCCTTGTGTCTGTGCTCGGTCTCGACCAGCGCGGGGTGAGTGTGCTCGGAGCCGTCCCCTCCGGCCTGTCCACCTTCGCCCTGCCCAATGTAAAATGGGCCGATTACCTGGCTCTGTTCCCCGGAGCGCTGGCTCTGGCCGCGGTCACCCTGGCCGAGGCGCCCCTGATCGCCCGGCGCTACGCCGAGAAGTATGGTGAACCGCTGGACGTTGATCAGGACCTCTTCGCCTTCGGCGCCGCCAACGCGGCGGCAGGTCTCTTTGGCGGCTTCTCGGTGGGTTCAAGCGCGTCGCGAACAGCGGCAATGGATAGCGTCGGCGCCCGCACCCAGATCCCCAGCCTGGTGGCAGGCGTAGTCGTGGCGGTGATCCTGCTCTTCTTTACCGACCTGCTGGCCTTGCTGCCCAACGCCGCCCTTGCCGGCATCGTCGCCAACGCCGTGGTCAAGCTGATCGAGGTGGATGAGTTCCGCGAATTGAGGCGGGTGCGCCGCTCGGAGTTCTGGGTCGCGGCGTTCGCCTGCGTCGCGGTGCTAGTCCTCGGCGCTCTCCAGGGGGTGATCATCGCCTTTGTGCTCTCGCTAATCGACCTGATCTGGCGGGCATCGCAGCCCCATACGGCGGTGCTGGTCGAGCAGCCGGATGGTCAGAGCTTCGAGGCGCCGGAAGGCGCCCCGGTCCAGACGACCCGACCCGGGCTGATCATCTACCGCTTTAGTGCGCCGCTCTATTTTGCCAACGCTGGCCGCTTTCAGGATGAGGTTAAATCCCTTGCGGCAAACGCCGCGCCGCCGGTGCGCTGGTTCGTGCTTGACGCGGCGGCAATAAGCGACATTGATACGACCGGCGCCCGCGCTCTGGCCCAGACCATCACGGCCCTGAAAGCCCAGGGGATCACGTTCGCAATCAGCCGAGCCAGGACGCCGGTCCCCGATCTGCTCGAGCGCTATGAACTGCTCGAGCAGATCGGGAAGGAACGGCTCTTCGTGACCAATCGCGCAGCGGTGAGAGCCTTCGAACAGGTCGCTGGCGCGCAGTAACGTTCGCTCTCCTGGAAGCGAGGGTGGCTTGCCCTCAAACACTGACAGGATTGGAACGTTCTCGCTCTCAGGTCTGTGCGTTTACCCCGACGCTGAACGCTTACGTTGATGGCTGTAAGAGCCGGGCCAGGGCCAGCGCCAGCAGCGTCCGGCCGGCGTGCGGATAGTGTGCTACCGCGCGGTCGCGAGGCTGTTGAAGTCGGGCGCAAGATGGGTGCGAGGGCCACGTCCAGTTCCGAGGCGTTGGTGGGCCCCGGCGTCTCTAGACCGCATCTTGTCTCGCCGATGTCGGCATATCGGCTACGGCTTGTCCGCGGTCTCTTCCCCGCTCGGCTCGGGTATGAGGGTTTTGGCGAGCCAGCGCGTGTGCTCGTAGCTGTCGAGCGCCAGCAGTATCAGCAGCGTGAGGAAGACAGACAGCAGAGCTCCCGGCGCACCGAGCAGGCCCAGCCATACGAAGAACGAGAGGAAGACCACCGTGGCCGGCAGGTTCAGGCCCTTGCCGACCATGCGTGGGAAAATAATGTTCTCCAGCACGATGTTGATCACTGTGATCCCTGCCACAACCAGGATGGCGCGGCCCGGGCCATGCTCGGCCAGGGCCAGGATGGTTGGCGGGATGGAGGCGACAAAGATGCCGACATAGGGGACGTAGCTAAGGAAGAACATCAACGCTCCCCACAGGAGCGCATAGTCAACGCCAAGCGCAAGCAGGGCGAGCGCGAAGCCCACGCCGGTCATCGCATTCAGATAGGTGCGCAGGCCGAAGTAGCGCACGATGAACGGGCTAACGGACCGGAACCTGGTAATGAGGGGGTTCGTGCTGCCAAGAGCTCGACTGGCTCGATCGAACATGGCCGGCCCCTCAACCAGGAGGAAGATGACCAGGAGCAGCACGTAGAACGATGAAGCCAGGAATCCGGCGATGCTGGCAATGATTCCGGCGAGGATTCGCCCGAGAGCCTCAGCGTTCAACGCAGCCTGCGCGGCCCGATCAGCGAACGACAGACCGAGCTTGCCCAGCCGGTCACGGAAGGCCTGTGACTGCGACGCGATCTGGTCCTGGTAGACGTTGAGCCTGGCGACAATCTCGCCAAGTGACACACCGACGAGCAGCGCGAGCCCCGCCACGATTGCGGCCAGCCCAATGGCGATGATCGTCAGGGCGACTGACGACGCGAGGCCCCGCCCCATGAGCCAGACCCTGATTGGGTGACAGAGCAGGGCAAAGAAGACCGCCAGCATCACGAAGCCCAGGATGGAGGAAGCCAGATACACACCGCCGAATAGCACCGCGACGGCGGCAGCCGTCATCAGACCGCGACCCGTGGATTGTTGGTTGCTGACCATAAAAAGGCTCCGAAGAACCCGGTTCGTTGTCAACCCTGATCACTGCCACCCTTTTCCGACAACCTCTCAGGACCGTTCGGGCACGAAGCGGGCCAGGATGACACCGACTTCATAGAGCAGATACATGGGGAGAGCCAGGAGGATCAGGTTGATGGGATCGCCAGTGGGGGTAATCAGGGCAGCGATGATGACTACGGCAACAATGGCAAAGCGCCGGTACTTGCGGAGCTGGGCAGCGGTGACCACGCCCATGAAAGCCAGCACGTAGATGATCACCGGCAGTTCAAAGACAATGCCATTGATCAGCAGCAACAGGGTGATGGTGCTGAGAAAGTTTGCCAGGGAAGGCTGAGTCTGTATCAGTTCAGAGGAAGAGAAGCCAATTAGAAAGCGGATGGCGGTGGGTACGGTAATGAACCAGCCAAAAGCCAGCCCAGCCAGAAAGAAGAACGTCACGAAGGGCAGGGCGGTGAAGAGCACGCGCCGCTCTTTGTACGTCAGGCCGGGAACGATAAAGGCCAGCAACTGGTAGACGATCACCGGCATGCCGATGATGACCCCTATTGCGAGAGCCACGGTCATATAGCTGGTAAAGGTCTCGGCGGTGCCGACGGCCTGCACCGGGGCATAGCGTTCATTAATCGGCGCGAAGGTGGCGATGAGGATGTCAACCAGGCGCACCGGGCCTTCAGGCAGGACCATAATCACGCCGATGACCAGGCCGACGATGACGCCGATGGCGGCCCGCATCAACCGCGCGCGCAGTTCGACCAGGTGTTCGATGAGGGTCATGCTATGACCTTCATCAGATCCCGGCGAATTGGGAGTAGAACGAAGTTTCTCGGCAGTCACCGCGACACAGTCTCCTGAGAATGCTCCCTGTTCGGGCGCCAGTCTACGTCAATGACGCCACGCTCGCGCAATTCGCCGACCAGCGCTCGCAGTTCGCTGCTGAGGGCCTGGATCTGGCACAGCAGTTCGTCGCGTTCGTGGTTGGAGAGGGAGGCAGCCGGCGTCTCGGGTTGGGCGTCGGTCGGCGACCCATTCGACGCTGGCGGGTCATCATCATAGTCAGGCGGATCGTGCAGGCGCGCACGGCGCTCAGCGAGGTGCCGGGCCCGTTCGTCTACCGGTTGCAGTACACCGGTCGGCTCGGCGCCGGGGATACGATTGGGGCTTGTCGTGGCCGGCACCGTGTGAGGGGCGGGTTGAGGCGTCAGGGCAGGCGAGTTGGCGACGTGCTCGCCCGCGTCCGCGAGGGTCGCGGGAGGGGCGGCATCATCGGGCGCAGCGGGCGAAGCCGGGGCTTTGGCGAGGCCGCCGTTGTCCGACGCCGGTATGGACCCTTCAGTCGCTCCGGCATCCTCTGGTGGGGCGGCAGCGGCTGGTGAAGGCTGCGCGGACTGCTGGGGATGGGCGTCGGGTCGCAGATTGAGCATAGGCTCAATCTGGCCGCGGAGCGCCTCAACGTCGCGCGATACGTCGAGCTGGTTACGGGTGCGGATCAATTCGTCGCGGAGCGTGGCGATCTCACGTTCGAACTCGCTACGAATGTCGTTGATCAGGCGCAATTCGGGCGATTGCTGCTGCCAGGCGAGGAAACGCGCAACTTGCTTGCCGACGAAGCGCCCCACCTCGGGCAGCCGTTCCGGCCCGAAGACGACCAGCGCCAGCGCGGCGATCAGCAAGAACTCAAAGATGTGGATGTTGAAAATCTCCATTCCGTTCCCGGCGGTGTAGCTATGCGCCCTTTTCATCTTACCACGTTCCGGCGCATCGTGCGCAGCCCTTCGCGGCCGCCTGGCGCAACCTGGAGGGTTGCGCCGGGGAAACCTTCGTTTCCCACACCCCTGCGAACTTTGCCGTCAGACCTAGCCCTTAGGCTAGGAATGGCTTATCCCCAGGAAGAGCCACTCTTCCGCTTTTACCTGATATCCTGTTAGCGATAGGTAGAGCACGACCGCAGGCGCATATTTCATTCTCGGCCCCTGGAATGATGAGTCACCTCCGGCTCCTGCGGTTCAACTAAGGCAAGGAACCACCGTGACCGTTTTGTATCCGCCTTCGGTCTTGAAATGTCCCTCGTTGATCGAGGTAGGCGAAAACGATTGTCTGGACACCTCGGTTGCGATGGGGGCAGCGCAGGCGACCGCCGAGGCGCCGGCTTCGGAAGAGCCCTCACTTGCGCTCGACCCGGCGCTGCTGCCGGATTTTGACGAGCTGGTCCAGCGATACCAGCGGCAGGTGCTGGTTATTGCCTACCGGATTCTGGGCAACTGGCAGGATGCTGAGGATCTGGCGCAGGAGGCCTTGCTCAAGGCCTACCTGCGGCTGGGCGATCTGGTCAACCCGGCCTCGCTCGGCGCGTGGCTGCGCCGGCTGACGGTGAACGCATGTCTCGACGCCCTGGCGCGGCAGCAACGCCGGCCAGCTACGGTTTCGTTGACCGCCTCGGAGGACCATGAGGCGCCCGTGCCCGAGCGCTTCCTGGCAGTGGCCTCGGCCGAAGAAGCGGCGGTGCGCGCTGAGGAGTGGCGCGACCTGCGCGCCACGCTATTGCGTCTGGAACCGGGAGCGCGCGAGGCGCTGGTGTTGCGCGAGATCTACGGCTATTCCTACGCTGAGATCGCCGGTATGCTCGACCTGGGCCTGAGCGCCGTGAAGATGCGAGTGCACCGCGCCAGGCATGCCGTGCAGCGCGCGCTAAACGAGTAAGGGGACCCTCCAGGTTGCGCTCATGGTTCTATCGGAAACCTCGCCGGCACGCGCAGCGCGGCGCGCAACCGGCGGTGGTACTCGGCGCGCGAGATCTCGATGGCCCCGAACTGGCGCAAGTGGTCGCTCCCAAGATACTGTGAGTCGAGCAGCACGAAGCCCCCGCGCCGCAGGCGTTCCACCAGGTGTACCAGGGCGACCTTGCTGGCGTCGCGCTCGCGATGGAACATGCTCTCGCCAGCGAAGAGTCCTCCCAGGGCCACCCCGTACAGCCCGCCAACCAGTTGACCCTCGCGCCAGCATTCGACGCTATGGGCGTAGCCGAGTCGATGCAGAGCCACGTAGGCGCCGATCATCTCCTCGGAGATCCAGGTCGTCTCGCGCCCCCGACCGGGAGCAGCGCAGCCGCGCATAACCTCCTCAAAGGCGGTGTCGTAGCGCACCTCGAAGCGCCCGCTGCGCACGGTGCGCAACAAACGTCTTGGAACGTGAAATGCATCAAGGGGGATGATGGCGCGGATGGTCGGTTCGTACCAGCCGATGCTGCCGTCGTCCTCAGCCATCGGGAAGATGCCCTGCGCGTAGGCTGCGATCAGCAGTTCAGGAGTAAGCATCGTGCGAATGCGTCTGGCCCTCCACTGCTACACCTCCACACCTCCATACCTCCGCGCCTCCACCTCTCGCGGCGCGCCTCAGGCGCCCAGTCGTCTGAGGCCGTTGGTGATGATCTGCCCGGCCCAGGCCAGCAGCAGCAGCGTGCTGAACAGACCGGCCAGAACAATCCAGGGCTGTCCATCGAGCAGCAGCGCGATCCACAGCGGCGCGCCGAGCAAGCCGTGCACCAGCAGGCTCAACAGCAGAGGTGCGGGCAGGATGACCAGGAGCATGCTTGGCCATGTGCTGCGATGGTTCAGCAGCACCACGTAAAGGAGACCATAGGCGATCAGCGCCGACATAATCGCCGCCAGCAGGGGCGCGGAGAAGCCCAGTGGCAGGCGAACCGTGCTGTAGGCCCAGATGTTTGCCCGTAATCCGAAGCTCTCAATCAGCAGATAGTAGAGCAGGAGCGCCATGTACGTTATAACGCCGGTGATCACTGTCGGAAACCACCAGCGGGTCATGTAAAGATAGTACACCACCAGCGCTGGCAGCGGGTAGTACCAGCCCGCGCCGATCACCACCGGCAGCGGCACTGACTGGCCTAACAAGGTCTGCACAATGGTCAGATTAAGATCATAGTTGATCCCGTAGAGCACGCGCCAGAGCGGCGAGACCAGGCTGCTGATGTGTCCTGCCGCCAGGGTGATGAGGTAGACAGGCGTGCCATCGCTCCATGCCAGGTAAGCTGCCAGGCTGTAGCAGAGGATCAGCAGGAGCGTCGTGGCCAGTTCCATAGGTTATACCATCAATGCCTTTGTTAGCGGTGCGTCGCTTACAGGTCTATTCCATCCAGGCCGCTCTTCCAGTGCGTGCGGAGGGTGGCGACGTCAAGGGCGAGCACCGTGGTTTCGGCGGTGCGGATCAGCAAGGTTGGCGCTACCGTCACCGTGCCCAGGCGGTTGAGGATCACACCGTCCAGTGCTGCCTCAAAGGCGCTGGCATCGTCCGGGCGCACTTCCACCAGGAAGCGGCTGGGAGTTTCGCTGAACAGGGCCGTGAGGGTATCTTGAGCCACGGCGTCGAGACGCAGATCCAGCCCCAGGTTGCCGGCGATCACCATCTCGGCAGCGGCGACGGCCAGGCCACCCTCACTTAGATCGTGGCAGGCCTGTACCAGACCGGCACTCATTGCCCGGTGCAGAGCGGTGAAGGTGTGCGGGGCAGCAGCCAGGTCCACGCGGGGCAGGCGAGAAGCGCCGGGCAGGTCCGTGCCGATAATGGCGGCCAGGTGGCTGCCGAGCAGGTCGGGGCCGGTCGCGCCAACCAGGTAGAGCAGATCGCCCGGCGCCTTGAGGTCCATAGTCACGCAGCGGGTCACGTCGGGCACATAGGCCAGGGCCGAGATCAGCAGCGTGGGCGGGATGGCGATACGCCGGCCTTCGACGTCCCGGTACTCATTGTTCAGACTGTCTTTGCCCGAAATGAAGGGCGTGCCAAAGGCGACAGCGGCATCGTAGCACCCCGCGGCGGCGCGCACCAGGCCGGCCATGCGGTCAGGCAAGCGCGGGTCGCCCCAGCAGAAGTTGTCGAGAATGGCGGTGCGCTGAGGATCTCCGCCCACGGCCACAACGTTGCGCATAGCCTCGTCCACGGCGGCAAGGGCCATCCAGTAAGGGTCCACGCGCCCGTAGCGAGGATTGATGCCGCAGCCGAGAGCCAGGCCCGCCAGGGTGTGGGGCAGGGGCTGCAACACGGCGGCGTCACCGGGACCATCGAGGGCTGCGCCGACGAAGGGCTTGATCACTGTGGCCCCGCGCACTTCATGGTCGTAGGTGCGCACGATGCGCTCCTTCGAGGCAATGTTGGGATGCGCCAGCAGGCGCAGCAGCGCCTCTGCGGGCGGCGGCAGGGCGCCTGCCGGCTGCGCGGGGACCTGAGGCTCGGGTTGCCACAACGCCTCGAGGACGCGCTGCGGTCGCCCGCGGTGCAGAAACTCCATATCCAGATTGACGACCAGCGCGCCCTGATTCGTCACATGCAGGCGCCCATCATTGGTAAACTCGCCAATGACGCTGGCCTCCACATCTTCGCTCGCGCAGAGGTCGAGGAACGCCTCCAGATTGGCCGGCGGCACGGCGAGTACCATGCGCTCCTGCGCTTCGGAGAGCCAGACCTCCCAGGGTTGCAGGCCGGCATACTTGCGCGGCACGCGGCTGAGTTCCACGCTGGCCCCGCACTCGGCGCCCATCTCGCCCACGGCGGAGGAGAGGCCCCCCGCGCCGCAGTCGGTAATTGCCGAGTAGAGACGCGCGTCGCGGGCCTGCAACAGGACATCGAGCAATTTCTTCTCGGTGATCGGGTCGCCAATCTGTACGGCGCTGCCGACGGTCACCGCCGTCTGCTGGGTGAGTTCAACACTGCTGAAGGTAGCCCCGTGAATGCCATCGCGCCCGGTGCGCCCGCCGACGAGCACAATCGCGTCGCCGGGGCTGACGTTGCGCGGGTGCAGGCCGCGGGGGGCGATGCCGAGGGTGCCGCAGTACACCAGGGGATTGGCGGTGTAGCCGGGGTCGAAGAGCACCGCGCCGTTGACGGTGGGGATGCCGAGCTTGTTGCCGTAATCGCGCACGCCTGCCACTACGCTGCTGGCGACCCGAGCGGGGTGCAGCACGCCGGGCGGCAGCGCTGTGGCCGGTGTGTCGGGCATGCCGAAGCACAGGATGTCGGTATTGGCGATCGGCTCGGCGCTGACGCCCAGCACGTCGCGGATCACGCCGCCTACGCCGGTGTTAGCCCCGCCGAACGGCTCCAGCGCGCTGGGGTGATTATGGGTTTCGACCTTGAACGAAACCTCGTAGTCTTCGTCAAAGGCAATGATGCCGGCATTATCCACGAACGCCGAGAGCACCCAATCATCGGTCAGCGGCGCCTGGTCGGTGGCGCTGCCACCGTGGCGACGGGCGAGCACTTCGCCTGTAGCGGCCATCAGGAAGGTGCGG
Source organism: Chloroflexaceae bacterium (assembly GCA_025057155.1). Taxonomy (NCBI): domain Bacteria; kingdom Bacillati; phylum Chloroflexota; class Chloroflexia; order Chloroflexales; family Chloroflexaceae; species Chloroflexaceae bacterium. The sequence continues at coordinate 310,216 of JANWYD010000001.1, forward strand.
ATCAGGCTGTCAATTTCGACCGGACCATGCTCCAGGCGGTGCAGCATCGGGTACAGCGCAGCGTCAGGCAGATCCGCTGCGGTGCTGGTGGAACGATACCGCACGCGCGCCTTGAAGCTCTTATGCGAGCAGTGCTCGCTCCAGGTCTGGGCGAGGGTTTCGAGTTCGCCATCGGTGGGATCGCGCCCGAGGGCGGTAAAGTAGGCCCGAATGGCGCGCATCTCGTCGAGGTCCAGGGCCAGCACGCCCTCCTGGCTGATGCGCAGCAGCGCGGCATCGTCGGCCTCGCGGAGGGGCGCGCTGGCAATAACCGGGCGGCCCTCTTCGGGTACGGTCGCCAGCAAGTCATAGAAGGCCAGCCGCTCGTCGAGACGCGTGCCGGGCGCGTAGGTGAAGGTGGTTTGTATCAGGTCATTCGCCAGATCGGCGGCGCGAGCAACGGGGTCGGTGTCCGGGGGAAGCAGGTAGCGGCGCAGGGTGCGCGCCATGGCGAGGCCGGGCGTCTCCAGGCGTCGGGCGCCTTCGAGGACCATCTCGCCCTCGTTATCGGTAACGCCAGGTCGGTAAGCGATTTCGAGCACCCAGGCGGCGGAAGGCGGCATTTCGACGGCCAGCGAGGGGCGATCAAGGCGCGTCCAGCGGGCCGTCTGCACAACGGGGTCGTGCAGCAATGTCGCCGTAAGGTACGCTACGGTCTCATCGCCGAGATCCGGGCCAGCGAGCAAGTAGAGCAGATGAACCGTCTCACTCTGGGGAGCGGTTTCACGCGGCGCAACCGTAACCAGAAACTGAGGCATCGCGCTTTCCTTTGCTGCGTATCAGCGCCCGATTGTAGCTTATCAGCGCGGGGCGCGTCAAGGCGCGGCGCTGGCCCGGCAGGGTTCGAGGCGGCCCGCCGGGCCGCCTCGAACTCCACATTTCGCGCTTCGCTATGCTATAATGCCTGCGGTTCCCGGGCCGGTTTGTGACGGTTGAGGAGGCGATGCATGCAACTCTATCTAGACACGGCGAACCTCGACGAAATCCGTGAGGCGGCCACGTGGGGCGTGTTGAGCGGCGTTACGACCAATCCGACCCTGATCGCCCGTGAGAAGGGCGCCGATTTTAAAGCGACAATCACCGAGATCGCCGAACTGGTAGACGGTCCCATCAGCGCCGAGACGATCTCGCTCGATGCTGCCGGTATGGTGCAGGAGGGCATTGAGTACGCCTCCTGGCATCCGAATGTGATCATCAAGGTGCCCAGCACCACCGAGGGGTTGAAAGCGGTCACGCAACTGGCTCGTCGCGGCATTCGCTGCAACGTGACCCTGTGTTTTAACGCTGTGCAGGCCCTGATGGCTGCTCGCGCGGGGGCGTTTATTGTCAGTCCCTTCGTGGGCCGCGTTGATGACACAGGGGTGGACGGCATGCAGCTCATCCGCGAGATCAGCCAGATCTACCGCCAGGACTCGGAGATCAAGACCAGGATTCTCGCCGCCTCGATTCGCCACCCGCGCCACATCGTCGAGTCGGCCCTCGCCGGGGCCCACATCGCCACCTGTCCCTTCAAGGTGTTGCAGCAGGCGATGCGGCATCCTCTTACCGACCGGGGAATCGAGCAGTTCCTGGCCGACTGGCGTTCGCGGAGTTGAGGGCCGGACAGATAATGGAGAGTCGACGACCACTCATGCTCGGTCTGGTGGGCGACAGCGCCTCGGGCAAGACGACCCTGGTGCGGGGAGTGGTGCGCATTCTGGGCCATAACGGCGTCACCCCGATCTGTCTCGATGACTACCAGCGCTACTCGCGCGAGGAGCGCAACGCGCGCAACCTGACCGATGCCGACCCCCAGGCTAACGACCTGGAGTTGATGGTTGAGCATCTGCGAGCGCTCCGGGCTGGCGGGCAGATCAGCAAACCCGTCTATGATCACCGCACCGGCTCGCTGCGCGATCCTGAACTGGTCGTCGCCACCGGTCTGGTTATTGCCTACGGGATGCTAACCCTGACGCCGCCAGAGGCCCTCGATCTCTTTGACCTGACGATCTACCTTGATCCTGATGAGTCGCTGCGGCGCGCCTGGCGTCTGGAGCGTGACGTGCGCGAACGGGGGTACAGCCCCGCCGAGGTGGTGGCCCGCGAGCCGGCCCGCGAACGCGACGCGGCCCGCTTTATCCGCTGCCAGCGACCTCTGGCCTCAACTGTGCTCCGCGTGCGTCCGGCGGCGGCAGGTCCAGCGGGGGCGCTTGACACGGAGTTGATCATCCGTCACGGGGTACAGGCGCATCCCCTCGACCCGATTTGCGCCGACCTGGCTGCCGCTTCTTACGCCGGCCTGCGGATCGAGCGTGACATTATTGATGAAGATGGCCGCGAGGGTGACCGGATCACGATTGAGTCCACGCTTACGCCTGCTGCGGCCGCAAGCGTGGCCGATCTGGTCTGGAGCCATCTGCCTGGCACGGCGCGCGTGCCGCTGGAGCAGATCGGTCAGACCCGCGCCGGTTCAACCGCTCATCATGACCCTGCCCTGGCCCTGGTGCAACTCTTCATCGTTGGCGGGCTGGTGCGGACCCGAGGCCTGTAATACGATTTTGGATTGCCGGATCTGGCGTCTGAACAAGATCTGGCGGCGGCGATTGGCCAACCGGGGTATATGTTCCGATTTACCGCGGAGCGCGCAGAGAAAACGGAGAGGATGAGCTTTTTGAAGCCCTTTGCGCCCCTCAACGTCCTCTGAGGTGCGAACGTACGCGGTAGATGTGAACACTCTCCAACCGGGACGCGGGCCGTTCCCGACCACATAACCGGCGGGCAGCCCGCAGGGTTGAGTTGCTGTCCTTGCCCGGCTGAAGGGTGGCGCAACCCTCAGGGGGCGCAACTCTCAGGGTTGCGCCCCAGACACAGCTCAGATCCCCTTACAGCACACAGCTCAGACCCCCTTACAGCCCCGCGGCCCGGCGCAACGCCTCGACCTTATCGGTGCGCTCCCAGGGCACGTCAATGTCAGTGCGCCCGAAGTGGCCCCCGGCTGCTGTCTGGCGGTAGATGGGCCGGCGCAGGTCCAGGTCACGGATAATTGCTCCGGGTCGTAGATCGAAGACCTCATTGACGGCCTTGAGGATCACCTCATCGGCGACCTTGCCGGTGCCGAAGGTCTCGACGCTTAATGAGAGGGGGCGGGCCACGCCAATAGCGTAGCTCACCTGGAGTTCGACCCGATCGGCCAGGCCGGCGGCGACGATGTTCTTGGCGACCCAGCGGCAGGCATAGGCGGCGCTGCGGTCCACCTTGCTGGGGTCCTTGCCGCTGAAGGCCCCACCGCCGTGGCGAGCCACTCCGCCGTAGGTATCAACCACAATCTTGCGCCCGGTCAGTCCCGTATCGCCCATCGGACCGCCGACGACGAACCGGCCGGTAGGATTGACAAAAATCTTGGTCTGGGTATCGAACCACTCTGGCGGCACCTCAGCCTTGATCACATGCTCGATCATATCGGCGCGGATCTGTTCCTGGGAAACGTGGGGAGCGTGCTGGGTGCTGATCAGGACCGTGTCAACGCGCACCGGCTTGCCATAGCTGTACTCGACGGTAACCTGACTCTTGGCGTCGGGGCGCAGGTAGGGCAGGTCGCCGGTGCGCCGCACTTTCTCCAGGCGGCGAATCAACCGGTGCGCCAGGGCGATCGAAGCGGGCATTAACTCGGGGGTTTCGTTGCAGGCAAAGCCAAACATCATCCCCTGATCGCCCGCGCCAATTGCTTCCACCTCGGCCTCAGTCATCTCGCCTGTCCTGGCCTCCAGGGCCTTATCTACCCCCATCGCAATATCGGGCGACTGGCCATGAATGGCCACCAGCACGCCGCAGGTGTCGGCGTCGAAGCCATACTCGGCGCTGGTGTAGCCGATCTCTTTAACCGTGCGCCGCACAATCTCTTCGATCGGAATATAGCCCTTCTCGTAGGTGATCTCACCGAGCACCACAATCAGGCCGGTGGTGGTAGCGGTCTCACAGGCCACGCGAGCGCGCGGATCGTGGGTCAGGAACGCGTCGAGGATGGCATCGCTGATCTGGTCGCACATCTTGTCGGGGTGCCCGCTGCTCACACTTTCGCTGGTGAAGTAGAAGCGGGGCGAGGTCATGAATGTGTTGGCCATGGTCCTCTTCCTTCATTGCTTGTGTTCTACCGGGTTCTTGCAGCGCCTACAGGGATGATGAGTATCCGCGTTCCTGGGAGGGCTTTGCCCTCACACCCCCTTCCGTTGGGGAGAAAGGCACGAGAGGATAACCGGGAGGGCCTGGCCCTCCAGCTCTTACCTTCCGGGAAGGAGGAACAACAGCATTCCCGGGCGGGTGCGGCCCTCATCACGTTCCTTCCTGCCAGCTCCGCAGATAGGCCTCCTGTTCGGGGGTCAGCACGTCAATGGATATGCCCATGGCGCGGAGCTTGAGGGCGGCGATTTCGCGATCCAGGTCTTTGGGCAGAGCATGGACGCCAACGGGAAGCCGGCCCCGGTTCTTGAGCAGGTACTCGCTGGCAAGGGCCTGGTTGGCGAAGCTCATATCCATCACGGCGCTGGGGTGGCCCTCAGCGCTGGCGAGGTTGATCAGGCGTCCTTCCCCAAGGAGGTTAATAACCCGGCCATCCTTCAGCACGTACTGATCAACAAAGGGGCGGGGCTGGCGTTTCTCCACGCTGAGGGCTTCGAGAGCCGGGATGTTGATCTCGACATTGAAGTGCCCGCTGTTAGCGATCACCGCGCCATTCTTGAGCACGGCGAAGGTATTGGCGTCAACCACATGCTTGTTCCCGGTAGCGGTGACAATGAAATCGGCCATAGGCGCAGCCTGCTCCATAGGCATCACGCGGAAGCCGTCCATTACCGCTTCAAGGGCCTTGACCGGATCGATCTCGGTGACGATCACGTTGGCGCCCAGGCCCCGGGCGCGCTCGGCGATCCCGCGGGAGCACCAGCCATAGCCGGCGACGACAAAGGTCTTACCGGCCAGCAGGATGTTGGTTGCGCGGATGAGACCATCAAGGGTGCTCTGGCCGGTGCCGTAGCGGTTGTCGAACATGTGCTTGGTATCGCTGTCGTTAACGGCGATCACCGGGAACGGCAGCACCCCTTCGGCGGCCATGGCCTTGAGGCGAATCACGCCCGTGGTCGTCTCCTCGGTGCTGCCGATCATCGAGGGGATCAGGTCTTTGCGCTCCTGCAAGACGCCGGTGACCAGGTCGGCGCCGTCGTCCATGGTGATATGCGGGTTATGATCAAGAGCGGCCTTGATATGCTGGTAGTACACCTCATTGCTCTCGCCCTTGATCGCGTAGACCGGGATCTCCTCATAGGCGACGAGCGCGGCGGCCACGTCGTCCTGGGTGCTAAGGGGATTGGAGGCGCACAGCACCACATCGGCGCCCCCGGCGGCCAGGGTGCGCATCAGGTTGCCGGTCTCACTGGTTACGTGGAGGCAGGCGCTCACGCGCACCCCCGCGAGGGGACGTTCGCGCTCGAAGCGCTCCTTGATCAGGCGCAGCACCGGCATCTCCTGCTCGGCCCAGTCCATCCGCTTGCGGCCCTGCTCGGCCAGGGTCAGGTCCTTGATGTCATACGACTTGGTCATTGAGAGTTGCTCCTTGTCTAATGTGAACAGGGCAGATCCTGCAGGACAACCCGGAAGGTTGCCCTACCGGGGCGACCCGGAAGGTTGCCCTGTGCCGCTGCTCAGGGCTTCGGCGGGCAGGTTGTGGCCGAAGGCCCGGCGGTAACGCTCGGCAAACTCGGCCCGGCTGTAGGCATGTTCCTGGCAGCCGCGATGCTCAATGGCATAGGCGGCGGCCAGGGCGGCGATGCGCCCGGTAACTTCAAGCGGCAGGTCGCGGGCAATGCCAAAGGCCAGGCCGGCCAGATAGGCGTCACCGGCGCCGGTGGGATCCTTCACCTCGGCGACAGGGGCGACAGGAATACGGGCGGCCAGGCGGCCCTCGGTATAGATCAGCGAGCCCTGTTCGCCGCGCGTGACCACTGTGAGGGGTGTGGCGGCGATCAGTTCCTCTTCGCTGATGCCAAGTTTCCGAGCCATCATCCCGAACTCATAGTCATTGCCCACCAGCACCCGCGCGCCGCGCAGGCCGACTTCCAGGTGATGCGCCGTCAGGCGCGGGGCCTGCTTGCCCGGGTCGAAGATGTAGGGCACGCCCAGTTGCTGGCACTCGACACTGAAGCGCTCGATGGCCTCGGGGCTGGTCGGCGAGATCAGCACCAGATCATCGCTGACCAGGCCGCGGTCGCTCAAGGAGCGGTGATGGTCATGGCTCATCGCGCCCGCGTAGAAAGCGACGATCTGGTTGTTGGCGCGGTCGGTGTTGATGAAGCAGGAGGAGGTAAACTCATGCTCAATGACCGTGATGCCGCTGATATCCACTCCCTGCTGCTCCAACCAGCGCCCATAGTCCGCGAAGTCGTGACCAACCGTGCCCACAATCAAGGGGCGCTCGCCGAGCAGGGTCAGGTTATAGGCGATGTTTCCGGCTACACCCCCGCGCATTTTGCGCATCGAATCGACCAGGAAGCTGACGGAGAGCATATGGGCCTTCTCCATCAGCATATGATCACGAAAATAGCCCGGAAAGTCCATAATGTAGTCGAAGGCCAGCGAGCCGGTTACAACAATCCGCACGGTCGGGTCTCCTCTATGTAATTGAATTATGCTAAGAGGTCTGTAAACAAGGTCTTTCCCTAAATCCTCTCCCCCTCCCCGACCCTCCCTCACCAGGGGAGGGTGTCCGGCTCATCCTCCAACGTGGGAGACCGGGAGGGGGCGGAAAGGCCAGGAAACTTACTCGTCTGTAAATTAAGTCTTTCGCTACACCCTCACCCTCTCCCCAACCCTCCCCCAGTGGGGAGGGAGGCCAGCTCCTCCAATGGGGGAGGCCGGAAGGGGACGGAAATGCCAGGAAACTTGCTTTACAGACTACTACGCCCGCCCAGAATAAAATCGGATAAACCGGTTATCCGAATGGATCCACGTTGTGCACTGGCAAGCCCTGTTCCCCGACTGGCAAGGAACGAGGGTGTTTCTGAGAGGACGCAACCTTCCCAGACACTCCCATTCGTGAGGGGCAACCCGGTTTCCCCCATGCCCCTACGACGACGGGCGCAGCGGTTCGGCGACGGGTCGAGGCGCCTGAACGAGGCCAAAATGGGCCTGCGCCGCCGCGGCGATCGCCGCGCAGAGTGTTGCAGCGCGCGCCGCCTGGTCAGCGGGCAGATGGCTCAGGGTGCTACAGGTGCTGACCAGGGAGCGGCTGGCGATGGCTTCTGCGGGCGTTCCGCTTGCCGTGGCCACCTGCGTGATGGCCCCAATGAAGCGTTGCGTCAGGAGGCCCTGCCACTGCTCGACCAGCTCGGGTATTTCCGCGGGCACGACGCCCCATCCCAGGGCCCCGCCACGCTCGAGGAACTGACCAATCGCCTTCGCCGCCTGCACCAGTTCGGCTTCGCGTCTGACAGCATCAAAGAAAATCAGGTCGGCGGGAAGTTCAAGCAGGTCGGCCCAGCGCATATTTCCCGCAACGCATAGACCGCGCCAGCCGGGGAGTTCGGCCAGGGTGCGCGCCAGGAGATCGGCCCCTTCGTCCCAATCCAGCGGGCAGAATGGTGAGTACACGGCTTCAAGGAACGTTTCGTCAAGGCATAGCAGCGGCGCGGCGCCGGTCATGGCGATCTGCTCGTAGAGCCAGCGCGCCCGCAGGGCCACGTGCTGGCCCAGGGCCTCGCGCAGGGCCGGATCGTAGGCCAGAGGGCGCTCGTGCTCGTCCACGCTCAACAGCGACAGACTGATCGGCCCGGTTACCTCGACCTTCACGATGCGCGGGCGGGCAGGTTCGAGCGGTCGCACCTGTTCCAGCAAGGCGGCCTGGTACTCGGCAGGGGGTGCCCCGACGGAGCGTTCACCGCGCAGGTAGGCGAGCGCCAGGCGGTCGAGGCCTCGCTCGGCGCCCCTGAGTTGCACGACAGCTCGATAGGTTTCACCAACGAAGGTCAGACCGGGAAAGCCGGCCAGGGAAAGCGCGAAGGGGTTGGCGTGTGTTCCGCGCTGGCCCAGCGTAACGATGGCGGTCGTCCCGGCGGGGGAGGGACCGGCAGAGGGCAAACCGGCCCGAGGCGCCGGCAGACAGGCGGGAACAAAGGTTTGCGCCATAGCTGCTCGATTGGTTGCGAAAACCGCGGGACGTAAGGCATACTCGGCCGCAGGCGCCCGGCTACCGCATCTCTCTAACAACGCGGCGCAGACCGTCGCCAAACGGCGGATGGACGACACCCCGTTCGGTGATGATTGCCGTAATCAACTCATTGGGTGTAACGTCAAAGGCGGGGTTGGCTGCCCGCACATTGGCCGGCGCGACCAGCCGGTCACCGCAGTGGGTGACCTCTGTTTCGGGACGTTCTTCGATCGGGATCTGATCGCCGTGGTCGAGTGAAAGATCGATGGTTGATGATGGCGCGGCGACGAAGAAGGGCAGGCCATGGGCGCGCGCAAGCACGGCGAGGCTATAGGTGCCGATCTTGTTAGCCGTATCGCCATTGGCCACGATGCGGTCGGCGCCGACGATCACGCAATCCACGCGCCCGCAGCGCATCATGTAGCCGGCCATGTTGTCGGTGATCAGGGTCAGGGGGATACCCGCCTGCTGCAACTCCCAGGCCGTGAGGCGGGCGCCCTGAAGGAAGGGGCGCGTCTCGTCCACGAAGACGTGGATCGGGCGGCCCTGGGCAAAGGCGGTACGAATAGGGGCCAGGGCCGTGCCGTAGCCGGCGGTGGCCAGCCCCCCTGCGTTGCAGTGGGTGAGCACATGACCTCGCGCAGGGATCAGGGGCGCCCCGTGGTCGCCAATCGCGTGGCACATAGCCAGGTCCTCGGCCAGAATGGCATGGGCTTCGTCCAGCACCGCGGCGCGTATCGCCCCCGGCCCCTCGGGGGCGCTGGCCCGGGCTCGCTCGAGCACGCGGCGCGTGGCCCAGGCCAGGTTGACCGCGGTCGGTCGCTGCGCGTCCAGGGTGGCCTTCGCCGCCTCCAGTTCAGCGATGAGGTCGCTCACTGAAACTGCCTGACTGCACCGGGCCGCCAGGGCCATGCCGTAGGCAGCGGTGCACCCGATGGCCGGCGCGCCGCGCACCACCATCGCCTTGATCGCCCACGCCACCGTCGCCACATCCTCGCAGCGTACCGTTTCCTGCACGTGGGGAAGACGGCGCTGATCGATCAGGCAGACCGCCCCTTCCTCCCACCAGACTGTTCGCAGTTCTTCGGCCATATTGTAAGAAAAGCCTCTCGCGCGGCGAGAGGCTGGATGCGTTCCTCTCATCTTTCGGCGAACGCGCGCGCCCCGCCGCTGGAATTGGCACCGTTCCGCATTGCGGCCGTGGCTATCGCCGTGCCGCTGCAGAGGTTGCCGGGCTTCATCGGGCCAGTCCCTCAGCCCCTCTGGATGAGCGCTATGGAGTTCGATGGGCCGGTTGAACCCCTCCGAACGATGCGCGATTATAACATGCCCGTCTGTCTGTGACAATACCAGGAGGGTGCGGGCAAGGTAACGGTCTTGTTATATTGAGCGCAGACAACTGTCGTGGCTCCGCTGTTCCCGGCTATGTGGAGGTGTGGAGGTGAAATTTCAGAGGTTTCGCCCTCCCCGACCCTCCCGTTCACCTGCTCCACACCTCCACACCTCCACACCTCCACACCTCCACACCTCCACACCTCCACACCTCCACACCTCCACACCTCCACACTTCTACACCCCTACAGACCGGTTACGTGGAGCTGTACAGGGGGCGGCCATGAAGCCGGAACGCCGATTGTGAACCATGCCTCAGGGGAAGAACACCTTCTCCGGGCGCCAGTGGTCGCCGCTGCGGCGCAGAACGGCCAGCAGCGCGCCGTCGGGCCCGTGGGCGCGCGCCCATTCTCCGTCGAGGGCCGGCAGGTCCACAGGTAGGCCATTTGCCACGCGACGGGCCTGCCCGGCGTCGAGGGTGACGGCGGGCCAGCCGGCGACAGCGGTTTCGGGGGGGAGCAGGGCCGCGACAAGGTTTGCCGGATCGGCGCTGAGGATGTCGAGGGCGAGGGCCGTATCGAGGTGGAACGGGCCAACGAAGGTGCGCCGGAGCGCCGCCAGGTGTGCGCCGCAGCCCAGGGCCGCTCCAATGTCGCGCGCCAGGCTGCGGATGTAGGCCCCCTTGCCGCACTCCACCACGATACGCAGCGTGTCGGGACCGGCGCGCTCCCAGTCGAAGCGATAGATGACCACGGGACGTGGCGGCAACTCGGGGGCCGCGCCGGCGCGCGCCAGGTCGTAGAGCCGGCGACCCTGGTAGTGCAGGGCGGCGTAGGCTGGCGGTATCTGGAGGATGTCGCCTCGCAGCGACGCAATGGCCGCCTCGATCGCCGCGTCATCGAGGGGGGGCACAGGGCGGGTCGCCAGGACCTCGCCCGCGGCGTCGTCGGTTGTCGTGGTCACCCCCAGGCGTACCAGACCCACGTAGCCCTTGCGCGCGTCGGTCAGGTACTCGATCAGGCGTGTGGCGTGGCCCAGTGCTACGGGCAACACCCCGGTCGCCATGGGGTCGAGCGTGCCGGCGTGCCCGACGCGGGCAGAGTGGCCCGCGATGCGCCGGACGCGCGCCACGACGTCGTGGGAGGTCAGGCCGGCGGGTTTGTTAATGTTGAGAAAGCCGTGGAGGGTCATAGCCTGGAACGCGCCCGAGCAGGGAGGGTATAGCCTGATTTTGCCATTGATCCATGTGGGGCAAACCGGCTTTTCCTATGCTAACGAGGCCCTTATGGATTTTACCATCAAAATATAGTGCTTTGAAAACCGTCATGTCTCTTGCCTGGAAGTCTTCTGATCCGCTAGAATCAGCACATATTTCCTCTGCGGTCCTCTACCGGCTACCGCCGTGGCTGTTCGGCGCGGCAGCAATCTTCACACCAGGACCAAGCGCGATGAGCGACGATCTGCTCGCCCGTCTACAGGCCCTCCTGCCCGAAGAGCGGGCCAGTCTGCTGGCCCGGCTCGACGACGGCGCGCCGGGGCTGCCCGGCCAGGGCGCTTCCGCCCCGAACGGCCGGGTCACCGGCGAAGTTGCCGGGCGCCCCGATGGTGCGCTGGATGAGCTCCTCGCCCGCCTTACGGCTCTCCCCGCCCACGAGCGGGCCAGCCTGCGCTCCCGGCTCGCCAACGACGCCTCCGGGCCGCCTGGTGAACCCGCTGCCGATCCCGATGCTCGAAGCGTTACCATCGCCACGGGTGATATTGTCGGGCGCGATGTCAAAAAGATCCAGGTCTCGGCGCCGCCCGGCGACGCCGCCGGCCCGGACGCGCAGACCGGCGGCGTCGCCATTGGCGACGTGGCCGGGCGCGATGTGAAGAGGATCGAGGTCAAGGCGCCAGTGCGGGGCCCGGTCATACTCGAACCCAAAGGGCCGGTTCATGTTTAAACCTTCGACGACCATCGCCAGCGGGTCGCGGCCTACGTGGCGCTTCTGAGACAGCTCGCCGCCGGCGCCCTGCCTCCGGCCTCGCTGCTCTTCCCGTCGCCTGTGGATGAGGCGCGCTTCAGGCGCGCGCGACTGCCGATGGCTCAGTCGCTGCTCCAGTACTGGCTCCCGGCGCCGCCGGAGGAAGAGGCGTATGCCGAGGCGCTGCGGCGGACAGCGGTCGCCTGCCTGCTGCTCCCGCTGGTTACCCTGCTGGACAACCGGCTGCCATTCGACCCGCGCCAAGGGCTGGTCGTGCCGCCGTTGCCCGGGCTATCGGACCTGATAGCGGCGACGCGCCGCATCTGCGCCACGGCGCCGTTCGCTATGGGAGAGGAGCAGACGCAACGCAGGATGCAGGCGATCAAAGCGCTGGAGAAGGCGCTGGCCGACCCGCGCTACGGCGAGGAATGCTGCCGGCTCCTCGCCGATCTGGCCGAAACCCCGGCTGGCAAGCACACCCTTGCAGAGGCGCTGATCGCCTACGAGCGCCGGCGCCCGAATCAGCCGCTTCCGCCAGCCATCCACGTGATCGCCGCGGGCGCGCCTGGCGGCGCGGCGGGCAGCGGCCTGGCGCTGCTGGTCTACGATTATCTGCGCCGGGGCGTGGAGAGCGAATCGGCCCCTCCCGGCGCAGCATCCGAGCGCCCCCGCCCGGCGGCCTTTGATCGCGCCATGATCCCCTGCGATCCCGGGGCGTGGAGGGCCGAACTGCGCCGGCGCAACGAACACTTCGGAGCGCCGCAGGGCTATTCTGCTACCTGCCCAGCGGGACCTACCGCATTGGCGGGTGGGAGCAGGGGCAGCCAGCGACGAGGTTCAGGCTCATCGCCTTCTGGATCGCCTGCGCGCCCATCACCAATGCCCAGTACCGGGCCTCTGTCGAGGCCGGCGGCTACCGCCAGCGCCGGTGGTGGACGCCGAATGGCTGGAAGTGGAAGCAAGAATGGAAGCGCGAGCAACCCTCGTAGTCGGACTACTCCCGGTACAATGCCCCCGACCAGCCGGCGCTTGTGAACTGGTACGAGGCAAGCGCTTTCTGCGCCTGGCTCACGGCGCAGTCCACGATGCGCTGCCGGCGGGCCATGCGCTGCGCCTGCCCACTGCGGCCGAGTGGGAGGTCGCCGCGGCCTGGGACGGAGGGGGTGGGTACCGTGTCTACCCCTGGGGCGACGCCCCGCCAACCCCGGAGCGGGCCATCTTCGGGGACAGCAGGCGGGAGCGCCCGACGCCGGTGGGCGGTTGCCCGGCGGGCGCGGCGGCCTGCGGGGCGCTGGATATGGCCGGTAACGTCCGGAGGGCCGCCGGGCGGGGGGCCGGCCGCGCCCGTCGCATCCGCCGCCGCCCGGAACGGCGCATCCGCCCCGGCGGGGCTGGCGGGGCGTTGCCCGGGATGTTGCGTCTCTTCTAGCCCAGACTCGCCCGCAGCAAGGGCAGCACGGTGGCCCGGGCCTCCTCCAGGCCCATGTGGAGCGTGGCCCCGGCGGCCTGGGCGTGGCCCCCACCTCCCAGGCGCTGGGCGATCGCCGAGACATCAATGTCGGGCGTGGAGCGCAGGCTGAGTTTGACTGTGGCGGCGTCGCGCTCCTTGAACAGGGCGCAGACCCGCACGCCGTCAATGCGCTGCATACGCATAATCGTATCATCAGTCGCCTCGTCGCCAGCCCCGGTGGCGGCCAGGTGTGCCAGGGTCACACTGGCCCAGGCCAGCGGCCCTTCGCGGCGCATGTCGCTGAGGACCAGGGCGGTCAGGCGCATGGTGCTCTCAGGGATGCTGAAGTAGACCGCGGTGATCACCGCGCGCAGGTCGGCGCCGCTGGCGAGGATGTCGGCGGCGGTACGCAGGGTCTGCGGCGAGGTGCTGCTGGTCTGAAAGCTCTGGGTGTCGGTGGTGAGGCCGAGGTAGAGGCAGGTGGCGGCTTCGGGGCCGACCGGCAGCGCCATAGCCCGCAGGAGGCGGAAGAGCAGATCGGCGGTGGAGGCCGCCCGCGGGTCAATCAGGTTCAGCGAGCCGCCGCCATTGTTGGTCACATGGTGGTCAGTGATCAGCAGCGGCCGTGTAAGCAACTCGGCCAGGTAGGCGTCGGCAATCGGGCCGACGCGCTGCGGAGCGGCGGTGTCGAGCATCCAGGTTAGATCGGCGGCGGGCAGCGCATCGCCGGGACGGAAGACCTGGAGCCACTCGACGCCGGGGAGGCGCAGGCAGTAGGAGGGCGCAGGCGAGGAGAGCAGGCAGAACGGTTCCTTGCCGATGGCGCGCAGGGCGTGAGCTGCGCCGAGCATGGACCCGACCGCGTCGCCGTCGGGGTTGACGTGGGTCAGCAGCAGGATGCGCCGGGCCGGGGCGATCTGCGCCTGGAACAGCGGCGCGGCAACTTCAGGGTCGGTGTAGATCATGGGATTCTAGAAAATCTGTCTCCAGGGCGCACATGGGAGAGGTCCTGGGAGGGCGAAGCCCTTCCAGAACCTCCCGTTCGCGAGCTTGCCTGACGCTCCGCTACCCGTCTTTTATCAGCCGATATACCGTATGCCCGGAGCGTTTCTTGATCTCCTTGAGCTTAAGATTGTGCCGCGGCCCCAGGCGCGGGATCAGGTGGTTTAGCCCGCTGACCACCACGAACCAGTACTCGCCGCCGGGCCGCAGGTGTTCCAGAGGGGTGAGCACAAACTCCTGCTCGATCGCCAGGTCGCCGATCTTGGCAGGAACATTCGAGGCGATCAGATCATACGGCCCCGGAGGAACCATCTCCATTCCCACGCTGCCGACTACGGTGGCGTTGGCGACTCCGTTGAGCACGAGATTGTGCCGGGCGTAGCGCACGGCGAGCAGATCCTTGTCGGCCAGCACCACCGTGGCTTCGGGGTAGCGGCGCGCCAGGGCGATGCCGATCACTCCGATGCCGCAACCGAGGTCGAGGATGCGGGTGGGCGGCTCAGACGGCTCGATGGTCCGCAAAAGCAAATCGGTACCCTCGTCAACCTGAAACGACGAGAACAACGTATGTCCAACGTCGAAGACAAACTGCTGACCGCGTAGCGTATAAGGGATGCGCTTTTTATAGTAGGCGTCCGGTCCGTCCATAGGGTTGAGCAGGGACGGCATGGAGGATTGTTCTCTCCCCAACCCTCTCCTGCTGGGGAAAGAAGTTAGACGTCTCCCCCGCCGGGGTAGGTTAGGAGGGGGGCGAAATTGCTGAAAACGCATGCAACGACGCGCGGCTCACTCCCCTGAGCGTTTCCCTTCATCGAGAAGATCTTCGTCGAGTTTAGGCGGATTGGCCTTGCGCTCCTCTTCCACCTGGCGCAGCAGTTCCTGAATATGCAGGCTGTACTCGAGCGACGTATCGTGGATGAAACGGAGTTCGGGGATGAAGCGCATATGGCTCATCTCCTCGGCCACGCGCTTGCGAATGAAGCCCTTTGCGCGTTCGAGGCCCTCCAGCGTCTCGGCCTGCTGCGCGGGATCGCCCATAATCGAGACGCGCACTTTAGCGTGTTGCAGATCCGCGCTGACTTCCACCCCGGTAACGGTGGCGAAGCCGATGCGCGGATCTTTCAGTTCATACTGGATGACTTCGCCGATGATCTGCTGCATGGTATCGGCGATCTGCTGGAGGCGCTGCTTCGACATGTTAGAAACTGCCCTCGACCCGTTCCTGGCGGTAGAACTCCATCGTATCACCTACCTGCACATCGGTAAAGCCCTCGACGACCAGACCGCACTCGTAGCCCGCGGTAACCTCGCGCACATCGTCCTTGAAGCGCTTCAGGCTACTGATCTTGCCGTCGTGGATCACCGCGCCATTGCGCAGCACGCGCACGCGCTGCCCGGTGCGGGTGATCTTGCCATCGCTGACATACAGGCCAGCGACGATCTCGCGAGTGGGCAGGCGGAAGATATTGCGCACCTCGGCGTAGCCCTCGACCACTTCCTTGAAGGTCGGCGCGAGCATGCCGCTAATGGCCTTCTTAATATCATCGGTCAGTTGGTAGATGATATTGTAGAAGCGAATGTCAATCCCCTGCTGTTCGGCGGCGCGGCGGGCAGCCGGATCGGGCCGGGCATTAAAGCCGATGATGATCGCCTGTGAGGCGGCGGCCAGATTGACGTCACCCTCGGTAATCGCCCCGGTACCCTTGTGGATTACCTTGATCTGCACCTCGCTCTGCGCCTCGTTCAACTGGTTGAACTGGTGCTCGATTGCCCCGATGGACCCCTGTACGTCAGCTTTGAGGATGACATTGAGCTCCTTCACCTGGCCCTGCTGCACCTTGCTAAACAGGTCTTCGAGGCTCGTGCCGCGCGCGGCGGTCGCCATAGCTTCCAGGCGGGTCTGGCGAGTGCGCTGGAGGGCTATCTCGCGCGCCACAGCCAGGTCGTCCATCACCTGAAGGATGTCGCCGGCCTGGGGCACACCCTCGAGGCCGAGGATCTCCACCGGGGTGGATGGCTCGGCGAAGCGCAGGCGCTTGCCGCTATCGTTGAACATGGACTTGATCTTGCCGGCGACCCCGCCCACGAGCACATTATCTTCAGGGCGCAGGGTGCCGTTCTGTATCAGCACCGTGGCCACCGGACCGCGGTTCTTGTCAAGCTCGGCCTCGATAATCGTGCCGACGGCGGGCGCGTTCGGATTGGCCTTGAGTTCGAGCATATCAGCGACGAGGAGGATCATCTCCAGCAGGCCATCAATATTGATCTTGGCCCGCGCAGAAACCTCGACGCAGGGCACGTCGCCGCCGAACTCCTCAACAATCACGTCCTCAGCCGCCAGTTGCTCTTTGATGCGCGCGGGGTTGGCGGTTGGCAGGTCGATCTTGTTGATAGCCACGATCATGGGCACGCCGGCCGCCTTAACGTGGGCGATGGCCTCGCGGGTCTGAGGCATCACGCCATCATCGGCGGCCACCACCAGCACAACGATATCGGTCACCTGGGCGCCACGGGCGCGCATCGCGGTAAAGGCTTCGTGGCCGGGCGTATCCAGGAAGGTGATCTTGCGATGGTTAATCTCAATCTGATACGCGCCGATGTGCTGGGTAATGCCGCCGGCCTCGCCTTCGGCCACGCGGGTGGAACGAATGGCGTCGAGCAATTTAGTTTTGCCGTGGTCAACGTGACCCATGATCGTTACCACCGGAGGCCGAGGCCGCATATCGCGAGGATCTTGTTTGGCCAGAACATCCTTGACATTCTCCACCACGGTCGCCAGTTCCTCCGGCACCTTCTCAACCGTCTCGATGGAGAAATCAGCGGCGATCAAGGCGGCGGTCTCATAGTCAATCTGCTGGTTGATGTTAGCCAGCACGCCGCCTTTGAGCAGAGCCTTGAGGATTTCCGAGGCGCCGATGCCGGTGGCTTCAGAGAACTCGCGCACGGTCATGACGCTCGGTAGTTCCACCGGGCCACGGGGCCGCGCGGCGACTGCGGGGCCGGGGCGAGCCGCGGGAGCGGGCCGGCTCGAGCGGGCCGGACGGACGCCAATAGCAGTGTCGCGCTCTTCGGGCAGGCGGCGCCCGCCATTGCGATTTCCGCCGCCGGAGCGCCCGCTGCCGCCGGAGCGCCCGCCGCTGGAGCGTCCGCCGCCGCCGCTGGAGCGCCCGCCGCCGCTGCTGGAGCGCCCGCCGCTACTGGAGCGTCCGCCGCCGCCGGAGCGCCCGCCGCTGCCGCCGCTGCGTGAACTCATATGTAGGTGATGGCGAGCATCTTCTTTCATTTCGTTTTCCTTTCTGCCCGGCGACACGGCGCGGCACTGCGCGGAGCGTCTTCGCGGGCGCAAAGAGCATTTCGGTTGTTGGGGCGCAGGCTTGTTCGAACCCGCCAGGCACGGGAGACGTGCAGATGTTTGCGGGCGAGCGTCACCCCCTCCGACCCTTCCGGGCGGCTGCGCCGAGGTTATTAGGTGTCCAGCAGGAGGCGACGGGAGGAAGCCCGGCCCTCCCCGACCCCCGGATGCTCACCTCAGGCTCACGCCGACGACTCCGGCGGCGTCAACTGGCGTCCAAAAGCCAGTATTGCATCCCGATCATCGGGATGGAGTTGTTCCAGCCGCAGGGCCCGTTCCAGGGCCCGGCGCTTGATCGCCGTCGTCCAGCAGGTCGGATCGTAGCAGAGATACGCGCCGCGCCCCGCGCGCTTGCCGGTCGGATCCACGCTCACCCGACCCTCAGCGTCGCGCACCAGGCGGATCAGGCCGCGCTTGGCCTCGGTACGGCGACAGGCGACGCAGGTGCGCTGCGGAACATGCTTCGGTTTCGGCAGGGACCGGGGATGTCTCGCACCCGTGCCCATAGCGCTCCATCCTACTCTTCTTCGTCGGTTTCGTTGCCTTCAACGAGGATGTAGGATGCAATCAACTTATCGTTGAAGTAGATGTACAACTTCTGCGACGTCGCCCGCAGTTGCACCGTCTCGCCGATCAGGTCATTACCGAGGGGCCCGTAGCGCGCGCGCTGGTACACCACCGTGCCATCGGGGCGCACCTTACGCGTCTCGACCCTGGCGGAGGCTAGTTCGACCTCCGTCTGCAATTGTTCGGCCTCGGCATAGCCGCGAGCCTCGGCAGCGGCCCGTTCTTCCTCCAGCAAGGCGGTGGCGCTCTTGATGTCAATGCGCCAGCCGGTCAGTTTGGCAGCGAGGCGCACGTTCTGGCCCTCTTTGCCGATCGCCAGCGAGAGTTGCTTGTCAGGCACAATCACCAGAGCGGTGTGCTCGTCCTCATTGAGGTGCACTTCGACCACCTGCGCCGGAGAGAGGGCATTGGCGATAAACTCCTTCGGGTCAGGCGACCACTGGACCACATCAATCTTCTCGCCGTTCAATTCATTAACGATGTTCTGGATGCGGATCCCGCGCATCCCGACGCAGGAGCCGACGGGATCGATCCCCTCCTGGCGCGCGGCGACGGCCACCTTGGTGCGCAGGCCCGGTTCGCGGGCGATGGACTTAATCTCCACCGTGCCGTTATAAATCTCCGGCACCTCCATTTCAAAGAGGCGCAGGATCAGGTTCTTATGGGTGCGCGAGACGATCAGGCGCGGCCCGCGGTCTTCCTTGCGGATCTCCATCAGGTAGACCTTGAGGCGCTGGCCGTGGTAGTAGCGATCGTTCTCGACCTGCTCCTTCGGCGGCAGAATCGCCTCAGCCTTGCCCATTTCAAGGATGACGTTGCCCTTGGCCATGCGCTGCACGGTGGCGGTGATTAACTCGCCCTCACGGTTCATATACTCGCCATAGACGTGCTCGCGCTCAACCTCTTTAATGCCCTGAAGCACCACCTGCTTGGCCGTCTGCGCGGCGATGCGCCCGAAGTCATTGGGCGTGCTCTCGACCATGATCGTCTCACCGAGTTGCGCGTCAGGCTTGTACTTGAGGGCCTCGGAGAGTTCGATCTCGAAGCGCTCGTCGAGGACCTCATCAACCACCTGCTTCTCGGCGAAGACGCGCGCCTGGCCGGTGAGCGGATCGAGGCGCACGGTCACCTCCATCGGCGGCGGATTATTGCCGAGGGTGCGCTTATAGGCCGTGATGAGCGCCTTCTCCATCACGTCAATGATCGCCTCTTTCGGGATGCCACGCTCCGCGGCGATCTGCGAAATAGCGGCGTAAAAATCACTCTTCATGGCACGCTCGTTTTACAATAAGAAAAGTGGGGGCTACCCACTTCTCACAGCGTCCGGCGCAGACCATATGTCCGGCGTTTCTGCGGCGCAGCGGCCCGTCCTGGCCCGACCGCGACACACATTACACCAGGAGGCGTGCTTACCGACGGTTCATCGCAGGTGTCCCTGAGTCGTCTGGAGAATGAACAGCCGTGCCGTTCGCGTGAATCCTGACAGCTCGACGCGGAGCATTGCACCGCCATCCGAGCTTTGCTGACGTAGACAGTATAGCATTTTCGGATTCCGTTTGCAAATGATTCGCAGGCGCGGAGTGCGACGCCTGTGCCGGGCAAAAATGGTACAATAGCTGGGCTGCAATCTCGGCGTGCAACCCGCCGCCCACGCAACCCGGCGAGGCCCAACCTGGAGGATTGCGCATCAAGCATCAAGGGCGGCCGGTTATGGTCACATACAAGCAATGGAGCTTTCCGCAGAACTGCTAACCCGGGCGCACTACTGGATGCGCCTGACTCGCGCCCTGGACGAGCGGGGCGCCTTCCTGCACAAGCAGAGCAAGATCGTCGGCGGCTACTTTTCACAGATCGGGCACGAAGCCATCAGCGTCGCCGCGGGACTGGCCCTTGGCCCCGACGATGTGGCGGCGCCGATGCACCGCGATCTTGGCACGTACCTGGTGCGCGGGCTGCATCCGCGCCGCATTCTGGCGCAATTCCTCGGGCGGGCGACGGGCGTCAGTCGCGGGCGCGACGCCAATCTGCACGGCATGGGCGACCTGAGTCTGGGTCTTATCGGGTTCATCAGCCATCTGCCGGCTTCCACCGGGGTGATTGCCGGCGTGGCCCACGCCTTCAAGCTCAAGGGCGAGCCGCGGGTGGCGATGGCCTTCTTTGGCGATGGGGGCGCCAGCCAGGGTCTGGCCCACGAAGCCCTGAACTGGGCGTCAGTTTTCCAACTGCCGATGGTGGTCATCTGCGAGAACAACCAGTACGCCTATTCCACCCCCCTGGCGCGCCAGATGCGCATCGAGCATATCGCCCACCGCGCCGCGGGCTATGGGATGCCTGGCGTCATCGTGGACGGCAACGATTTCTGCGCGGTGTACCGGGCCGCCAGCGAAGCGGTGGAACGGGCGCGGGCCGGCGGCGGCCCGACCCTGATCGAGTGCAAGACCATGCGTATGCGCGGCCATGCTATCCACGACAATATGGCCTACGTGCCGAAGGAACTGCTGGAAACCTGGGCCCAACGCGATCCGATCGCGCGCCTGGAGTCCCTGCTTCGTGAGCGAGGGTTGCTCGATGACGCCGGTCTCGCCGCCCTTCTCGAACGCATTGATCGTGAACTGGACGAGGCTCAGGCGTATGCTGAAGCCAGTCCCTACCCCGATCCGTCCGAGGTGACGCAGGGGGTGTATGCGGGGTGAGGGTGCGCCCCGTTAGAGGAAAGACCGATGACCTGGGATGCCAATCTCCACGCCAGCGTCACTACGCTCGCCGACGCGGGCGACGCATCTGCGGACGCCGCCCGCGAACTGACGTACCTCGAGGCCATTCGTGAGGCGCTGCGCTACGAACTGCAGCGCGATCCGGCCGTGCTGCTCATGGGTGAAGACATTGGCGTCTATGGCGGCGCTTTCAAAGTGACCCAGGGGTTGATCGAGGAGTTCGGCGAGCAGCGGGTGATTGACACTCCAATGACCGAACTGGCGATGATCTACGCGGCTATCGGCATGAGCTTCCAGGGCTTTCGCCCGGTGGTGGAGATGCAGTTCGCCGACTTTATCTCCACCGGCTTCGATGCCATCGTGCAGTTCGCCGCCACCAACCACTACCGCTGGGGACAGCCGGTGCCGATTACCATCCGCGCGCCGGGCGCCGGCGGTCTGCGCGCCGGTCCCTTCCACTCGCAGAGCAATGAGGCCTGGTTCGTGCACACGCCGGGGTTGAAGGTGGTCGCGCCCGCCACCCCCGCCGACGCCTGGGGCCTGCTGGTCAGCGCCATCCGCGATCCCAACCCGGTGATCTACTACGAGACGAAGTATCTCTACCGTTCCCTCAAGGGGCCGGTGGCCGGCGGCGAGGCGGGCCTGACGCCGATCGGCCAGGCGGTGCTGCGCCGGGAGGGTGAGGAGTTGTCAATCATTACCTACGGCGCGATGGTGCACGAGGCCATGGCCGTTGCCGCAGACCTGGAGCGCGCCGGGCATAGCATCGAGGTGCTCGATTTACGGACGCTCAAACCTCTTGATGAGGCGGCCATTCTGGCCACTGCCCGCAAGACCGGCAAGGTGCTCATCGTTCACGAAGCCAACCGCACCTGCGGCGTGGGCGGCGAAGTGGCGGCGCTGATCGCCGAGTACGCCTTCGAGTATCTCGACGGCCCGATCACCCGTGTGGCCGCTCCCGATACGCCCGTGCCCTACAGCCCGTCGCTGGAGGACGCCCATCGTCCCGATGCCGCGAAGATCCGTGCCGCGGCGCAACGGTTACTCGAGTTTTGAGGTGAGGCCCGCAGAACCCCTGGTCTCTGAGCCCCCGCTGGTAGGAAGCACGGTAGCGCAACCCTCCGGGTTGCGTACCCGGGGCAAGCAGGTTGCCCTCTATCACCAGACAGGCAGCGCCATGACCCGGCACATTTCCTCGACCCCCAGGAGGCGCCGTTCCCTGCCCGGGGCGACGCTTCTGGCCTTTCAGCGCGATCCAATCGGCTTTGTGAGCGCGATGGCCGCTGAGTACGGCGACATTGCCCGCTTCCAGCTCGGCTCGCAACCCACGGTGCTCCTCAGCAACCCCGACCACATTCGCGATGTGCTGGTCGCCAACAGCAGGATCTTCGCCAAAGGGCGGGCGTTGCAGCGCGCCGGGCGGCTGCTCGGCGAAGGGTTGCTCACCAGCGAAGGGGAGGTTCACCGCCGCCAGCGCCGCCTGGTGGCCCCGGCGTTCCATCGCCAGCGCATCGCGGCCTACGGCGAACGCATGGCCTGCCTTGCCGAGGCCTACCAGGCCCGCTGGCAGCCCGGCCAGACAGTGGACATGGCCGCGGAAATGATGCGCCTGACCCTGCGCATCGCCGGTGACACTCTGTTCGGGGCCGACACCGACGCCGCGGCGGCCGAGGTGGCCGCGGCAATGCACGACCTGCTGGAGTTGTTCTCGCTCGTGCCATTGCCCTTCAGCGAGACGCTTGAACGGCTGCCCTTGCCATCTGTCCGGCGCTTTCATGCCGCCCGCGAACGTCTCGACCAGATCATCTACGATCTCATTGCTCGCCGGCGCGCCTCTGGCGAGGATCGCGGCGATCTGCTCTCGCTGCTGCTGGCCGCTCGCGATGTCGAGGGCGATGGCAGCGGCATGAGCGACAGGCAGGTGCGTGATGAGGCTCTGACCATTTTCCTCGCCGGTCATGAGACCACGGCCAATGCTCTGGCCTGGACGTTCTACCTGCTCTCCCAGCATCCCGAAGTGGCCGCGCGGCTCCGCGCCGAACTCGATGCCGCTCTGGGCGGGTGCGCGCCTACCGTCGCCGATCTGCCGCGTCTGGGCTATGCCGAAATGGTCTTCGCTGAAGCGCTGCGCCTGTATCCGCCAGCCTGGATCATCGGCCGGCGCGCCCTGCAACCCTTCAGCCTGGGTGGCGAATGGTTCCCTGCCGGAACGATCGTGCTTATGAGCCAGTGGGTGGTCCATCACGATCCGCGTCACTACCCCGATCCGTACCGCTTTGACCCGGAACGTTTCCGCCCTGAAGCCCGCGCCGCGCGGCACAAGTTTGCCTATTTTCCTTTTGGTGGCGGGCCGCGGATCTGTATCGGCGAAGCCTTTGCCTGGATGGAAGGCACGCTCGTGCTGGCGAGCCTGGCGCGGCGCTGGCAACCGGCGCTTCTGCCCGGCCATCTCGTTGCGCTACAGCCGACCATTACCCTGCGACCGCGCCACGGGCTGCGGATGCGTCTGGATGCACGGCGCTGATGCAACGTTCAGGGCACGCTTCGAACCCCGGCGAGAACGTCTCGTCGGGCGGCCAGGCTGCCCCCGACCCTGCCGCTGGAGACGGGCTTTGTATCAGCCCGGCCTTGATATCCTGCCAGCGGGCAGCATATGATATGATGAAAATGTTGGAAGTAATCTGGCGGTAAAAAAGGATATGACCGACACACGTGTCTCCCGCGCCCGGCCCGATGCCTACGCCGCCGCCTACGAGGGCGCCGCGCTCTACGACAGCTCCGCCCGTGGCCGGATCTGGATGCGCGATCGCGACCGCGCTGCGCTGTTGCACCGGCTCTCGACCAACCATATCGAGCGGCTCAAACCCGGCGAAGGGACGGAGACGGTGCTGACTACGCCGATTGGTCGCATTATTGACCTGCTCGATGTGTACTGCCTGGAGGAAGCGTTGTTGCTGGTCGCCAGTCCCGGGCAGGGCGCAACGATCCTTGGGTATCTACGGAAGAACATTTTTTTTAACGACCGGGTGAAGGTGGAAGACGCCGGCGCCGCGCTTGGGGAGTTGACGCTGTACGGCCCGCGCGCCGCGGTGCTGCTGGCCGACCTGGGCATAGTCGCCGCCGCAGAACTGCCGGCCCGCGGCATCGCCACTGCCGCCTGGCAGGACGCACCGCTCTACGTGGCCGGAGCAGCGCCCATTGGCGCGAGCGGCTATCGCCTGATCGCCTCTCCCTCGACCCTGGAGCGCCTTGGCCCTGCCTTACGCGAGGCGGGCGCTGTGCGGCTTGATGCGCCCACCTACGACGTGCTCCGTGTTGAACACGGCTATGGGGCCTTCGGGCGCGAGTTGTCGCAGGAGTACATCCCGCTGGAGGCCGGCCTGTGGAGTGCGGTGAGCTTCAATAAGGGCTGTTACGTGGGTCAGGAGATTATCGCGCGCATGGAGAGCCGTGGCCGGCTCGCCAAGCAGTTGCGGGGTCTGCGCTTCGCGGCGCTACCTGAATTGCCCGCTGAGGCCGCTATGCCCCTGGCGCGACTCGATGCTGAGGGGAAAGAGGCTGGCGATCTGACCAGCCTGGTTGAGTCCCCGCGCTACGGGCTGATCGGGCTTGGCTATGTGCGCACGGCCCATGCCGCTCCCGGTACGGTTCTGCATGTCGCCAGTGCTTGCGTCGAAGTGGTGGAGTTGCCCTTCGGCGACGTTGGCGCGCCGCGCGATGCATGATTCAGGATGCCGGGGAAAGCGGGTTTCGCCACGTCCCCGCCCGGCGTATGTCCAGGCGCCGGGGAGGCCGAAAAGCCAGGGCCAGAACGTCCCACGTCCCTGACAGACAGGACGGGAGTTGCGGGTCGCAATCCTGTGGTTGCGCCTGGCAGCAACTAGCCTTCTGGTGCGTCTGCCGGCAGTCGAACGGCCTTCCGGCATCTTTCCAGTATCCCATACCAACACGCGGGGACAGGCTATGCGACGGTCCACTGCCAGGCAAGCACAGGCGCTCAAACTCGAGCAGCAGCGTGGTGCGCTGCGCTCTCAGCGTGAGCGTGATGCGCGACTGCTCGATGCGCTGGTCGCCATCAGTCTGGCCGCCCGTGAACGTCCTGGTTTCCGCGCCATCATTGAGACCGTTCAGCGTGAACTGACCCGAGTCTTTGCTTTCGACGTCTTCTATCTGGCCTGCTGTGATGAGCGCCGACAGCGGCTGGCCTGCGCCCTCCTGTGTGATGAGGATGGCAGTGAGTTTATCGAAGATGTCGAGTACGACCGGCTCACCGGGGCCGTCATCCGCACCCGGCAACCCCTGCTAGTTCGCGATCTGCTCGCGGAACACGATCTCGATCCGTTGCCCGTTCTCTTCGGAAGGCCCGACAGACGCTTACGGTCCTGGCTCGGCGTGCCGCTGCTGATCGGCCCCGAGGCCATCGGCGTGTTGTCCATCCAGAGCCGCCAGGCTGGAGTGTACACCGAAGCCGATCAGGAGGCGCTCCAGCGCATCGCCAGCGTGACTGCCCTGGTGCTGGACAATGTGGCCCTGGTCCGCCGCCAGGAGCAGGTGAGCGTTGATCTGGGCGCGCAGGTGACCGCCCGCACTGAAGAACTCACGGCGTTGAGTGTGATCTCCGCCGGACTGGTCGAGCGACGTCCTCTTATCGAGATGCTCGAACGCGCCCTGGAGATCGTGCTGCGCCTGTTTCACCTCGATGCCGGCAATGTGCGCCTGCTCGACGCCAACCGCGACCATCTCGTGCTCTGCTGCCAGCAGGGGTTTTCCGAAGAGTACACCCAGCGCACCCACTGCTTCCCCCTTGCCACCAGTCCCATTCGCTCGGTCGTCGAGTCAGGCGAGCCGATCGTGGTGTCCCGTAACTGGTATGACGTGCGGCGCGGCGGCTCGCTGCCTCTGGAGGTCTTCCCGCGCTTCGAGTGCGCGCTCATTCTGCCGCTCTTCGCCGGCAGCACGGTAGTGGGAACGTTGAGTCTCTTCGGCTTCGCGCAGCGCGATTTTAGCGCGCAGGAAGTGCGTGTGGCGCAGTCGGTGGCCAACCAGATCGCCATTCTGGTTGAGAATCGCCGTCTCCTTGATAGACAGGAGCGGCAGATCGCCGAACTCGAGGCCATCGGCCAGATCGGCAAGGTCGTCACCGCATCCTACGATCTCGACAAGATGCTGGCCGAGGTTTACCGGATCGTCCATAACCTGCTGGACGCGTCAGTCTTTGCCCTGTTGATCTGCGAGCCTGATAGCAAGATTGTTACCAACGCCGTCTTTGTGGAAGCAGGGGAGTGGATTCCGCTTGACGTCATCGGGCGGCAGGCGCCGCCCAATTCCCTCAGCCAGTGGATCATGTCCCGCCGCGAACCCCTGCTCTTCGACGACTTGCTCCACAAACGGCACGAGATGACCGATCGGGGCATCCAGCCTCAGGCAGTCGGGCCGGATCGACTGGTGCGCTCGTGGGCCGGCGTGCCGGTGGTGGCCCGCGACGGCGAGGTGATCGGGATGCTCTGCATCCAGGATTATCGGCCCTACCGCTACGATAGTGGAACGATAGACTTTCTCAACCAGGTGGCCAGCCACGTAAGTCTGGGAGTGCAGAAAGTGCGTCTCTTCCAGGAGCGCGAACGGCTGCTCCGCGAGACGCGCGCGCATGCCGAGGCGCTCGAACGGCAGGCTCATCGTCTGGAACTGGTCAACCGCATGGCCTCGGTACTCGCCGCGCGCCTGGATCAGCGCGAGATCCTGGAACTCGCCGCCCGCGAGCTGGTCCAGTTGTTCTGGGCCGATCACACTGGCACGGTTCTCGTCACCGAGCCTGAAGGAGCCATGGTGGTTGCCGAGTACCCCCCCACCGGCATTGTGGGTCTGCCCATTCCTATGCAGGACAATCCCCTGATGGACCGGTTGATCGGCGCCCGCCGCCCGATCGTGATCGAAGACATTGAACACGATCCTCTCGCCGAGCTCAACCGCGAACTCTGGCGTTCCATGGGCATCCGTTCGCTCATCATTGTGCCCCTGGTGAGCCGAGACCGGGTGCTGGGATCTATTTCGCTCGACAGCTATGGCCCGCCGCTGCGCTTCAGCGACGAGGAACTGGAACTGCTAAGCACCGTTGCCACCTCCATTGCCGCGGCGGTGGATAACGCGCAGCTCTTCGCCGCGGAGCAGGAGCAGCGGCGCACCGCCGAGACGCTCCGCGAGATGACCCGGGTGCTCAGTTCTACCTTTGACCCGAACGAGGTGTTGCGCCTGGTGCTCGGCGAACTGCAGAAGGTGATCGATTTCGACACCGCCTCGATTATGCTGCTCGACGGATCGCAGTTGCGCCTCGTGGCCTCGCGCGGGCGCGCGCCGGGCATCGAGCCGCGGAACCTCATCCTGCCCCTGGAGGGCACCGGCGCAGGGCATGTTGCCCGCACCGGCACGCCCTTACGTTACATCGCCGGACGAACCGATTGTCCCTGGATGCGCTTTCCCAGCTCCTCGGACATCCTCTCCTGGATCGGCGTTCCACTGATCGCTCGCGGGCACGTGCTCGGCGTGCTCAACATTGACCTGCGCGGCCCGTTGTGGAACGAGTACAGCGCGCCAAACTTCAAGCGGATCTTCAGCGAGCGCGATGTTGAAGTGGCCAGCGCCTTCGCCAACCACGCCGCGCTGGCGATCGAAAACGCCCGGCTGTACCAGGAGTCGATCACCCGCGTCGAGCAGGAACTGGAAATTGCCCGCCGCATCCAGGCCAACCTGTTCCCCCGGCAGTTGCCCGTTATCGCTGGTCTGGAACTGGCGGCCCGCTGTGTTCCCGCCCGCGAGACGGGCGGAGATTTCTACGATGTGGTGCAACTGGGCGACCGCGTCGGGGTGATTGTGGGCGATGTGAGCGGCAAGTCGCTCCCCGCGGCGATGCTCATGGCCGTCGCGCGCTCGACCGCTCGCTCCGAGGCCCGCAACCACGAGACGCCCTGGATCGTGTTGACCGAGACCAATCGTGCGCTGGTGGACGATGTGCCCCGCAACAGCTTCGTCGCCCTGAGTTACGCGCTGGTAGACCGGGCGCGCGACCGCCTGGTGCTCGCCTCGGCCGGGCAGCTCACCCCCTTGCTGCGTCGCGCGAATGGACATACCACCTTCCTCGAAGGGCCGCCGGCCTTACCGCTGGGCCTCTCCGCCCAGGTCACGTTCGGGCAGTTCGAGGTGGATCTGCAGCCGGGCGACACGGTGCTCTTCTACACCGACGGCATCGTTGAGGCTCACGACCGGCGCCGCAATCTCTTCGGCTTCGAGCGTCTTGAACAGCTCCTGGCGGAGTGGGGCCACCTGCCCGCCGGCCACCTGGTTGACCGGGTGCTCGCCGAGGTGCATGCTTTCAGCGAGGGCATGCCACCCCACGACGATATGACCCTCGTGGCCGTCCGGGTGACGTGAGGGTAGGGCCACGTTCACCTCCGCTCCCCCGCCGTTGCCCGCAACAACGGGAACAAAGTCTGTGAACGAGGTTTCCTTTATTTCCGCCCCCCTCCCGACCTCCCCCCGTTGGGGCGAGGAGCCAGACTCCCTCCCCCAGCGGGGGAGGGTCGGGGAGGTGGTGGAGTTACCGAAAAACGTGGTTCACAGAGTAATGAGATCCCGTCTTCACCCCGGATTATGGTAGAGTGTCCATAGGAAAGCAAGCATCCGTGGACACGCAATGCTGGTCTCTTTCGTCCATCCCGAAGCCCTCTGGCTCCTTGCGCTCCTGCCGCTGCTGTGGCTCTTTGCCTGGGCCACCCGCCCTTCCTACCGGGCGCGCCTGAGCCGCTGGCGTTACCTGGCGCTGCTTGGCGCGCGCAGTGCCATGCTCGCCGCGCTGGTGCTGGCGCTGGCCGGCGCCCAGGTGGTGCGGCCCGTGGACGATACGGCAGTCGTCTTTTTGATTGACGGCAGCGACTCGGTGGCTCCCGCGCAGCGCGAGCGCGCCCTGGCGTATGTCAATGAGGCGCTGGCGGCCGGGCAGCCCGCCGACCGGGCCGCAGTGGTCGTGTTCGGCGCCAACGCGGTCGTGGAACGGGCCCCGCAGCCGCCCGCCCCGCTGCCGCGCCTGACCTCGGCGGTGACGGGCAATCGCACCGATATCGCCGAAGCGGTGCTGCTGGGCCTGGCGCTCCTGCCCGCTGATGCCCAGAAGCGCCTCGTCCTGCTCTCCGACGGGGCGCAGAACCTGGGCGACGCGGCGGAGGCGGCGCGCCTCGCCGCACTGCGCGGCGTGCCCATCGAGGTGATCCCCCTTCCGGCCGAGGGCGGCGCCGATGTGCGCCTCGTCGGGCTCGATGCCCCGGCAACGGCCCGCGAAGGCCAGGAGGCGCCTCTGACCCTCAGGATCGAGAGCGATCTGCGCGGGTTGGCCCGGGTGGAAGTGTTCGCCGATGGGCAACTGGTGGCTGCCGAGGAAGTGACGCTCATCGAAGGCGAGCAGTCGCTCCTGGTGCGCGCGCCGGCTGGCGAAGCCGGTTTCCGCCGCTTCGAGGCGCGCATCAGCGCCGCCGGGGACGCCCAGCCGCTCAACAATACCGCCGGCGCCTTCACCCAGGTTGAGGGGCCGCCGCGCGTGCTGCTGGTGGCCGAAGCGGAGGATCGCGCCGCGCCCCTGCGCGCCGCGCTCACTGCCGCCGGGCTGCGCCCGACCCTGGTTGGCCCTGCGCAGGTCGCCGCCGACCCCGCCGCGCTGCGCCAGTTCGCCGCCGTTATTCTGGTGGAGGTCCCCGCCAGCGCGGTTCCGCCGGCCCTCCAGCGGGCGCTGGTCACCTATGTGCGTGAGCAGGGCGGCGGGCTGGCGATGATCGGCGGCGCGAACTCGTTTGGCGCCGGCGGCTGGCGGCGCACCCCTATCGCCGAGATCCTCCCCGTGGACCTGGATCCGCCCGCCCGCGAGCGACGCCCCGATCTGGCTCTGGCCCTGGTGATTGACCGCAGCGGCAGTATGGGCGATACGGCTGGTCCCGGGCGCAACCGGCTCGACCTGGCCAAAGACGCCGTCTTTCTGGCCACTCAGGGCCTGGCCGCCAGCGATCAACTCGGCATCTACGTGTTCGATGACCGGGCGACCACAGTGCTGCCGTTGCAACCATTGCCGTCCCTGGCCGCCATCGAAGACGCCCTGGGTCTGGTGAGCCTCGGCGGAGGCACCAACATCCGCGCTGGCGTCGAACTCGCCGCCCCGGCGCTAATCGGCGCCGATGCTCGCGTCAAGCACATGATCCTGCTGACCGACGGCCTGGATAACAGCAACTACGCTGACCTGGTTGAGCAACTGCGAGAAAACCAGGTTACCATCACCGTCGTCTCTATCGGCGGAGCAGCGAACCCGCGCCTCGAACGCGCCGCCCGCGAAGGCGGCGGCGCCTTCTACCGCGTGACCCGCGCCGACCAGGTGCCGGCGATCTTCCTCAGCGAGACCGTGCGCGCCGCCGAGCGCGACCTGGTGGAGGAGGTCGTGACGCCGGCAGTTGCCCTGTCCGCTCCCCCGGTGCGCGACCTGGGGGGTTTGCCGCCCCTCTATGGCTACAACAACACCGGCCCTCGCGCAACCGCCCGCACCTTCCTCATCACCCCTGACGGCGCGCCGCTCCTGGCCGTCTGGCAGGTGGGCCTGGGGCGCACCCTGGCCTGGACCAGCGATCTCAAGGGTCAGTGGGCCGCCGAGTGGATCGGCTGGGAGCAGTTTCCGCGTTTCGCCGCCGGCCTGGTTGATGCCGTGCTGCCCCCGGCGGGCGACGGGCGCCTGACGCTGGAGATGCGCGCTGATGGCGGGGAGGCGACGCTCAACCTGGCGGTGAGCGACGCCGAGGGCCTGCCCGCCCAGGTGGCCGCCGTCCAGGGGCGGCTCCTCGACCCGGCAGGCGACGGCAT
The DNA here is from genome assembly GCA_025057155.1 of Chloroflexaceae bacterium. Lineage (NCBI taxonomy): Bacteria > Bacillati > Chloroflexota > Chloroflexia > Chloroflexales > Chloroflexaceae > Chloroflexaceae bacterium. Next base: position 340,694 of record JANWYD010000001.1, read on the forward strand.
TCCACTGAGCTTCACCCAGGTGGCCCCCGGCCGTTACCGCGCCATCGCCCCGGCTGACCAGCCCGGCGTGTACCTGGCGCAGGTCAACGCTCTCGATGCCGCAGGACAGCCCCTCGTAGCGACCAGCGGCGGCCTGGTGGTCAGCTATTCGCCGGAATACCGCCCGGACGCGGCGGGCGCGGCCCTGCTCGAGTCGCTGGCGACGATCAGCGGCGGGCGCGTCGCCCCGCCGGCAGACAGCCTGTTTGAGGCCCCGGGACAGCGAGTCGGGCGCGTGACGGCGATCAGCCAGCCGCTCCTCTGGCTGGCCCTTGCCCTTCTCCCGCTGGATATCGCTCTACACCGGCTGTTTTGGCGGCCCGCTGGCCCGCTACGCTTCCCGGCGCGGCGCGCCCGGCCAACGCCTGAGCCGGAGGCCGCCGATGCGCTGCTGACCCGCCTCCGGGCTGCCCGCGAGCGCGCCCGGCGCCCCGCGCCACCCCCGGCGGCGCGGGCGCCCCGGCCCCCCACGGCGGAGACGTCAGCTGCGCCGCCCGTCCCGGCCCCCGCGCCCGCCGACGACCGCCTGGCAGCGCTCCTGGCCGCCAAACAGCGCCGTAAGCGGTCAGAGTAGCCCGCGGCGCGACAGAGTGCGTCACAGCCGCGGGGCCGTCTCACCGGCGTTCAGTTGCGCACCAGCAGGGGGAGAAAGACCTGGGGCCCGCCCCCTGCCCCCGCGACCGGTCGCCAGGCAGCTTCCAGCCAGGCTCCGTCGCTGGTCACCGGCCCGGTGGCGCCACTGCTCACCTCCAGCCACCAGATGTCGCTGCGGCCGTCGAAGCGGTTCAGGGTGTAGACCAGATAGGCCCCGTCCGGCGACCAGCGCACCCTGCCGATGCTCCGCCCGTGGTCGGCCAGCAGCAGCATGCGCGGATTGGCCAGATCCTGACGATCGTAGAGCATGATGGCGAAGGTGCGGTCGCGGGCGTCCGCCGAGGGAACGGTTGTTACGCGCACCACGGCGAAGCGCCGGCCATCGGGTGCCCAGGCCGGCTCCTGATCGGCCGGGTTGGCCAGCAGGCGCGTCTCCTGCGCCGGCTGGGAGCGGGTATCGAGCAGCCATACCCCCGCGGCCCGGTTGTCGCGGGCCAGGTCAAAGCTATCGAACAAGACCTCGCCGTTCCGGTTGACGCTCGGCCTTGTAGCGAAAGACGCCAGCAGCGGCGCCACCTGCCCCGGCTGCTGCGGTAGTAACCGCACGTCCGACAATCCGCCCCTGATGTTCCCGTCACAGAAGGCGTTGAAGCCCGGGTTGCCGAAGGCCACCTGATTGCTGCCGGGCATCCAGTCCAGTTGGGACACCTGCCAGATCTGCGAGGGCTGCTCCCGTGATGCCGGATCTGACGGATCCGGGACAAACGGGCAGCGCGAGCCTTTGCGGCTCTGAGTCTGGTAGACCTGGCGCGCCCCGCTGCCATCGGCGTTGAGCACGGTAATGGCGGCGGCGCTCAGATTGTTCTGTGGATCGGGATCGGGCGTGGGCCAGGGCCAGGTGTTATAATCGGCTACGGCAAGACGGCGCCCGTCCGGCGACCAGGCCGGATAGCGCACATTGTTCAGCAAGCCGCGGTAAATCAGTTGCTGGTTCCTGCCGTCCGTATCCATGCGGTAGAGCCAGCGATTGCCGTCGGCTTCGGCGCGGATGGCCGCCAGGGGGCGGCTGCCGTCGCCACGGAGCGCCGGGGGGAGGGGCGAGGCGGCCGTGCGCCCGTCGCTGGCAAGCACCTGCACCTCATCAATCAGCAACACCGCTTCTTGACTGACCCCGGTGTTCTGCTGGATCACGATCGAGAAGCGCAACGTCTGGCCGCGCACCCGGTCGAGGTCCTCGCCGGTCAACACTCTGCGGTACAGTTGCCAGCCCGGCGGCTGCTCGGTCGAGAAGCTGCCGAGCCTGACGCCCCCCAGATTCGGATCAAACATATAGAAGCCGCGGGCCAGAAACACATCCACACTCGTGCCCGCCGCGGCCCGAAACCAGAATGACACTGTGACGGCTGGAGCGTTTGCCGGAATGCTTAACTGCTGCGTGAGGATTTGCCGAGGGGTCGTCGTGTCGGGCAGGGTGGGGCAACCGCTGCCATCGGCGCCGGCGCCCATAAAGAGGGCGTAGCGCCCGGCGTACACTGCGTTGGACCCCGCCGACTCGGCATCCACCAGGCCCAGGTTGCCGCAGCCTTCCCAGCCCGCGCCCTGTTGCTCAAATCCGCCGTCCTGAATCAGGTTCCCGGCCTGGGCCGGGGCCGCCGGAGGCGTGGACGCCCCGGCGTTCATCGTAAAAGCGCCCGTCAGCACCGGCAGCGCCGGCCCCGATGATGAAGCCGGCGCTGCCGTGACCAGCGCGATGCCTCCTGATAGTATCAGCCAGCAGCCCAGGGTGATAGACAGTCGTAGCAGGTTTCTGGACATGCTCCTTCTCCTTGCCATAGGGAAAACGCTTTTCCCCGCACTCTTTTTGCTTCATAGGAAGAGGATGTGGAACGGCGAAGCCTTGCCAGGGGAACGTATTTCCCCGGCGATGAACATCGGCCCTGTACCCGCACGAGGATGCAGGAGGAAGCGGCCCTCCCGGAGAGGTTATTTGCTTCATGGTGTCATTGCGCGGTGCGTGTGCGTAGGGCCTGAGGTGAACCCGGCCGGCGAAGAATGGGAAAGCGAAGGTTCCCGTTGCCCTTGCCCGGTGGAGGGACTGAGAGGGCGCGATGGTTCCAGCCAGAGGGTATTGTACAAAAAGGCGCTATGGCGAGGAAGGTGGGAAATGTTCCTGATCCTGATGAGGGAAAGCAGGGGGTCTGGCAAACTGTATCGCTCGCGATAAAAACACAGGCGGCGGACTATCGGTTATCGGCTGCTTTCACATCAGACGCCCATTCGCAGGATGCACACCGCCGCAATGAAAACATGGTCTGCGGGCTATCGGCTATGTTCACGTATCCTTTCCATAACTGAGGCGCAGTGGGTGACGACAAGGCGAAGATCTGGTAGACTACCAGCGCATGCCGATTTCCGACAGCATTCCCGATACACCAACGCGCTAGATCGTGATCCGGCTGTTGAACGTCATCGCGACGTTCGCAGCGGAGAATACCGCACTGCCGGTTGCGATCCAACACCTGCGTGACAGAAACACACGGCTGAAGGGGAGGCCAGGCAAACCCGGCATCAAACTGCTCACGTCGCCGCCTGCCGACCATTCTTCGGATGCCGAGCGTCTCACGTGCACGGTCCTGCAGCGAACCCAAACAATCATGTGGAACTCGCAGCACGTCGCCGGGTGCGCAAGCGCGATATGAGCTTCGGCCCCCAAATACGGAATGATGCGCGGCCCCAGGACACCTTTCAAACACGGCGGCGAAACTGGGCGTGGAGTTCTTGCACCATTTCCGTGACCGCATAGTCACGTCCGCAACCACACCCGCCTGAGCCGAGCAGCTAGGCCCGGCGGGCAGGTATTGCAGCACAACCGTCCGCCTGAGTCGGCACTTTTGAAGAGGATCCGCAATGGACTGGAGCAGATATTTCTTTTTGCCGTATATTTTCACTACGGTGGTGTTCCTTTTTGGATTGGGTTTTGCGCTGCGCGTAATGCTGACCGCGCTTCGAAAGGTCGTGCATCATACCTCAGAGCCTGCCTGACCGCCGGAATCCAGGGCATGAGGCGTGTCTATGCTTAATGGCGGTCGGGGCGCGCTACCGGTCGATGAGGGTGTGGTGCCCCTTGGACCGATGCCTGCGCCGACGAGGCGGCTCCCGCTACAAAGGCGCAGCCCGATCCGGCGAAGTTGCTGTTTGGCGAGGGCGTCTTGCCTGCCCCGCCGCCGCACAGGCGTGTTCTTCCTGGCTAAGCAGTGGCCTCGCGCCACGGGAGGCGGATGATGAGCGATTCTTCGCGGGTGGTTGAGCCGCTGCCCGCGTTTCGCCAACTGGTAAGGGACGGCATGGAACTGGCCGGCAGGAAGCACTGCATCCACGGCCTGCTTGCGGTTGACATCACCGAGCCGCGTCGGCAGATCCGCTGCATCAAGCAGCGGACGGGCGAAGGGCTCTCCTTTACCGGCTTCATCGTCTACTGCTGCGCCAGGGCCGTGGACGAGGACAAGCATCTCCATGCCTATCTCGATTGGCGCAACCGCCTGGTGATGTTCGACGATGTAGACGTTTCCCTCCCCGTAGAACGCTTTCAGGACGGCAAGCCAGTGGTTCTTCAGACGGTCATACGCGCCGCGAACCGCAAATCCGTCGTTCAGATCCACCGGGAGATTCGCGCGTTGCAGGCGAAGCAACTGGATGAGACGCAGTGGGGGCGCTGGTTGCGCTGGTACGTCAAGACTCCGCGCGTTCTCCGCAGCCTGTTCTTCCGCGTGATTCAGAGATCGCCCGGCATCGTGAAGCGCTTCAATGGAACTGTGCTGGTCACTGCGGTAGGCATGTTTGGCACGGGCGCGGGGTGGGGCATCCCGCTTTCCGGGCACACGCTCTGCGTCACCATCGGCGGGATCGATACCAGGGCGATCCTCGTGGATGGTCAGATCCAGAACCGCGAGCATCTCTGTCTGACCGTTAGCTTTGATCACGACATCGTTGACGGCGCCCCGGCGGCCCGCTTCAGCGAGCGCCTCGCCTCACTGATCCAGGCTGGCACGGGGCTGGAGGACGTGGTCTAGCTTCAATCTTTACAAGGAGCCAGCATGGCCAGGCCCGCCACCTCTACTGACCTCGTTGTCCACGAGCGGCTGCCCCTGAGCACCAGACTCGCCTTCGGCGCCGGCGACCTGGGGCCGGCCATCGCCACTATCGTCGCCGGGTTCTTTCAGCTCTTCTTCCTCACCACCGTGGCCGGCCTGCCGCCGGGCCTGGCAGGAACCATCCTGCTGGTCGTGAAGATCTGGGACGCGGTGAACGACCCGATCGTTGGCTGGCTGACCGACCGCACCGATACCCGCTGGGGCCGCCGCCGCCCCTGGCTGCTCTTCGGCGCGGCCCCCTTCGGAGTGCTGTTCTTCCTCCAGTGGATCGTTCCGCCCTTCGATGTCACCGGCAAGTTCATCTACTATCTGGCCATCGCCCTGCTCTTCGACACCGCCTTCACCATCGTCAACGTCCCCTACACCGCCCTCACCCCCGAGTTGACCCGCGACTATGACGAGCGCACCGCCCTGAACTCTTACCGCTTCGCGTTCAGCATCGGCGGCAGCCTCCTCGGCGGCATTCTGCACCAGACCATCGTCGGCCTTTACCCCGATGATCCCCGAACCGGCTACCTGGTGGCCGGGGCCGTGGTGGGGGTGCTGATCGCTCTGCCGTTCCTGTGGTGCTTCCTCGGCACCCGCGAACGCTACGAACCTGACCCCGAGGCGAAGGACCTCTCTCTGGGCGAGCAGATCCGCTATGTTTTCCGCAACCGGCCCTATCTGTTCGTAGTGGGGATCTACCTGTTTTCCTGGCTGGCCGTGCAGGTCACCTCGGCGGTGTTGACCTTCTACATCACCTTCTGGCTGCGCCGGCCGGATCTGATCACCACTTTTCTCCTGGCGGTGCAGGGTTCGGCGCTGGTGTTTCTCTTCGTCTGGAGCGCGGTGAGCCGGCGCATCGGCAAGAAGGCGGTTTACCTGGTCGGCAGTGTGATCTGGATCGGCGTGCAGGCGTTTCTCTTTTTTCTACAGCCCGAACAGATCACCCTGGCGATCATATTGGCGGTGATCGCCGGAGCGGGGGTCGCCACGGCCTACCTGGTACCCTGGAGCATGATGCCTGACGTAATTGAGCTTGACGAACTGGAGACCGGCCAGCGGCGCGAGGGGATGTTCTACGGCTTCATGGTGCTGCTACAGAAACTGGGGCTGGCCGCGGGCCTGTTCCTGGTGGGGTTGGGGTTGCAGGTTGCCGGGTTCAACGAAAACCTTCCCGCCGACCTGCAACCCGACTCGGCCCGCCTGGCCATTCGCCTGATGATCGGCCCCGTGCCGACTCTCGTCCTCATCTGCGGGATGCTCCTGACCTGGTTCTATCCCATCACCCGCGAGAAGCACGAGGCTGTCCTGGCCCAACTGGCCGCCCGCCGCACCCGGGCCGCTGCTCCACCATCTCGGGAATAACGGACATATCCTCCAGTAGTGTTCAGAGTTGGGGTAACCTCGCAGACCTGGGAGCGAGGGCGTCCCGCCCTCGTCAGGATTCGAGGGCAAAATGCCCTCGCTCCCAGGAGAAGCGTGAACACGTACATCCTCCACACCTCCACACCTCCACACCTCCACACACTGGTTACAGAGCTCCGCAGAGCACCGGTCGAACTGGAACGACCAGATCTGGAAACATACTCGCTACCGGCTGCGCGTCACGCCAACGCGGGCGCAGAAAGCGGCCACCGGGCACGCCGAGCAGCGCGGCGACACTGGCAGGCAGATGTTCTGCCCCAGGGTCACCAGCAGCCCATTGATCTCGATCCAGTATTCAGGGGGGAGTCTGGTGCGCAGGACCTGCTCCGTCTCGTCAGGGTTCTTCGTTTGCACATAGCCCCAGCGGTTGCAGATCCGGTGCACGTGGGTATCCACACAGATGCCCGGCAGGCCAAAGCCGGCGGTGAGCACCAGGTTGGCCGTTTTGCGCCCCACGCCAGGCAGGGCCAGCAGCGCGTCGAGATCGGCGGGCACTGCACCGTCGTGGCGTTCAAGCAGCACCCGGCAGATCTGCACAATGCTCCGCGCCTTGTTGCGGTAGAAGCCGACCGGGTAGATCAACTCGGCGATGCGCTCCTCGCCGAGGGCCAGCATCGCTTCTGGCGTATCGGCAGCGGCGAAGAGCCGCGGGGCGACCACGGCGGTAAGGGTGTCCTTGGTGCGCAGGCTGAGGATGGTGGCGATCAAGATGCGGAACGGGGTCGTGCCCTCCACGCCCATCTGATCGATCAGCGGGCGTTGAAACGCCGGCATGGTCGCGCGCAGGCTCGCCATGACCTCGTCTATGGGGAACGTCTCGCGGGGAACTGGCGGCGCCGCGGGAGCGCCTGGCTGATCAATACTCGACATAAAATGATCGTCTGTTAGCGCGGCGCTATGAGGCGCACCGCAGAGCACGCAGAGAAACGCAGAGGCGTTTAAGATCCTCTGCGCTCTCCGCGGTCTGTACGTGTTCGGTGCAACTGAACCCTATCCCGGATAATGCCGCACGCGCAGTGCCTCCTCAGGCCCCAGCGCGAGGCTCACCTGCCCCACCCCGCAGCCTTCGGCGATCGCCAGGATGACCAGGCGGCTGATCAGTTCCTCTTCGGCGGCCCGGTCGCGACGCTCCTTGTCGAGAAACAGCTCGTAGATCCTGGTCTCGCTGGCCGAACGCACGGCGACAATGGCCCGGTCAGCGCCCCGGCGCGCCCGGTCGGTGGCAATGGCCGCCGTGCAGCCCACACCGAGCAGCGGCCAGCCGTCTTCGGCGAGACTGGCGGCGTGCTGCCAGGCCCACCCGGCCATGGCGCCGGCCGTCTCGACGCTGACGGCCTGGGCCGGTGGTGCGCCGAGGATGGCGGCCAGGCTGCGCGGCGCGTAGCAATCGCGGGCCTCGAGCAGCGTCCGCGACGAACCGGGAGCCGCATGCAGCCAGTACAGCGCCAGACTGCCCGCCCCGGCGAAGACGTATACCAGGCGTGGCGGCGCATCGTGAATGGCCTGGATCAATGGCGTGAGGTCAGCCATGGGTGTCATCACAGCGCCAAGTATAGCACAGGCGCGCCAGCTGCGGGTCTCGCCAGCCGGCAACGGGTACCCTAATAACGTTCTCTACCTTCCCCCTTGCCCGCAGGCTGATGGAGATTAAGAATTATACGCCGGGAGGGTGGCGGAAGTGCAAGGAAACTTCGTTCACAGACTAATCAGAGCGGACCGGTTTCTTAATTGCTATAAACCGCCAGGTTATGGAAATAATATTGATTTATATACTTAGTTTTGTCATAATTTTCGGAATATGTTGGCTTTCTATGAATCACGTTTTCGGGTATGTTCCTCGCTGCGTCATACCGGACGGAGCGAGACGACTTCCCGATTGCGATGGCAGAAACTGTTCCGTCTGTCTTTTGCTCGTGGGCTTTGAGTGACTACAACCGGGCAAGGTAATTTACAGGGTTTTCATAATCCTTTTCCGTGGGGATTCTGGTTACAACTCGGTAAGGAGCGTGAACTACACTCTTCTGACACCTGGTTCAAATGAGTGCTAGATGTAACAAAAAAGGTTGCCGTTGGTTTTAATCTAGGAGGAGTTCGTCCTGTATGCGTCGCCGCCTGCTCCGCCTGTTCGCGACCGTGGTCATGCTTGCCACGGTCATCGTCGGCCTTGCCGCGTCCCCGCGCCCCGTCTTTGCCGTGGGCCAGCCCGTTGCCGCCCTGAATGCGCCCGCTCAGGCCCTGATCGGCCAGCCGTTTGACTTTACGGTGACCTTTGACAACGCCGATCCCGCCGATACCGGCTATGGTCCCTTCGTAGACCTGGTATTCCCCGCGACAGGCGTAGATGGCGACGATGGCATCACGTTCCTCAACGCGACCTACCTCGGCGCCGGGCTGAATACTGCCAGCATCACCTTCGACGCCGATGGCTGCGTGCCTCACCCTTATGCCCGGCTCACCGATGGGAGCTATCAGCAGGTCTGTGGCACGCCCGGCGATACGCTGGTGGTGATCCAGTTGCCCTTCGGTTCCTTCACCCCGGAGCAGCCCCCGGTTGAGATCAGGGTCCAGGCGGCGGTCAGCCCTCTTGCCGACCTCGGCGTGCCGCTGCCGATCTTCGCCCGCGCCGGCTTCCAGTTCGGCAACGATCCGCTTGATAACTGGTGCTGCGACTCGGTGCTGCTGAATCCCGCCAGCCCGAATACGGCTACCTGGCCCAATCAGCCGGTGACGCCGACGCTCTTCTCGGTGCGCAAGACCTACCTCGGCCCCGAAGACGAAACCGCTACTGGCCCCAATTTCCCGCGCCAGTACCGCGTTGATGTGGATCTTCCCAACGGACAGACCGTAACCAATCTGGAGATCAGCGATACGCTGCCCCCGCAGATGCAGTTCGTCTCTCTTGACGCGGTGCTGGTGAACGGCAGCCCGGCTGGCAGCGTGGCTGTGAGCACGCCGTCCACCACCACTCCCGGCGGCGTTCTCACCCGGCGCATTGCCTCGGTGACCGGCACGACCGCCTCAGCCGACGCGAGCATGATCTTTACCTTCTACGTTCCGCGTCTCGATGCCGCCAGCGCCGCCGTACTCAACCCCGCCACCGGCGCACCGCGCGTCCTGGACAACAATGCTAACGCCAGCGCGACCTGGACGCCTGTTGACCCCCGCGACCCGCCGACCCTGGTGAGCGCCTCCGCCGGGACGCCCGGCCATCGCCTGACGGCCCGTTCGCTGGCCACCCAGAAGCGCGTCACCGTCGTCAATGATGTGGGCGCCGCCGGTCCCACGCCCGGCGATACGCTGGAGTACACCATTGAGGTGCAGATCTCCGACTTCTTCGCCTTCAATCAGGTGACCCTGGCCGATGTGTTGTCCGATGGGCAACGCTTCGATCCTTCCTTCCCGCCGACGCTCCAGGTGAATGGGAATGGCTTCGTCTCGGCGTCCGTGTCCTTCGCCGCCGCCAACTACACCGTCACGCCAAACTACACCCCTGACTCGCCCGCGCCCAATGATGGCACGACGAGCATCGAGTTCCGCATTTCCAACGAACTGGCGACCCGCGGCCAGACCGGCGCGCTGATCGGCGGCTGCGTGCCCGCCACCGGCACTGGCGGCCCTGCTCCCAACTGTAGCGTATACAACGACGGCCCCACTACGGCCCGCGTCGTCTTCCGGGCGATCATCCAGGAGAATTACAGTGATGATTACCCCTCCGGCGACTCCAGTGTGGACGAGGGCGACTCCGTCAGCAATCAGGTGACCGTCACCGGCACGCTGCTGAACGTGGCGAACCTCGCTGCGACGGGCGCGACCGTTAGCGATGGCAGCGCTGCCAGCGCGAGCGTGGGCCGCGGCGCCCTCAGCAAGTCAATCTATGCCCTTAACGGCAGCACCACCCTCCCCAATCCGGTGCAACTGGCCCCCGGCGACACGGTGACCTATCGCCTCCAGTTGATCCTGCCCACCAGCGATGCCGAGGATCTGCGCCTGGTGGACTATCTGCCTCTGCCCATCTTCCCGGTGACCACGTTCACCTTTGATCCGAACATTGCCGGGAGCATCCCCCCGGTCAACACCGCGACCTATGGCCCCGCCGACACCTGGCGCGCCCGCTTCCCCGTCGCCACCGTGCCCCATCCCACGGTCAGCGTCAGCACGGTGGGCAACTCGGTCAGCTTTAACTTCGGCTCCTTCGACGATCCGCAGTCGCTTCCCAGCCGGATTGACCTGCTGCTGACAGTGCGGGCCAGCGACCGGCCTACCGCCGACCGGCTCCTGCTCACCAACCAGGTGCGCCGCATCGCCGGGTCCACCGGCCTGGCGCAGGCAACTGATGACGCCATCGTGCAGGTGGTGATGACCCAGCCGATCCTGCGGATCAGCAAGGGCGTCACCGGCAGCACCAACCCCGGCGCGACCCTCTCTCCGCCGGTTGCCGGCCCTGTCCCCTTCGCCGCGCCTGGCGCGTCCGGTGCGCCATTCACGGGCACGATCGGCTCCACGGCCCTGGCTGCGACGCCGGTGGACAGCAATATCGCCGGGGTGGACGCCAATGACCTGGTCAGCTTCGCGATCGTCATCGAGAACCGCGGCTCGGGCACTCGCGGCGCGTATGATATTGCCATCACCGACATCCTCCCGCCAGGACTGATCATCCCCACCGGCGGTGCCGGCCTCAACCTGAAGGTCTACAACGGCGCCGGCACGGCCGTTCCGTTCACCTACCTGGGCGGTGGCGGGCCGGGGAACGAGGACGACCTCTTCAACAATGGCATCCAGTTAATTGATACCAGCGTCGGCGCATGCCAGCGTTACCATCCTAACGATGGTTCCAACATCATCGTCATCACCTACGATCTCCAGGTGGACCCCGATGTCCAGCCCGGGCAGGTGATCCTCAACCGCGGCACGCTGACCGGCTATGCCGGCGATGAGGGCGGGACGAACCACGTTGACCCCGCCGGCCCGCCCTTTGACCAGGCCTCGGTGACCGCCGCGACGCCGCAGTTGGCCAAGTCCATCGTGGCTACCTCGGCGGCCCATACCGAGGAGAGCGCCACGCCCCCGGTGGCCATCGGCGAGATTGTGCGCTACCGCCTGGCCGTGCGCGTGCCCGAGGGCCGCTGGGACGCAGCCCAGATCCAGGATCGCATGCCCGATGGGCTGCGCTTCCTCAACGACAACACCGCCAGGGCGGCGCTGATCAGCAACAGCGCCGGGTTGGCCTCGGACACCTTGAGCGGCGCCGGGCTGGCTATCAGCGGCAACGCGCCGGCTACACCGTCCTTCCTGCTCCCCGACGCCGCCGTGTCGGCCAGCGCCACGACCAACAATGACACCTACGGCTCGGGCACGGATGTCTTCTTCAATCTGGGGACCCTCAACAACGCTGATAACGACCCCGACGACGAGTATGTGGTCGTGGAGTTCAACGCCCTGGTGGAGAACGTGGCCGGCAACACGGCCGGCGTTCAGCGGGCCAACGACTTCATCGTCTATCGCGCCGGCAGCCCGATCACCGCGCCCGGCGGCGGCGGGCCGATCGCCTCGAACAGCATCGCCGCGCGCGTAGTCGAGCCGGCCCGTACCCTCGACAAGACGATCGCCAACCCGGCCAGCGCAACGGGCGATGCGGGGGATACCATTACCTACCGCATTGACTACGCCAACCCCACGGGCGCCAATGTCACCGATGCCTTCGATGTGCGGATCAGTGACACCCTGCCCGCCAATCTGACCCTCAACGTCGCCAGTGTCACCGTGACCCTCAACGGCGGGGCCACTGGCGTCACCAACAGCAGCGCCGGGAACACCGTGGAGGTCACCATTGACCGGGCGCCGCCCGGCAGTTCGGTGCGCATCGAGTATACTGCCACGGTGGGAACCGGCGTCACCCCCGGCCAGCAGGTCACCAACACCGCCAATCTGAGCTACACTAGCCTGCCCGGTACCAACGGCGCGGCCGCCGGCGACAATCCCACCGGCTCGGCTACCCCCGGTGCGCCCGGCAGCGCCACCGGCGAGCGCATTGCTACTGCCAGCGACCCGGCCACGCTGACGGTCATCTCTCCCGCGCCAACCAAGAGCATCGTCGCCACCTCAGAGGCGCATACCTCAGAAAGCGCCTCGCCCCGCCCGGTGGCCATTGGCGAGATCGTGCGCTACCGTCTGGCCGTGCGCCTGGCCGAGGGCAGCGCGCCTAACTTCCAGCTCCTGGACAACCTGCCCGGCGGCCTGACCTTCCTTAACGACGGCAGCGCGCGGGTGGCCTTCGTGGCCAACGAAGCCGGAGGTGGAATCAGCTCCTCAACGATTACTACCAGCCTGCCCGGTTGCAGCGGCCTGAACGTCACCGGCAACAGCGCTACCCTGGCGGCGCTGCCCTCCGGCAGCATCACCTGCCCGCTGCCCGCCGGCGTCATCAGTCCGGCCACCTTCGGCACCGGCGCCGATCCCACCTTCAGCCTGGGCACTCTGACCAACAGCGACTCGGACGCCGACGAGGAGTTCGTTGTGGTCGAGTTCAACGCCCTGGTGGATAACACTGTTGCCGGGAACAACACCGCCGGAGCGAATCGCGACAACACCTTTGCGGTGCGCGTGAATAGCACATCAATCGCTACCTCAGGGAGCGTCCGCGTGCGCATCGCCGAACCGTCGTTCACCCTGAACAAGCAGGTAATCGCCACGCCCACTGACGCCGGCGATACGGTGACTTATCGCGTCACCTTCACCAGCGCCACTGGCTCGAACCGCACCACCGCCTTCGATGTGCGTCTGCGCGATCCGCTGCCTGCCGATCTGACCCTCAACCTCGCCAGTGTGAGCGTGACGCCGGGTGGCGGCGCCAGCGGCGTGACCAACAATAGCGCCGGTAACACGGTTGAAGTCGTGGTGGCTCAGATCCCGCCCGGCGGATCGGTGACGGTCGAGTACAGCGCCACGGTGAACGCTGGCGCGGTCAATGGCCGCACCCTGACCAACACCGCTAACCTGACCTACACCAGCCTGCCCGGCTCGAACGGCACGACAACCAACCCCACCGGCTCGGCCACCCCCGGCGCCTCCGGCAGCGACACCGGCGAGCGCAACGGGTCCGGTACCGGCAGGAACAATTACCGCGGCGATGCAACGGCGAATGTCACTCTGGCGACGCCGACGATTGAGAAACTGGCTCCCACGCCGGCCCAGTACACTATCGGCGAAGTGGTGACCTTCGACCTGCGCGTGACTCTTCCCGAAGGCGTCACCCAGGGCCTCGTGGTGACCGATGATCTGCCTCCGGGCCTGGCCTTTCTGAACTACAGCATTGTGACTGCCGATCCCCTCCTGGCTGCGCCCTACGCCGGCAACGTGGGCAGTCTGAGCGTGACCCGCACCGGCCCTGCCACCGTGCCCGGCGCCAGCGGCGAGGACCTCGTGCTGACCTTCCCCGATGTGACCACGACCGATGACAACAATGCGAATAACAACGCCTTCCTGGTGCGCCTCCAGGCTCGCGTGCTCAACGTCATTGGCAACCAGAACGGCGCGTCCCTGACCACCACCGCGCGCCTCAGCTACACGAATCCCAACACTGGCGTCTCGGTCACGGTGAATGCGCCCGATGCGCGGACGATCACCGTGGTCGAGCCGGTGCTGAGCATTGCCAAGAGCATTCTCACCCCGCCCGACCCCGCCGACGCGGGCGGCGTGGTGACCTACCGCGTGGTGATCAGCCACGCCGCCGGCAGCGTTGGTACGGCCTACGATGTGGTGGTGACCGATCCCATCCCGGCCGGGCTGACCAACGCCACGCTGGTTGGGGTGAGCGCCGTGGGAATTACACCCCCCTCGGCGGACATCAGCGGCGGGGTGGTGCGCGTGCCTGCCAGCGACAGCTTTGACCTGCCCCCCGGCGCCAGTGTGACCCTTGACTTCCGCGCCGAGATCGGCGGCGGCGTCAGCCCTGGCCAGACGATCACCAATCGCGCCAGCGCGGTGTGGAGCACCATTGACGGGGATAGCGCCGATGAGCGCTCCGAGGGTGACGGCTTGGCCGATGGCAACGAGCTGCTCAACAGCGGTGCGCTGAACGACTACGAGATCAACAGCAGCGCCAGCTTCACCATCGATCAGCCTGACCTGACCAAGGCCCTGGCGGCAACGTCGGCGGCGCACACCGGCGGCGCCAACGTGACCATCGGCGAGATCGTGACCTACGAGCTGGTCGTCGCCTTACCTGAGGGCGTTATCCCCTCGCTCGTCCTGGTAGACGACCTGCCCGCCGGTCTGGCCTTCGTCCCCGGCTCGGTGACGGTGGACACCACCGGCTTCAACGGCACGGCCCCCGACCCGACGGTCAGCGGCGGCGCGGGCAGTGGCGACGATGTGACGATCAGCTTCGGCGCCATCAACGTCGCCGTGGACAATGACGCCGGCAACAACAGTTTCCGCGTGCGCCTCCAGGCCCGCGTGCTCGACGTGGCCGGCAACGTGGGGCTGCCGCCGGCCCAGACCACGCTGATCAACCGCGCCAGCGTCAGTGTGAGCAGTGGCGCGCCGATCGCCAGCAACGAGGTGACAGTCACAGTGGTCGAGCCGCGGCTGGAGATCGCCAAGGTCTTCACTCCCGACCGGGCCTACGCCGGCCAGACCGTCGAGGTGAGGCTGACCGTGCGCAACACCGGCGCGTCCGACGCCTTCGACGTGGTCATCGTTGACCCGCTGGATGCGCGCTTCGTCGCCGTGGCCGAAGCCAGCACTCCAACCGGCTTCACCTTCGCATACAATGCCGGAACGCGCACCGTGCGTTACACCGGTGGCGGCATCCCCGCCGGCGCAAGCCGCGACTTCACCTTCCTCGTCACCCTGGCAAACCCGGCCACCGCAGGCGAGGTGATCACCAACCGCGCCACTGTCACCGAGGCCAGCACCCTGCCCGGCGCCGATGGCGGTGAGCGAGAGCTGCCGGATGTTGACGGCAGCGACGATCTGACCATCGTGGCCACTGACCTGGAGCTGACCAAGAGTGACGGCGGGGCCAGCGCCGAGCCGGGCGCCGCGATCACCTTCATCCTGAGCTACCGCAACGTGGGCAACCAGGACGCCACCGGCGTGGTTCTGACCGAGACGGTGCCGGCCAACACCAGCTTTGACGCGACGGCCAGCACCGCGGGGTGGAGTTGCGCCAACGGCGCGCCTGCGGGCACGGTCTGCACCTTCACGGTTGGCAGCCTGGCGGCAGGGGCGAGCGGCAGCGTCAACTTCGTCGTGCGGGTGAACAACCCGCTGCCCGCGGGCGTGACCGAGGTGGCCAACGCCGCTCGCGTTGACGATGATGGCAGCAACGGCGCCGACCCGACTCCGGGCAACAACCAGGCCAGCGACAGCACACCGCTCGCTGCTGCGCCGGACCTGGAGCTGACCAAGAGCGACGGCGGGGCCAGCGCCGAGCCGGGCGGCACGATCACCTTCATCCTGAGCTACCGCAACGTGGGCAACCAGGAC